>JAZNXS010000017.1:0-67155 GCA_045594025.1 Candidatus Scatosoma sp.
ACAAGTTTCTTTTTTGGAAAAGGGACACACGTCTTTAAAAATGCAAGATTATTTTTTAATGTGCGAGGTATTAAAAATATCCCCACGTGACTTGATAGACGCTAATATTCCGCAGGGTGAATATCGTACCGTGGAAGAACGTTTACACAATTTATCCGAGCGAGATTTTAGAATCGTCAAAGATTTGATTATCCTTATGGATACGGCAAAAGAAGACTTATAACCACATACAGGTATGCGATGAAACAAAAAAGCTCCCGAAATTCGGGAGCTTTTCTTATACAGAAAAAATCAATACTGCTTTGGGCGTTCTACGCAAAGGATTTCGTTTGCGTCTAAATCCAAAAGGGAGCAGAGGTTGGAAAGGGTATCTAACGCAGGCAAGGTTTTTCCGTTGATATACGAGGAAATTTGTTGTTGTCTCACGCCGATTTTTTGGGCGATCTCCATTTGTGTAAAACCGCTTTGTTTGATGCTTTCCGCCAACTTTTTTGAAATATCTAACGTTGTAACCATAAAATCGCTCCAACTTGGTTAATCGTCTGCAGGATTCATCATATCGCATGCCTTTATTAAGAATCCTGAAATCGGGAACGCCGCTTGTATAATAATAATCAGCAATAAAATTTGGGGCATTGTGAGGCTTACAGCTGGCCAGCTTTCATATACAAACGTACTCAGCCAGCCAACCGAAATCATCAACACGCACAAGGATACGGTGACGATATACAAGATGGCACGTAAAACGTTGAATCTTTGGCAAATACGATAGAGCATAACCAAGCCGCAGCCCGTCAAAGCAAGGATAAGCATAGCCTTGTATTCGTGGTTGGGATTTGCAACGTCCGTAGATTTAATCAATCCAAATGCGCCTGCGAAAGAGCTGCTGCTGACGATATATACCGTCATAATGCCGGCTGCCAACGTCAATGCGCCGGGTATCGCGCGGCTTAATACGTAAGGGATAAATTTACCCTTAACACGGTCGGTATTCGGCTGAAGAGAAAGTACCATGGACGGAATCGCGCTGATAAAGAATTCGAACATGAACATGTTATTCGTTGTGAAGAAGTACTGTTCTTTGAGCACGAAACAAACGATCGCGAGGGTTAAAACCAGCAACGTTTTCATGATATAAAGGGAAGCGGAGTTCTTTACGTTGTTGATAACTCGGCGCCCCTCGTTTACGATTTGCGGCATAGAGCCGAAGTTATTATCCTGCAATACGAGGTTGGAAACGTTTCTTGCCGCTTCACTACCCGAGGCCACGGATACGGCGCAATCCGCTTCTTTCATTGCTAAAATATCGTTGACGCCGTCGCCCGTCATGGCAACGGTGTTGCCGGCTTTTTTAATTGCGCGGATCAAAATCGCTTTTTGTTCGGGGGTTACGCGTCCGAATACGGTGTACTGATTTGCCGCTGTTTCTACCTCTAATTCGGACAAGCCTTCAAGGGAGATGAACTGCGCGGCGTTTTTGATGCCTGCGCGTCTTGCTACTTCGGAAACGGTAACGGGGTTATCACCCGAAATCACCTTTACGTTTACGTCGTTTTCTCTAAACCACTTAATGGTTTCCACGGCGTCGGGGCGAATGTTATCCGAAAGGGTAATGATTGCCACCGTTCTCAAGCCCGAGGGAACTTTATCCCCTTGGATTGCGCCCGTAGCATGGGCGAGTACAAGCACTCGCAAACCCATCTGCGCATACTGCTTTACGATTTTATCCACACGCACGGGTACGGGTTTTAATACGAATTCCGGCGCGCCGATGACATACGTGCCTGCCTCTTCAAAGGTAACGGCGGAGAGTTTTCTCGCTGACGAGAAGGGGAGGGTAGCAATCGGTTGTAACGCCGAAGAGTGACCAAAACGCTCGTATAAAGCGATCGAAGTTTGGTTATTGTCTTTCAAGGACGCCAGCATAGAGCCGAGTATATCGTCTACGCCGTATTCTGAAGAAGCGTTCAGCAAAATGCAATCGCTTACCTTCATTCGTCCGTCTGTAATCGTACCCGTTTTATCGAGACACAGCACGTTAACGCGCGCAAGCATTTCGAGGGAGTACATATCCTGCACGAGGGTGTTATACTTCGCCAAACGGATCATACCTGTGGAGAGGGCAACCGTAGTCAACAGCAAAAGACCTGAGGGGATCATACCGATAACAACGGAAGCGGTGGTGCGAATCGCGCTAAATAGATTCTCGTTTTTAATACGGAGTAAATTATTCCAAAATCCGCCCGTTTCTTGCAACATATCCCAAGTCAGTCCAACCGCCGTCAGGTTATTGAAGAACATCAATATTGCAATGGGGATAATAAGAACTGCAATCACCTTGATAAATAAGCTGATGGAGTTCATAATTTCCGAATTTGGACGTTTATACGTCTTCGCCTTGGACGTGAGTTTACTGATATAGGTATCGTCGCCGATTTTATCTACGCGCACTGCGATATGGCCGCTTGCCACGAACGAACCTGCATACAGTTGTGCCCCGTCCTCTTTCTTAATGGGTACGGATTCACCGGTCAAGAGGGATTCGTTGAGCTCAGCCATGCCCTCGACGGCGATACAGTCGGCAGGTACCTGCTGGCCTGCGGAGAGGAGGAGAATATCGTCGATAACAATCTCCTCAACGGGTATCTCCATTCGTCTGCCATTTCGCATGACTTTCGCTGTGGATGCGGAAAGGATGGACAGTTTATCCAGTTTCTTTTTCGCGCGGATTTCCAGCACGATACCCACAAGCATGTTCGCCAAGAAAATGAAAACGAACGTATATTGATTGAAAGGAGCGTGGGCAAGGATCAATGCAACGGCGCAAACGGCGCAAAGCAAGTTGAACCCCGTGCAGATATTGCCAAAGAAGATGCTGGCATACGATTTCGAGTACTTTTTCCCCGAGGTATTGACAAGCCCTTGTTCTACGCGTTCGGCAACCTGCGCCGAGGACAAGCCCTCATGCGCGTGTGCGTGAAAACGCTTTACGTCCATCATGGAAGAGCTTCCTTTCTTCTTTTTTCGTTTTGGGAAAAGGGAACGGAATTTTCTATCCTGCTTTTCCTCTTTGGATAATCTCAAATTTGAGGAATTGTCTTTTTTCATGTTTTTAGACCTTACGAAACATTATATTGCTTTTATTATACCATATACGTGTGAAAAATACAAGTTTTTTAAGGAAAATTTACAGGAAATCGGGTTTAGCACTTTTGTTTTAATTGCATTTACGGGGGAAAAGTTGTATAATGTGTGTATACTGAAAAGAATGAAGAGGTAAAACATGATTGACATCAACCTTATCCGTACCAATCCGGAACTTGTAAAAGAAAATATCCGTAAAAAATTCCAAGATCATAAGCTTCCGCTTGTGGACAAGGCGTTAGAGCTTGACGCAAAGCGTCGCGCGCTGATTTCCGAAGGGGACGCGCTTCGCGCGGCAAGAAACACCCTTTCCAAGCAGGTAGGTATGCTCATGAAAGAGGGAAAGAGAGAGGAAGCGGAACAGGTAAAGGCGCAGGTTAAGGCAGACGCAGAGCGTCTCGTTGTCCTCGAACAGGAAAGTGCGGAAACGGAAGCGGAGCTCAAGAAAGCAATGATGAGCATTCCTAATATTATCGCTGACGACGTGCCCCTTGGTAAAGACGATTCTCAAAACGTAGAGCTGCAGCGTTTCGGCGAAGCGAAAGTGCCCGAATACGAAGTGCCTTATCATTTGGATATTTTAGAAAACCTCGACGGGATCGACGTGGATTCCGCACGCCGTACCTCCGGCCAGGGGTTCTACTATTTAACGGGGGATATTGCGCGTTTGCATTCCGCAGTCCTTTCGTATGCGCGTGATTTCATGATCGACAAAGGCTTTACTTACGTAATTCCTCCCTACATGATCCACGGCGACGTCGTTTCCGGGGTTATGAGCTTTGACGAAATGGAAAACATGATGTACAAGATCGAGGGAGAAGATCTTTACCTTATCGGTACCAGCGAACACTCCATGATCGGCCGCTTTATGGGACAAATCATCGACGGGAAAAAGCTTCCTATGGCAATGACGAGCTACTCTCCTTGCTTCAGAAAGGAAAAGGGTGCACACGGCATCGAAGAAAGAGGTATTTACCGTATTCACCAATTCGAAAAGCAGGAAATGATCGTGGTTTGCCGCCCTGAAGAGAGCGACGAATGGTATGAAAAGCTGTGGAGCTATACCGTAGAACTTTTCCGTTCGATGGATATTCCCGTAAGACAGCTTGGTTGCTGCTCGGGCGACCTTGCAGACCTCAAATATAAGAGCTGCGACGTAGAAGCTTGGAGCCCTCGTCAGAAGAAGTACTTTGAAGTAGGCTCCTGCTCCAACCTCACGGACGCACAAGCAAGAAGACTTTCCATTCGTTATAAAGACGATGACGGAAAGACCAAGCTTGCCCACACCTTGAACAACACGGTAGTAGCGCCTCCCCGTATGCTGATCGCATTCATCGAAAACCATTTGCAGGCAGACGGCAGCGTGACCATTCCCGAAGTGTTGAGGCCTTATATGGGTGGGAAGTCTGTTATTTTGCCTAAGTAATAAACGAAGAATCTGCGTCAAAATACAGCGTCGAATTTGCGTTTTGTCTTCGGTCACGTACGCTTAGTACGCTCCCTTGCCAAATCCGCATTCTCCTTGTCTTTTTCGCATCTTGCTTCGTTTAGGCTTCGTATTGAATCGTCTTGCTCGTATCTCCGCCGTTTAGGCGTTATATTAAATCGTCTTTTTCGCATCTTGCTTCGTTTAAGATTCGTACTGAATCATCTTTCATAATACTTTGTCGAGCTTGCGTTAATGACAAGTTGCAACGAATAAATAAAGACCGCTATTCTGTGGGCGCTTAAACAGTAAAAGGCGTAGGCAGGTATGCAATGAAATATAAGACCGCACGTTGTTGCGGTCTTTTCCAAGAGTGCTATGAAATATTTATTTTTTGATATTGAATGTTCGGTGGTGTCGAAAAATGCGGCGAAGATTTGCGCGTTTGGGTATTGCCTCACGGACGAACAATTTCATATTTTGGAAAAGGAAGACATCCTCATCAATCCCCAAGGCGGATTTCATTTGACCGACCGCAAGGGAACGCAGGGGTTGGTTTTGCCATACAGATATGAAGATTTCAAAAAATATCCTACCTTTTGCGAGAAAGCGGAAAAAATCTATGGGCTATTGCAAGATCCCGATACCCTCGTAATCGGGCATGCCACCATGAACGACGTCAAATACCTCAATTTGGAAAGCAAACGTTTTCAGTTGCCGTCCTTTACTTTTGATTTTGCGGATACGCAATTCCTTTACATGAACACGGTGGGGGAATATTCCCGTCAATTCGGGCTTGGCATCATCGCGCAGGAACTGGGCGTGGATTTTGTGGCGCACCGTGCGGTAGACGACGCCTACGCGACCATGCGTATTGCACAAGCTATGTGTCAAGCGGCAGGCGAGGGCGTAACGCTGCCCCATCTTATCCAAAAATACGAAATCAAGCTTGGCAGAATTGAGAATTACGAAATCTCCTTGACGACTTCCGCTGGTTTGGAAAAGTACCGCAAGGAGCAGGAACGCAAAAAAGCGGAGCGCGAGCGCACAAAAATAGAGTTTTACCGCTTTGCCGATCGCGAAAAGAGAAAGCGTGCCAAAGAAGGCTTGCTGAAAAATCGTTCGGTTTGCTTTTCGCACCCCTTAGAGCTGGAATTACCCCTTTCCAAAAAGTTGCTTAGCGCGGCGATTGCACAAGGCGCGTTTTTCACCTCTCGCGCAGAGGAATGCGATATTTACGTTTGCTTTGAAGGGGAGGGCGGACCTCGTTTGAAATCCGTCAAAGGCAAAGTACTTACTGCTGCGGAATTTTCCGCTTATTTGGGCGTATAAGGTGCGTTTTATGACGAAATTACCAGAACAATTCATTGAAAATATAAAAAAACAGCTTCCCAAAACCGAATGGGAAGCCTTTTTCGCCGTTTATGAAAAAACGCCCTATAAAGGCGTACGTTTAAACCCGTTAAAGGGGAGCATGGACGAGTTGAAAGCCGTTTTACCCTTTATCGGAGAACCCGTTGCCTGGGAGAAAAACGGGTTTTATACCGAGGAAGAAAAGGTGGGCGGATCTCCCTTTCATGCGGCTGGAATTTTCTACTCGCAAGAGCCTTCTGCTATGTGCGCCGCGCCACTTTTAGACGTACAGGAGGGAGAAAGGGTATTAGACCTTTGTTCTGCGCCGGGCGGAAAAGGCACACAGCTTGCCTGTAAAATGAACGGCAAGGGTTTGATCGTATTAAACGAACCCATAAACAGCCGCGCGAAAATCCTTTCTCAAAACGTGGAAAGAATGGGGATTAAAAACGCCGTTGTGCTGAACGAATTACCCGAAAACCTTTCCGTAAAATTTGCAGGGTATTTCGATAAAATCTTAGTAGACGCGCCCTGTTCGGGGGAGGGAATGTTCCGCAAAAACGCAGAAGAGGCGCTTGCCGAATGGAGCGAGGAAAACGTAGAAATGTGTGCCAAGCGCCAAGCCTATATTTTGGATGAAGCGACAAAAATGCTCTGCGTCGGCGGTAGGCTTGTATATTCCACATGCACCTTTGCCACGGCGGAAGACGAGGGGCAGGTACAAGATTATTTGGAAAAACATCCCGAAATGCGCTTGATTTCGCAGGAAAAACTTTATCCGCATAGGGTAAAGGGTGAAGGGCATTTTGCGGCTTTATTTGAAAAGACGGCAAAGACGGGGGAATGGGATACTCGCCTGAAAGAATGTAAGCTTTGGTGTCCAAAAGACGCGGAAAAGGCGTACCGTGATTTTGAAAAGACCTTTTTCAAGGAAAAGTTTGCTCGCCGTTTATATGAGGCAAACGGGATATTATACGAATTGCCCGACGGCGTATTCGATTGGAAAGGCTTGCAGGTATTACGCGTTGGCGTGCGCTTGGGCGAGGTAAAAAACGGAAGATTTGAACCGTCGCATTCTTTGGCGATGGCAGTACAAGCGCGGGAATGTAAAAACGTGCTCAACCTACATGAAGAGGAAATTCGCCTAGAAAAGTACCTCAAAGGCGAGGTGGTAGAAGAGGAGAATATTGCCAACGGCTGGTGTGTTGTTTGCGTACACGGGTACCCTATAGGGCTTGGAAAAGCAGTGAACGGCACTATAAAAAATCATTATCCGAAAGGGCTTAGAAAATTGTAATCATAAAGGGTTGCAGTAAAAAAAACACTCACCAAAGCGGTGAGTGTTTTTATTCATTTACAATCGATTAGTCGTTGTAAGGGCTATCCTCATCAACTTTCTTTTCGACTTTCTTCACAGCGGTTTCTTTCTTCGTCTTAGGTTTACGAACTTTGAAGCCGTGCTTCTTATGCGTTTTTTCTACGACCTTACGGATTACGATGCTGAGAACTGCAAGGAGGAGAACTGCTGCAACAGAGATGGAGCTTGCAAGCAACCATACGTTGGTTTCGCTGTCGTTGGTATCTTCTTCCGTTGTGTCTTCCTCTTCCGTTTCGGGAGTGGTTGCCGCAACGTTGACGTCGGACTTGCTGTAATCTGCGATTACCGTGTAGCTTGTCGACGTTTCACTGCAGAGATATGCAACGCCTGCTTCCTTGGTAGGAGCCGTATACAAGTTGCCAACCTTTTCGGTGTCAGCCGCCTTGTCGTATCTTACGTGCTTATCCGTATCATAGTAGGAGAATACGCTTTCAAACATATCCACGTCTGCATAATCATTATTCTTATGCATAGTAAGCAAGGAGTCTACGTTAGTGCTTGCCGTACCGGGATTGTTCGTATCGAAGATAACGTAACCGGTGGTGTTTACAGTGGAGCTGTTTCTTGTACCACTCCAAACTTCCAAACGGTAGTTCTTTGCATTGTCGCCTTTGCCGATATAGAAGGTTACCGTCATCCATTCGCCGTTCGTTTCGATGTTTTCAAGCTGAAGCTTGCGGCTGATGAGGTTGCCTTCGCCATCCCAAGGATAGTAGCGGCAGGAGAGGGGTTCGCTACCCGTATAGGTTTCTACGTCTTCGTAGTCGCACTTCTTGGTAAGATCAAGGAGATCGTGAACTTTCACGCCGCCGTTATTTGCTTCGGTGTAGTAGCCGTCCGTACCCTTATAGAATACGATGCGATCCCAGTCATAACCGTGGTAATCGTGGGTTGCGCTGTTGTCAGCCGCTACCAAGTCGCCGTTTGCATTCTTGCTGTAAGCAGAAAGGTTAGCGTAGTACTTACCGTTCATATCTGCGGTGTAGCCGTTCCAGTTATCGTTTGCGGTGTACAAACCGTTGCTACCGAGCTTGAACGCAATCAACGTAGCCGACTTGGAAGGATCGCCGTCGCAGATGTTGCCGTTTTCATCATACCAGTAAGAAAGGCTCTTGTTTACCGAAAGAACGCTGCGGTTTTCATCATTCATATCCACAACGTATACGGAAGCTTTCGCATCGACCGTCTTTACGCGTACGGATACTGCGGTGTAACCCGTAGCAAGGCTCTTGGAAGAGCTGATAAAGCCGTAAGCCTTCGTTGCGTCGTTTGCGTTCCAGATAAGAAGGGGTTGCGTGGAGTCTTCGAATACGTTATTCCAAACGGTTGTAGCATTCGTTTCGCCGTTTGCGATGCCGTCGCGCCAAGCCTTGCCTGCGCTTGCTGCAAATGCTTTTTCAAAGCTTTCCTTATTTAAAAGACCTGCGTTTGCGTAACCATTTACGTCACGGTTCGTGCTGTTCGCCATTACGTAAGCGCTGTCGCTGTAAACGCCTTTATAGTTTTGAAGATTTGCAAGACCGTTTTCCAAAGCGTCGGAAGGAACTGCAGCAGCGGAGTCGAAACCGCTGTTACCGGTGGTTTCTTTCGTGTCTTCACCAAGAAGAGTTACCTTCTTCGCATACGTACCCGTTGCCGCGCTGTCGAATTCGATCTCGTTCATGATGAGGGTTTCGAAATTCGTAAACGCCGCGAAGCCTTGTTTGAAGCTTGTTTTAGCGGTTGCAGAGGTAATATCCGTAGGACCGTAGTTGAAACGAAGCTGGAATTCAAAAGCGCTGTTGATATCCGAATCTTCCGGTCTTTCCACGAAGAAGAATACCTGCTGCCAGCCGTCGTATGCGTCCTCGTCATCGCCGATCGTTACGCCCGTCAAATCGGAGGTATCGATAGAGCTGAAGGATGCTAATACGTTTTCGTTGTTGTCATACGTTTCGAACAGGGAAATGCCTGCGCCGATGCCGCCGTCAAGGTCGGACGTCTTCACGTAGAAGGAAAGGGCTACGTAGCTTTCGTTTGCGGGAACGCTGAATTTGTAGCTGCTGTCTACGGTGTAAGCCGCGCCGCCTGTGCTGAGGATAAGAAGGGTGTCCTTATCATTAAATGCGACGCCGTTCTTTTCTGCGTATTCCGTCTTATTTAAGAAGTTGTTATAAACGGATTGCAAATATGCGTTATTCGCATCTGCCGCAGCGATTGCCGCAAAGTTGTCAAATGCGCCGATTTCATCGTTTGTTGTATCAAGCTTTTCGTTGGTGTTGATGCCGTCGCTTGCTTCCGTCTTTTGGCTGGTGAACGAACCCATGAGGCTATCTACGAAATCGTCTTCCCACGTTTGCGTGTTGAAGTCCATAGCGAACGTCTTCTGCGTGCTGGTGAACGCGTCTACCGTCTTATAAGCTTTTTCATCGTTGATATCTGCAACGTTGTTGATACCCGTCGTAGCGGTAGCGTATTCGTCATTCGTGATGATTTCGCATTGAATATCATCGAAGAACGCAAAACCTTGTACGTATTCGTACTGGTCGTCGCCGCTGCCCTGACCGAGACCAAGCGTGATAGCGAACGTCGTGGTTGCGTAGGACGAGCCCTGGATATAGAAGGAGTACTTCGTCCATTCGTCAGCCTGAATATTCTTTACTTCGTATGCGTCGAGCGCCTTGCCGCCAACGGTGTTGGAAACGCTGATATAAGCGCCCTTACCGATTGCGGGGACTGCGTTGCCCTGGCTGTCGGACATCATCAAATTCGCCGTCTTTACCCAAACGGAGATTTCCGCAGAAGAGCCTGCAGGGATGGAAACGGTGGAGGAAGAGGTGTACTTCTTCGCCGTACCGACGATCTTATCCGACTTCGTGCTGTTATGAATCATGAGCACGTTATAGTCTTTATTTTCTGCGTCAGCATCTACAAAGCCTTCGTGTCTGCCAGGGTTTTCTACCGTTTCATCGGGGAGTTTGTCCGTAGCCGATACGTTGAGGGATTCATAGTTTTTGAAATCCTTGGAGATCGTTTTCCCGGAGTTTTCCTTTTTCCAAAGCGTGTAGAAATCAAGCTTATCCTTAGCGGTCAGCTTATCCCATACGTCTTCGGGGATTTCCGTTGCCGTCTTATAATCGTTCAAATTTACGTCTTCAGCGTGTTTCGTCAGGTATTTCCAACCTTCCTCAGACACGTCGATAACGCCACTCGTTTTCGAATGGGTAGCGGCGCCGGAAGAAGACGCATTCCAGCTGGAGGGAGTACCGATGACCGTCGTATTGCTCAAGGTCGTGAAATTGAAGTTGCTGTTCTTAACTAAACCCTCATCCTTCTTCGTAGAGGTAGTGCTGTCAGTCGAGGAAGATTCCGTAGACGAGGAAGACGAAGAGGATTCGCCTCCATTCGCGCAGGACGCCAACACAGCGCCTGTCGAAGACAGCATCATTGCCGATAAGAGAAGGGCAAGGAATTTGCTTTTGCGGTTTTTGTTCGTTCTTTTCATATAACCACCTTTGGTTTTTTGTTTGATGATAGCAGAGTTTGTCTTATAGACAATATAAAAGGGAAAGTCCCCAAGTCTGCACTATACTATTTTAATACAAAATCATTTTATTAGCAAGCGTTTATGCCGTTAAAACGGAGAAAAAGTTTGATATTTTTTAAAAAAATACTCATTATATAATGTATAAGGCTGTATTTGGAGGAAGGAAATGGAAAAAACCACGGCAAAAAACTATGGGAAGATGGCTTGCGGCGTAGCCGTAGGGGCGGCGAACAGTCTTTTTGGCGGCGGAGGCGGCATGATAGCCGTGCCTTTACTGCAACGGACGGGGTTGGAAGAAAAACGGGCGCACGCGACGGCGATTTTGTTGATTTTGCCCGTCTCTTTTCTCTCGTTTTTGCTATATGTGTATCGCGGAATTTACGATTTTTCCGTGCTTATACCCACAGCGATCGGGGTAACGGCAGGCGGCGTTTTGGGCGCGCAATGGCTGGGAAAACTCCCCGTAAAAACGGTTAACCTCATATTCGCCGCTTTGCAAGCGGCGGCAGGCGCGTTTTTATTCTTTTCATAAGGGGGGACTGCCGTGAGTTTTTATTTGTATTTGATTTTAGGGTTTATCGGCGGTATTCCTGCAGGAATGGGCATGGGCGGCGGAACGGTAACGATCCCGCTTTTAATTTTGGTGGGCGGCGTGGAACAGAAAATGGCGCAGTGCGCAAACTTATTTTCCTTTCTCCCTATGAGCTTGTTTGCTTTGCGCACGCATTCGCAAAACGGTTTGCTGGAAACGAAGGGCATTTTATGGGTAGCCGTGCCTGCGTTGGCAATTTCGGTATTGGGGGCGTTTATCGCCACCTCGCTTCCGTCCGCCGTGCTGAGAAAAGCCTTTGGCGCATTTTTGGTGGGTTTATCCTTATTTAGCTTTTACAACGCCACCAAGGAAAACATTTGACAATTATGAGGAAGTGTGTTAAAATCCATGAAAAGGAGCGCTTTATGAAGAAGTACAAATATATTTTATTTGATTTGGATGGAACGCTGACGCTTTCCCATCCGGGTATCCATGGGTGTATTCGTTACGCGTTGGAAAAGATGGGCAGAGCAGAGCCGACTTACGAGCAGTTAAAAGGGTGTATCGGCCCCTCGCTAATGTATTCCTTCCAAACCTTTTTTGGAATGAATGAGGAAGATGCGCGGATGGCTACGGCGAAGTACAGAGAGAGATATTCGGTAATCGGTTGGCAGGAAAACGAACCCATCGAGGGCGCGTTGGATACTTTGAAAGCTTTGAAAGAGGCAGGGTATAAGCAAGCGATGGCGACGTCGAAACCCATCGTATACGCTTCGAAAATTGCGAAAAAATTTGGGTTTTCCGAATATTTGGACGAAGAAGTGGGCAGCGGTATCGATGGCAGTTTGCCCACGAAGGCAGACGTTATTAAAGAGGCGATGAAGCGTTTGGGCGCAAGCGCCGACGAATGTCTTATGGTTGGGGATAGAATGTACGACGTGGAAGGAGCAAAAATAAACGGAATGGACAGCGCTATGCTGCGCGTGGGATACGCAGAGAGCGAAGAGGAATACGTGGAGGCAAAGCCTGAATACGTTTTTAAGGATTTTGCGGAATTGAAAGCTTTTTTATTGCAAAAATAAGTAAAAATTAAACGTCGTTTTTTGTAAATCTCCATACCATGTACGAGTTGAAAATGTAAAAACGGGTAAAAATTGATATAACGGAGCAGCGTTTGGGTACGTTGCTCTTTTTTGTTTTCGTTTGCATAAAAAATATAATTTGGTTTGTCAATTGACAAAATGCACGAAAAAAAAGGCTTATTTTATCCAAAATAAGAGAAAAAGTGAAAAATTGTGAATTATTTTCAAAAAGGGTATTTACAAAAACGATTTTATGTGGTAAACTATGGGAAAAAATTAAGATGGGGAAAAAGGGCAAAGAGAAAAAACGCCCTAAAATTCGTTAGAATTTCATGAAATCACGAAAAAGCCTTGTCGGATGAGCAGGGTTTAATGCAAAAAGAGGTAGTTAAAGTGGAAAAAATCGGGATAATTGATTTGGGTTCGAATACCGCAAGACTCGTCATTGTGGACATGTTCGCTGACGGACATTATATGGTCGTTGACGAATTGAAGGAAAGCGTGCGTCTCGGTCAGGATATGGACAGAGATGGTTTTTTAAAGCCGCAAAGAATTGCAGAAACCATCAAAACGTTAAAAATGTTCAAGCGTCTTTGCGACACCAGCGGTGTAGACCGCATTATTGCCGTAGGTACGGCGGCGGTTCGCAGAGCAAAAAATCAACGCTCGTTCTTGGATGAAATTCAAGTGAGCTGTAACATTACCATTCGTGTTCTTTCCGAGGAGGAAGAAGCGCTTTTGGTATACCGCGGCGTAATCAATTCGATGGATATTCCCAAGGGGCTTATTCTGGAAATCGGCGGCGGCAGTACGAAGATTATCTATTACAACAGACGTAACGTACTCGGTTTTGCGTCCTTGCCTTTCGGTGCTGTGACGCTTACCGATCTTTTCGCAAACGATGCAACGCCCGAAGAAGCGGCTTCGCACGTGGAAGAATTCTTTACCGAGCAGTTAAAGCGGATTCCTTGGCTTTCCGAAGTCGATCCCGAAACGCAGATGATCGGCGTTGGCGGTTCGTTCAGAAATCTGTTTAAAATCAGTAGATTGGTTAGAAAATATCCTTTGGATATGGCGCATAACTATAAGCTGGCAACCGAGGACTTCACGGGTATTTATAATATGATGAAGGTGCTTGACGTGGATAGACGCAAGAAGATCAAAGGTTTATCCCCTTCAAGGGCGGATATTATGCCTGCTGCGATGGCGGTTATGCAGTCCTTTATTAAGTACATGAACATCGAATCGTTCACCATCGGCGGTAGCGGTCTTCGCGAGGGCTTGATGGTCAACCATGCGTTGCCTATCACGATGGAAAAACCCATCTCCGACGTGTTGACGTATTCGCTTGACAGACTCATCAAGTATTACGGCTGCGATCCCAAGCATATTGAGCACGTATTGCATCTTTCTGTGCAGCTGTTCAAACAGCTTCGCGTACTGCATAAATTCTCCAGGCAATACCTTAAGGTATTGAAAATTGCGGCAAGCTTGCACGATTGCGGTATGCGCATGAAGTATTACGGCCATGCAAGACATAGCTGTTATACCATTTTGAGTTCGTCCATCTACGGCGCAACGCACCGTGAAATCATTTTGGCGGCGTTTGTGGCAGGTTGCCATAACGGCGAAGACGTGCCGATGATCGAATGGCAGAAGTATAAGGGAATCGTTACGGAAGAGGATTTGGACGCTGTGAAGAAGCTCGGTGTTCTTCTTCGTATTGCTGAAAGCTTGGATAGAAGCCACTGCGGCATGGTAACCGGTTTGAATTGCGACGTGCTTGGTGATTCCGTTATCATGAAAACGATTGTGACGGGAGACGCGGCTTTGGAAATTCGCGATGCGGAAAGAGCGAACCCCGAATTCAAGAAAGCGTTTAGAAAGAATTTGGAAATTTTATAAAATCAGCGAAATAAAAGCCGTTTTCACTGTTGCGGTGGAACGGCTTTTGTTTTAGGTTTTGTCCCAACGTTCGGTTTTTATAAAACCGCTAGTTTGTGCAATGTAACCAAAGTAAATCATTCGAACCAGCCCCAAAGCCGTCTTTTTTGTGCTTAAATTAGCGAAGGAAGTGTATGCAATACGTTTTAGCCAGCGCATCCCCGCGGAGAAAACAGCTCCTTGCGGAAGTGATTGCGGATTTTGAAATTATTCCGTCCTTAGCGGACGAAAGCAAACAGACGGCAGAATCGCCCAAAGCGCTTGTAATCGAGCTTGCAAAGTTGAAGGCAGGCGAGGTTGCGCACCGTCCCGAAAACGAAGGGAAAGTGGTGATAGGCTCGGATACGATAGTGGCGTTTGAGGGAAAAGTCCTTGGAAAACCCATGGATGAAGCGGACGCTTTCCGTATGTTAAAAATGCTGTCGGGCAACAAGCACGCAGTGTATACCGGCGTTTGTGTGATGCGCGTCAAAGACGGCAAAACGCAGTGCTTTACAGAGGTGGACGGTACCGACGTGTATTTTGAGGAGCTCAGCGACGAGTGGATTCATGCGTATATTGCAGGCGGTTCGCCGATGGATAAAGCAGGCGCGTATGGAATTCAGGACGGCGGCTTGGTAAAGCGGATTGAGGGGAGCTACACCAACGTGGTAGGGTTTCCCGTGAAACTAATTAAAAAATTGCTTGAAAAAGTGGAGAAGGAGTGGCAATGATTAAACTTGCAATCGATCTCGGTTCATCGATGACAAAGATATACCGCGCGGATACGAACAGTGGAATCGTGCTTGCAGAGCCGTCCTGTGTGGCGGTGGATGCTGCCGAGCAGGAAATCAAAGCCATCGGCAAGGCGGCGAAAAACCTCGTAGGAAAAACGGCGGAATATACGAAAATCGTCTCTCCGATTTTTGAGGGGCTGATTGCCAACAGGACGCTTGCGGCGGCAATGCTGAAAGAGTTTTTAAACCGTATCGAAATTAGGAGATCGGCTTTGCGCCACGCGCAAATTTTGATGAGTATCCCTTGTGGGCTTGGCGACGCGCAGTTAGCGGAATATGCAGCCTTGGCAGAGGAATGCGGTATTAAGAAAGTGCGTTTTGTCGAACAGCCGTATTTGGCGGCGCTTGGCGGCGGCGCGGTGCTTAGCGAATCCGATCCCGTCTTTTGTTTGGATATCGGGCATGGGGTTTCCAATGCGGCGGTCATTTCCGCAAACGGCATTATATCCGGGCTTGCCATCAACGTTGGCGGCAATAACATGGACGCAAACATTATTGGCAAAATCAGCCGAGATCATCAGCTTCAAATTGGTGCGTTAACGGCGGAACGTATCAAAAATGAAATTGGATCCTTGTCGGCGAGTGCGCTCGGCACGATAGTGGCAGAGGGGAGCTCGACGGAGAATTTCCAACCGTGCTCAGCTTCCGTTTCCGCAAACAGTATTACGGAATGTCTTCGCGTATACGTGAATAAAATTTTGGAATATGCAGTAAGCGTATTATGGAATTTACCTGCGGAGGTTGCCGCGGCTGTCAATCGCAAGGGCGTATATCTTTCGGGGGGTATCATGAAGCTTTCCCATGCGCCGCAATATATCGGCGCACAGCTCAACATGCGGTACCATGTCTGCGAAGAACCGCAATTTGCCACCGTTTTGGGCGGCGGTGTACTGCTTCGCGACGAAGCGCTTTTAAAGCGTTTTGAAAGAAAACTGTAAATGAATAAATAAAGAGCTGTGAACAAAAATCACAGCTCTTTTCATATATTGTTTAAGGGGTAATTTGACGAATTATAAGACGAAATTCGCTATTCAAATCGAGCTTGTTCGTTAGAATTTGCACGCAACTTCAAAATCTTTTAAAGCGGCGATATAGCCGGCTTGATCTTTGGGGTAGGCAAGACCATGCCCTGCCCCTTTTACGGCCACAAGGCGTTTTTTCGTCTTACAAGCGTCGTAAATTTTCCGGCTCATTTCAAAGGGAACAAAGGCATCGTCGTCGCCGTGTAAAAGCAGAATGGGGATTTTACACGTTTCCATTGCTTTTACGGGGGAAGTTTCGTCTAAATCAAACTTTCCATATAGCTTCGCACCCAGCTTGATAAACGGATAGACGAGCTTCGGCGGTAAATGCATTTCTTTGACGATTTTCTGTATAATTTCTTTCGCGGAGGAGTAAGAGCAATCCCCTAAAGCGCAAACGACGTTTTTAGGAAGCGTTTCGCCTGCCGCCAATAATACGGTTGCCGCGCCCATGGATATGCCGCCAAGCATAATAACGACGTCTTCGCCAAATTTTTTAATTGCAAAATCTATCCAACGCAAGCAGTCTTTCCGTTCATTGATACCAAAGGAAATTACGTGTCCGTCGCTGTTGCCGCTACCTCGTTGATCGATAAGCAGCGCATTTCTACCCAGCGCAAAACAACGCTGTACGCTACCGCAAAGGTCTCGCTCAATATTGCCTTGATAGCCGTGAAAAAGGATTTCCAAAGGTGCGCCTTTTTTATATTCATAATATTTCCCGCGCAAGGTCAAGCCGTCGAACGAGGTGATAGACACTTCCTCGCACGGCATGGTTCTCGTTTCCTTCATCCAAGCTACCATCTGATTGCGGTATTCTTCGTAGATTTCCCCTGGCGGAAGCTCGAATTCATCTTCTCCAAGCGGTGTTCTTGCAGGGGAATAGAACACCCGACGGTAGCAATAATAGGAAATCAGCAATATGAACAGAGTAAGAACTGCAAGGATAATTAGGAATGGAATTAAAACATATTCAATAAACGGCATAATGCGTGCTCCTGCGGTTATTTACGTTATTATTATAGCAGTTTATATGGCGGAATTCAAACAAAAGAAAGGGTTTATCGATAATTTTACCAAACTTTCACCCTATGGGTGAAAAAGAAATGCTGCAAAAAAATTTGAAAAAATTTTCAAAAACCTATTGACAAACGGAAAATTTCTGTTATAATAAAGGTACAAAAAGAAAGAAACAAACAAAAAATGTTTGAAAATTTCATAAAAGCATTTGGAGAACGCCAATGAACTAATGTAGAATGGCCGATAGGGATCGGTCAAAGTGCCGTAGGGATACGGCGAAAAAATTCACTCGAAAGGAGGGTATAAAAAGCGATGATTCCTTCCCATTATGAGGCTGTCGTTTAAGCGCGAAAATCGAAAATAACCCAAAAAACATCGGAAAAGATGTTTTAAAGACGAAAGTCTTTTGAGTATTCGGAAAGCGTTACCGTGGAACGAAAGAAGCGGATAAACGAAAAAAGGAGGTACACGTAAATGATTTGTGTAACTTCGAGAAAGACTAAAAAGGACGAGGATACTCCGACGTACACGTAAGTCCCTACCGACGAGAGGTCGGCAGAGAATGAAAAGTTTGTTAAAGGAGGTACGGAGGAATGATTTACGTCCCTGTGTCTAAAAGGTACTTTAACAAAGAAGATAAAGCGAGGTAACAGTCCAATGAACGTAATATGTGAGGAATGCAGATAAGAAATATCCGTAATAGAAACGCGGACGAGATCCGCACGGCGAAATTGAATTCGAAAAGACACGGATAATAAAAAAGAAATTGCATTCTTACAACTAAATATGATAAATACTCCCCCTGCCGAAAGACAGGGGGTTATTTTATTGTTGCTTGTTCAGTTATGCGTATTGACTTTTCTGTCCCACTATGGTATAATGATACCGTTAAAATGGAGTGAAAAAGGAAGCATGAACAAAGCGCCGAACGCGCAGCAACAACGCGTTATTGAGGATTTGGAAAACAATATTATATTATTCGCAGGCGCAGGCACGGGCAAGACGTTCACTGTAGCAAACCGCGTTGGAAATATTATCCAGACGGGTAAGGCACGTCCGGAAGAGATTTTGTGTTTAACCTTCACGACGAAGGCTTGTGATGAGATGCGCGAGGATATTTTCCGTTACGTGGGCGAGCTGTCGCAAAGGGTGGAAATCCGCACCATTCACGGGTTCTGTTATCAATTCATGCGCGAGGAAAACCGCCGTAATAACGATCGTTACAGTGAAGCAACGATCTGTGATGAGATGGATGCGGAGGAGCTGTTGCAAAGCATTTTATCCTCGCAGTATTTGCTGTGGAAAAGCGGTAAAACGGCGAAAATGGAAGAGGTAGAGGAAGAATTACCTGAAACGACTTTCGAAATTTTCACAAAGAAAAACGGATTGAGGAATTTTGTTAGCGCTGTCAAACATGCGCGCGAAGAACAAAATTTCTATTCTGACAGCGAGGAAGTAGACTATCAAAATGCCTTTGCCTACATTCGCGCCACTAAGCCGAAACAGTATGAGGAAATCCTCTCATTTTATAGCGGAGGAGGGGGGCAGGTACGCGATTACGAGTTTGAGAAAGGAATGACGAAGCATGCAGGTCGTTGGATATCCACGTACGATGGCTACCTTCGGATGAGCAATCGCGTAGACTTTGACGATTTGATCATTTTCACCTCGCGCGCTTTAAAGGATGAGGAAACGCAGCGGCGTTGGCAGCAGCGGTTTGCTTATATCATCGTTGATGAAATGCAGGATACCAGCCTTTTGGAATATTCCGTATTAACGAGGATATTTGGCAAAAGTAAACTGATGATGTGCGGAGATTTTTTTCAGTCTATTTACGAATGGCGAGGATCGAAGCCGAGCTACGTGTTAAAGGATTTTATAGAACGGTACTCGGCGAAAATGTATATGTTTTCCGAAAATTACCGATCTACAAAGGTGCTTACCGAAGCAACTTTCGGGTATTTGCGCAACACTTACCCCGATTTGGTGGGCAGATACTGCCCTGACGAGGTTCGCATTCATAGTGAGACGGACGGGGATAAAATTCTTTGCATCGGGTTTGATAACCGCAGGGAAGAAGGGGTGCAAATCTATCGTTACGTGAAAAAACTAACGGCGCAAAGCGAGGATAGTGTTTGTATAATGGCGCGATCGAATAACTATATTGCGGCGTTAAAACGAGTCTTCGATGAGGAAAATAGAAAATATCCGTTAGAGGAATATCAGCACTTTTTTACAGCGGAAGAGAATTTACAGTTTTATAAAAAGCCGCTGGTCAAGGACGTAATGGCGATGATTCGTCTGCTCCTTAATAGGGCGGACAGGGTGAGTATGGAGCGTATCACGCAAAAGTACGTGCGTCTGGTTGGTGTGAAGACGATTGAACAGTTGCGTTTACAAAATCGGATAGGCGCGTCGATTGTTTCCTACCTGGATAAGCAGGTTTATACGCATGGAGATCCGTACCATGTCCTTATTGAATCATTAAAAAACGACAATATTGTCATTTATGATACCGAAACGACGGGGTTGGATTTGACCAAGGATGAAATGGTGCAATTATCGGCAATCCGTTTAAATCGTCGGGGAGAGATTATCGATACGTTTGATCAAATGATTTTACCGACGGTGGAGATAGGTAGAGGTGCTTACGAAACGCATGGTTTTGATTTAGAATATATCAAAGCCCACGGCGGCGTGTCTGCTGAGGAAGCGTTGAAGGCATTTTCTGCGTTTGTTAAGGGCAGCGTGCTTGTAGGGCACAATAGTTTTCGTTTCGACGCGCCGCTGATCAACAGACAGTTGCTTGAAAATGGGTTGCCGTCTTTAGAGGTCTTAGCGGAATACGATACGATGGTCATGGCGAAAGAGTTGCACGCGGAGCTTCCAAACTTTAAGCTTTCCACGCTTTGCGATCACTATGGGATTGTGAACGAAGCGGCGCATAATGCATACGGCGATATTGTGGCGACGGGGAAGGCGCTCTTCGCCATGTTGACGGAGGATATTCAGCCTACTTCGTTAGAGCGTAAAAACGTATGCGAAAAATATAGGGATAAATTTGAGAAGTTGTATTTATTTTTGCAGGAATTGACTGCGGATATGGAAAGCAACGACGTGTTTGGGTTGGTGACGAAAATCGTAGACGGATTGAAACTCAAAAAGCATTATTCCACCGAAGCCGACGCGCGCTTGATCGGGGAATTGCTGGCGACGTTCCGCACGGTAAAGGCGCACAATGCCGAATTATTTTTACGAGAATTTGTAATGAACGTCGATTTACTTGGAAATAAAAATCTCTTTGCGGCGAAGCGAAAAGCAATCCCGATGATGACGGTGCATCAAGCCAAGGGTTGCGAGTTTGACGTCGTGATTATTGCCGGCGTAGACGAGAAAAACTTCCCTAACTTTTTCGCACAAGGCGAAGCGACGGAAGAGGAAGAAAAGAAAGTGTTTTACGTGGCGATTACAAGGGCAAAAAAGCGCTTGGTGTTAACAAGAGCCGCCTACAATGGAAGAAGTACGGTTTCTGCTAGTCCGTACGTGGAGAAAATTCCCGAACGCTGCACGTATAAAAACGAGCGTTGGTACGGGGTAAACGATTAAACGGGCATACCATGTATGCAATGAATAAAGATAGGAGTAGACCATGATGAAAATGATCCATTGTGCCGACGTTCATCTCGGCTCGAAAATGGAAGCAAAGCTTCCGAAAGAAAAAGCGGATCAAAGACGCGGGGAAGTACGCAAGACCTTCCACCGCATGGTGGAATATGCAAAAGCGGAAAACGTGCGTGTGATTTTATTATCGGGCGACGTGTTTGATTCCGATCGCCCCTTAAAACGGGATAAAGAATTTTTCTACGACGTTGTAAAGGGGAATCCCGACATCGATTTCCTCTACTTGCGTGGAAATCACGATGGGGAAGAATCGTATACGGAAGAGAGGCTTAAAAACCTGAAAACTTTCTCGGAAGAATGGACGGAATACAGCTACGATAACGTATGTGTCTGCGGTATAGAAATTGCAAAATCAAACGCGCTTTCTCTTTATAGCACGTTGAAGCTGGATAAGCATAAGACGAACGTGGTGATGTTGCACGGACAAGTGGCAAGCACCTCAGGCGTGGATAAGGTACATCTGCCTTCCTTAGCGGATAAAAACGTAGATTATCTGGCGCTTGGGCACGTCCATTCTTACAGTGAAAGTCGTTTAGACGATAGGGGCAGGTATGCGTACAGCGGTTGTTTAGAGGGAAGAGGTTTCGACGATTTAGGGGAAAAAGGCTTTGTTTTGTTGGAGATTGACGAAGACGTGCAAAGTAGATTTATACCCTTTGCTCAACGGACGATTCGCGAATGCACTGTAGACGTTTCCGCAGCCGAAAACGTGTACGGCGCGTATTTGGAAATCAAAAAGCAGATCACGATCCGTCCGAACGATTTATATCGCGTACATCTTATCGGCGAGATTCTATTTGACAACGATGGGTTAGCGGCGGAGATGGAAAGACTGCTTGCCTCCGAATGTTATTTTGTTTCCGTCAAAGATAAAACGATCCGTAAAATTGATCCCCAAGACTATATAGGGGACTTGACGTTGCGTGGAGAATTTGTGCGCGGTGTATTGGCGAGAACGGACTGGTCTGACGAACGCAAGAGCAACGTGATAACCCTTGGGTTAAAAGCGCTTTCGCAACGGGAGGTGGATTAAATGAAACTTCTCGCTTACTATATTGAAAACTATGGCAAGCTGAGCCAAATAGAGGGGTCGTTCGAGGCAGGGTTGAATTGTTTTTGCGAGGCAAACGGCAGCGGAAAAACGACGCTTGCATCATTTATCAAAGCGATGTTTTACGGATTACCCTCGTACACGGTAGCCTCGAAAGGCTTTAACGATCGGCAACGCTTCTATCCGTTTGGCGGCGGAAAGTTTGGCGGAAATATCACCTTTGAATCGGGTGGAAAGATATATAAAATCGAGCGTTTTTTTGATAAAAAGAGCAGTAAAAACGACGAGATGAAAGTGATTTGCGGCGGCGCGCCGTATCATGGCTTTAGCGATGCCCCAGGGAGAGAACTATTCGGCTTGGACGAAGAGTCTTTCCAAAAAACGGTATTTATTACAGCGGATGAAATCGAAATCGGCTCCACGCACAGCATCAATGAGAAGCTGTACGGAACGGTTGAGGGAGAGGACGATAGCAATTTCGAGGCGGCAATCGACGCTTTGGATAAAGCGAAAAAAGATTTGAAAGCCGCGCGCGGCAATAATGATAAAATCAGCCGTACCAAAGCGGAAATTTTAGAGTGGACCGCGAAAGCGCATAACATTGTAAGTATGAGCGACAGTCTCTATGAAGAATACGTAGAACGAGATCGGTTGGTGAAAGAAATCGCCGTGTTGGAAACCGAAGTGCGCGTTGCCGGGGAAAGAGACGTTCTTTTCCAGAAGTGGGACACGCTAGATTCCATGTCCAAGCAGGCAGCTGAAAAGGAAACAAAATGGCGCGCGGTTGCGGAAAAGTATCCGCAGGGCATGCCCGACGAAATAGAGCGTAAACGCTTACATGCCTATGCGCAAGAGGAGACTCGGTTGCGCGGCGGTCTACAAATGACGGCCTTTAGCGAGGAAAAAGAAAGGGCGTTGGAGGTCTTGAAAAACCGCTTCCAAAACGGCATTCCAAGCGATTTGGATATCCGTGAAATGCAGGCAGGGATTGCGCAGTTATCCGTTCTAAAAGCGGAGCTTGCGGCAGAAAAAACGGAGACGACCGCCAAGCAACGGGTATTAGAAAGCAAGTTTAGCCGCGGTGTACCCGATGAGGTTGAGCTCTCTCAAAAGCGTTTACTTGTAGAAGAATACAAGCGCAAAGATAATGAAATGCGTGGGGTTTCCGCGGTGATTGCGCAAAATACACAGCCGCAGTCGGTGAAAGGGAAAAACAAGGCGTTTGTTGCTTTGTTTGTAACGGCGATGGCACTTTTGGGTGCCGGAATCGGCTTGTTGTTTGTGATTCAAATGGTTGGAATCGGGCTTTGCGCGGCGGCGGTTTTGTTGGGTATTGTCTCGCTGGTGATTCGCGGAAAATCTACGATAAGCACAGACATACCCCATTCGGATGTGCATTTACGCTTGATTACGTTGCAGTCCGAATTGCGCACGTTGGAGGAAAAAATTAGGGCGTTCACTGTGCCGTACGGCTATTACGGTGAGGCAGGTGCTGTGTACGATTTCAATGCGCTGGAAGAGGATCTGCAAGCGTATAAGGAATATCAAGAATTACTTACTCATGCGCAAGCGCGTCAGCAAAAAATATATGCGGAGGCAACGGAATTACAGCAGGGTATCGCTGCGTTTTTAGAAAGATACGGCGAAACGGAACCAGATTTACAAGTAGGCTTAACTCATTTGATAGAAGCGGTGCAAGCATTGCGTTCTTTGCAGGCGGATAAACAATCCTCTACGGCGAAAACGCAAGATAGCGTTGGGCGCATTGAAGAGATAGAAACGGATAGAAAGAGTATTCTTAAAAAATATGGATTTGATGAGTTCATGGGTACCATGGATGGGTTGAGTGCATTAGAATCGAACGCGAGAACAATAGCGTTGCTCAGTAAAGAGCATTCGGATTTAACGCAAAGCATTGCCGAATACAAACAAAGACATAATTTAACCGAACGACCCAAGGAAGAGGGGGTAGATACGGATGAAATCCACGCGCGACTTTCTCATAGCAGGAAGGAGCTGGCCGATTGTGACAAGAGAATTGCGGAAATTGAGCGATACGTAGAAAGGTTACCAGAAATAGAAAACAGCCTTGCGCTTGCGGAAGAACGATTAAAAGAATATAATGAAAAGTACGCGTTGTTGGCTGATACGATCGAGGCGTTAAAAGGCGCGGAACAGACGCTGAAAGATAAGTACGTTGCGCCGATTAAAGATAGATTCTCCATTTATGCAGGGGCGCTCAGCCGCGTCATTGGGGAAAAGATCGGCATGGACAAGGATTTCCATATTGTGTTCGAGCGAGGAGGCGAGGATCGAAGCGAACGGCACTTAAGCGCAGGGGAGAGAAGTCTTTGCGCGTTGTGTTTGCGTTTGGCTCTCGTGGATAACATGTACGAAACGGAGCAACCGTTTATCGTTATGGATGATCCGTTTGTACATTTGGATGCGACGCATATGGCAAAAACGGCGGAGTTATTAAAAGTATTGGCAAAGGATAAACAAATTTTGTATTTCTGCTGTCACGAATCCAGGAGGATTTAGGGTGATGCTTGACAAATCACACATAGCGTGATAGAATAAAAACGTTAAAATATAATAAGGAGACTCTAATATGAGAAAAGGAAGGGTGACCATACCAACGGATGAAAATTACGTAGAGGGTACGTTAAAGATTGCCGATTTGTGGGGTGCAGACGCCGTGCGTGATTGCGACGGGACTCATCTTCCTAAAAACGCAAAAGAATTAGCGGAAAAAGTATATAATACCTACTTTGTCGTGCGTGGTGATAACGCATGGGCGGATAAACACACGGACGAATTGCAAAGCGTACTTTTGATGACGAATTACACGTTGGCCACCGAGGAGACGTTGGTGATAGATCTTTTAAAGGGATATTCCCACGATCAGCTTGGGGTCAACGAGGAAAATCCTAAGAAGTATTGGCAAGTATTTGACCGTACTACGGGGGAAGAAATTTCCACGTGGGAATACGCAGGGAGGGGGCAGGTACGCATTGAAAATGCGATTCCCTACCACGAATATACCGTCAATTTTTTTGCGGTCAATCTTTGGGATTCCACGCAAATGTATAACTACATTACGAATAACTGGAATATTGAAAAGCACAAGGTAATGGAACCCCGTTACGCGGCTACGTTCGAGCATATTAAAGACAATATGAGAAAATGGTGCGCGGAGAACGAAAACGTAAACGTCGTTCGTTATACGACGTTCCTTTATCATTTCTTCCTTGTTTTCAACGAAATCAATAAGGAAAGACACGTGGATTGGTTCGGTTATCCCATGACGGCTAGCCCGAGAGCGTTCGATGCATTCGAAGCGGAATACGGCTATACGCTTAAAGCGGAGGATATTGTTTCGAACGGCACCTATCAAAACAATTTCATCAATCCTACGAAGAAGTTCAAGGATTATATGGAATTTACGGAAAAGTACGTAACGAAAACCGTACGCGAGCTGGTGGATATTGTCCATGCAGAGGGCAAGGAAGCGATGATGTTCCTTGGCGACAGTTGGATCGGTACCGAACCGTACGGCGACTATTTTAAAGATATGCAGCTGGATGCGGTGGTAGGCTCTGTCGGCGGTGGTGTAACGGTAAGAATGCTGTCCGAAATTCCACACGTAAAATACCACGAAGGTAGATTTTTGCCCTATTTCTTCCCCGATACATTCTTTGAAGGGAATGAGGAAAACGCGATTGCGGAACTCAACAGAAATTGGGTGACGGCAAGAAGAGCTATGATGAAAAAACCGCTGGATAGAATGGGTTTTGGTGGATACCTTGCGTTGGCTGCGGAATTCCCGAAATTCATTGAAAGAGCAGGGCAGGTGTGCGATGAGTTTCGTTCTATCTGTGATGCGGCGAACAACGCAAAGCCGTATTCGGGCTTGACGGTGGCTATTTTAAATACGTGGGGTAAAAAACGCAGCTGGATGTGTCACATGGTCGCGCATGAGCTTTGGTATCAACAAGTGTATTCCTACCAAGGGGTATACGAAGCGTTGTCCGGGCTTGGCGTAGACGTGCGCTTCATTTCGTTTGATGAGATTTTGGAAAACGGCGTCGATAAAGACATCGACGTGATTTTGAACGTGGGTGACGAAGGCACGGCGTTCAGCGGCGCAGAGTATTGGGCGAACGACAAGCTTGTCACTATGCTTAGAAAATGGGTAGCGGCAGGGCACGGTTTCATCGGCGTGGGCGAACCCACCGCATATCAAAAGGGTGGCAAGTTCTTCCAGCTTTCCGATATTCTCGGCGTGGACAAAGAAAAGGGCTTCACACTCTCTGACGATAAGTACAATATTCAAAAGAAAGCGCACTTTATCACGCAAGAAGCGGTAGGCGAAATTGATTATGGCGAAGGCATGAAAAACGTGTACGCATTAGAAGGTGCGGAGGTTTTGGATATTGAAATTTCTCCTCGTTTCAAGAGAAACGTAAACGTTGGCGAAGTGAAACTTGCGACGAATGATTACGGACACGGTAGGGGTGTTTATGTGGCTGGTTTGCCTTACAGCCCTCAGAATGCAAGGCTTTTACTTAGAGCCATGTATTGGTCCTGTCATAAGGAAGACGAGATGCTCAAAGCATATTCCACAAACGTTGTTACCGACTGTACGTATTATCCCGAAAGCGGTAAATATGCGGTAATCAATAACACGTTTGATGTGCAGGAAACAACTTTCTATGACGTAAACGGAAGGGCGCAGAAGCTGACGCTTGCCCCCAACGAAATTATTTGGATTAAAGCGTAACGCATAAAATAAACCGCCCGTGCGATAAACATGGGCGGTTTGTTTAGAATAAGTTTAGAAGCGCGCTGTATAATGCAAGGCGTAATCATAGGAGGAAAGGCGCATGGCAAAAAAGCCGTTGTTTTATAGAATGCTTTGGAAAACCGTGCGGTTTTTCTACGGGAAGCGAGAATTTGTCGGGTTGGAGAATATCCCACAGGAGCCTTGTATTATTATCGGGAATCATGCGCAAGCGCATGGGCCGCTTTCCTGCGAGTTGCATTTTCCTGCCAAGAAAAAAATTTGGTGTATCGGGCAGATGATGCACGTCAAAGAGGTACCTGCGTACGCGTATCAGGATTTTTGGTCGTTCAAGCCCAAGTGGACGAGGTGGTGGTATAAGCTACTGTCCTACTTAATGGCACCGCTTTGCGGCTATGTATTCAACCATGCGGACACCATCGCCGTGTATAAGGACGCGAGGGGGTTGAGTACGTTTAAGGAATCGGTAAAGGCGTTGGGCGAAGGCGCACACGTAATCATTTTCCCTGAAAAAGGAGAGAAATATAACGAAATTGTCAACGCATTTCAGGATAAGTTTGTCGACGTAGCAAGGTTATATTATAAGCGGTATAAAAAAGCGGTGTCTTTCGTGCCGATGTATAATGCGCCGTCGTTAAGAAAGATTGTTTTTGGAAAGCCGATTGCGTTCGATCCTACGCTGAGCCCTGAGGAATTGCGCGAAAAGATTTGCACTTATCTTCAAAAGGAGATTACAAGGCTCGCCAAAGAATTGCCCAAACACCGCGTTGTTCCTTATGAGAATATTAAAAAGAAAAACTATCCATATAATAAATAAGGATTTTTTACAGCCAAACAAAAAACACCTCGCAAGAGGTGTTTAATCTTTTATTAAATCTTCTAAGGAAATGTCGAAGAATGCAGCAAGCTGTACAAGCTGCGTGATAGACGGCTCTGTATAGCCCGTTTCCCAATGCGAAATCGTTTTTACCGAAACGTTTAATGCGGTTGCAAGCGCGGCTTGACTCAACGCTTTCGCTTTTCTTAAATTGACTAAATTTTCCTTGAACTGTATCATACTTTCCTCAATAGTATTATATCAATAATTGAGAATTATACTTGACATTCTCAATTATTGAGATTATAATAGAAATAACAAAATATTGAGGGAATAAGATGGAAGAAATAAAAACGGTTTTAATGGCGATTTATAAAAAACTTTGCGAAATGGATGCAAAACTAAAAGAAATAGAGGAAGAGGGATTGGAAATGCAAATGGAGTTGATGACGATACGGAAGGACGTTACGAATATTCAATATGATTTTTCTATTCTTACAGATAAAGGGGTTTAGTTTTTTCACAAAAGCTTTAAAAATGTGGAACATTAAAAAAATTTTTTAAAACCATTGACAAAAAAAATGTTAAGTGGTATAATACTTTCATAAAATTTTATTTTGGAGGAAAACTCATATGAAAAAATTTTTAGTTGGTCTTATGACTGCACTTTTCTGTCTCTGCCTTGCGGCTTGCGCACCTGCTAACCTTGAAAAAGCACAGGAAAAGCTTAAAGATGCTGGCTACACGATTATTAGTGCTTCTGAAGAAGCTATTCCCGGTGTTGACGGCTCCGTTGGTTCCATTACGGCAGCAAAGGGCGCTGATACCCTTATGGGCAACTTCACTGGCGACGGCGAATTTATCATGGCTGTTCTTTTCGAATCTGCTTCCGATGCAAAGGAATATTATGAAGAACACAAAGATGAAGCTGAAGAAGACGAAGATCAGATCATTAAGCAGGACGGTAAGTGGGTTTATTCCGGTACCGAAGGTGCTGTTGAAGCGTTCACGAAATAATTTTTGAGAACAATAAAAACGGATGCAAACGCATCCGTTTTTTTGTTTGCGGTGGGGGATAATTCTCTTCGGGGGCATCGGGCGCCGTCCCCTACGGTGAAGTGTAAAATAAAAGGGCAGGTATGCGTTGAACGCATACCTGCCCCGTTCGTTTTTACTTAAAATTCGATTTTCTCTTCGATATATTTAATGGCTTCTTCCACGGAAACGCGGATCTGTTCCATGCTGTCGCGGTCGCGCACGGTAACGGTGTTGTCTTCCAAGGTCTGGAAGTCGATGGTTACACAGTACGGCGTACCGATTTCGTCCTGACGGCGATAACGTTTTCCGATAGAGCCCGTAACGTCGTAGGTCGCAGGGAATTTCTTCAGCATCTTCGCATAAATTTCGTCAGCCTTTTCAGAAAGGTTTTTCTGCAAGGGAAGAACAGCGCACTTATAAGGCGCAAGCGCAGGATGCAAACGAAGCACCGTTCTAACGTCGTTCTTTTCTGCGTCTACCACTTCTTCATCGTATGCGTCCGTAAGGAAAGCAAGCACTACGCGGTCCGCGCCCAAGGAGGGTTCTACTACGTAGGGTACGTATCTTTCGTTGGTAACGGGATCGAGGTAGGTGATGGGCTTGCCGCATTCTTTCGCGTGCTGAGAAAGGTCGTAATCCGTTCTGTCTGCAATCCCCCAAAGCTCGCCCCAACCGAATGCGAAGTTGTATTCAAAGTCCGTCGTTGCCTTGGAATAGAAGCAAAGCTCTTCTGCGGAGTGATCTCTAAGATGCAGGTTTTCTTCCTTCATACCCAAGGAAAGAAGCCAGTTCTTGCAGAAATCTTTCCAGTACGCAAACCATTCGAGGTCGGTGCCGGGCTTGCAGAAGAATTCCAGCTCCATCTGTTCGAATTCACGGGTACGGAACGTAAAGTTACCGGGGGTGATTTCGTTACGGAAGGATTTACCGATCTGACCGATACCGAAGGGCACTCTCATACGGGTGGAACGCTGTACGTTTTCGAAGTTTACGAAGATACCCTGCGCCGTTTCGGGGCGAAGGTATACCGTGTTCGTAGAGTCTTCCGTTACACCCTGGAAGGTCTTGAACATCAAATTAAATTTACGGATGGAAGTGAAGTTGGAGTTGCCGCAAATGGGGCAAACGATTTTGTGTTCGGTGATGAACGCTTCCAAAGCGTCGTTGTCCATACCTTCCACCTTAACGTCCAGCTTCTTTTTCGCTACGTACGCTTCCACGAGGTTGTCGGCTCTATGGCGCGCCTTACAGCTCTTGCAATCCATAAGCGGATCGGAGAAACCGCCAAGGTGGCCCGAAGCCATCCACGTACGGGTATTCATCAAAATTGCGCAATCCACGCCCGTGTTATAGGGGTTTTCCTGTACGAATTTTTTCCACCAAGCTTTCTTTACGTTGTTTTTGAGTTCCACACCCAAAGGACCGTAATCCCAGGTGTTTGCAAGTCCGCCGTAAATTTCACTGCCGGGAAAAATGAAACCTCTGTTTTTACAAAGAGAAACGAGTTTTTCCATCGTTACTGCTCTTTTTTCTGCCATGATAGCACCTCTCTCGATTTATAAATTCAATACAAAGTCATTATACAATGTTTTGCTTGGTTAAGTCAATCGAAAGGGGGAAGATTTTTCAGAAAAATTTTCCAAGAGAGAGCAGTTTTTCCTAAAAATATTTTTCTAAAGAAAAAAAGTTGTAAAAATGACAAAAAAATCGAAAAAAGTTGGGCTAGAACTATTCCCTTTTTTGAAAAAGTATGTTATAATACTATAACTAGGATTATACATAGTCGATAAGTATGTCCCAAAACGATTTGCAAGAGAGGAGAACGGAATGCTTTCGGATATCGAGATTGCAGAGAGCGCCAAATTGATAGACATTCGTGAAGTGGCGAAAAAGCTCAACCTCACGGAAGAGAATTTGGAGCTTTACGGAAAATACAAAGCGAAAATCAGCTTACCTAAAAACGCAGCGCGCAAAGCGAAGCTCATTTTGGTGACGGCAATCAACCCCACGTCTTCGGGGGAGGGCAAAACCACTGTTTCCATCGGGCTTGCGGACGGCCTTTCCAAAATCGGCAAACGCGCTTGTCTTGCGCTTAGAGAGCCTTCGCTCGGTCCCGTGTTCGGTATCAAAGGCGGCGCGGCGGGCGGCGGATATGCGCAGGTCGTGCCTATGTCCGAAATCAATCTGCACTTCACGGGGGATTTACACGCGATCACCGCGGCAAATAATCTTCTTTGCGCTTTGATGGATAACCACATTTTCCGTGGAAACGAACTGAAAATCGACGTAAATAATATTTACTTCCACCGTTGTATGGATATGAACGAACGTCAGCTGATCAACGTAACGATCGGTGGCAAAGGCAGAGGGGTGGAAAGAGAGGACCATTTCGATATTACGGCGGCAAGCGAGGTCATGGCAGTGCTGTGCTTGGCAACCGATATCGACGATTTAAAAAAGAGACTGGGCAATATCATCGTCGGCTTGAACACCGACGGCGAATATGTACGGGCTAAGGATATTCCCGGTGCGGTAGGTTCTATGGCGGTACTTTTAAAGGACGCAATGAAACCCAACCTCGTACAAACGTTGGAACATACTCCTGCGATTATTCACGGCGGACCGTTTGCGAACATTGCGCACGGGTGCAACAGTGTGCAGGCGACGTACGCGGCGATGAGCCTTGCGGAATATGCAGTAACCGAAGCAGGGTTTGGCGCAGACCTTGGCGCGGAGAAGTTTTTGGATACGAAGTGCCGCGCGGCAGGTATCGAGCCGGATTGCGTAGTCATCGTAGCAACCGTGAAAGCGTTGAAGCTGCACGGCGGCGCAGACAAGACCAACCTTTCCATGGAGAATTTGGAAGCGTTGGAAAAGGGCATGCCTAACCTCTTAAAGCATATAGAAAACATCAAAAACGTATATAAAAAGCCTGTTGTTGTGGCGATGAACAGATTCTTCACCGATACGCAGGCGGAAACCGATTTCGTCATCGAAACGGTGAAAAAAGCAGGCTCGGTAGCGGTCTTTACAGACGTATTCTTAAAAGGCGGCGAGGGCGGTAAGGAATTGGCGGCAGAGGTCGTTAAAGCTTGCGAAATCCCCTCGAAAATGGAATTCCCTTACGAATTAAACGAAGGGGTTTGCGAAAAGATTGAGAACATCGCGAAGAAAATTTACGGCGCGGACGGCGTGGATTTCTCGGAAGAAGCGCTTTCCAAAATCAAGACCATTGAAGAAAAGGGTTGCGGAAATCTGCCCGTGATCATTGCGAAAACGCAATATTCCCTTTCTGATAATGCAGAGCTGTTGGGTAGACCCGAGGGCTTCCGTGTGACGGTGAGAGACATCGTTTTGAAAGGCGGCGCGGGCTTTATCGTAGCCATCGCAGGTAAGATTATGTTGATGCCCGGTTTAGGCGCACATCCTGCGGCGGAGAAGATTGATTTGTTGTCGGACGGCACAATTGTCGGTTTGTCTTAAGCGACGTATATACTTCGCATCTACGCCGTTTTACGGCGGTACAGCGGAAACATATTAAAATTTACAGTGATATAGCATATTCACTATAAACGAGAGAAATTATGAAAACAATCGAAGCAACCAACTTTATAGAACAGATCATAAACGCGGATATCGAAAGCGGAAAGATCGAAGCGGTACAAACCCGTTTCCCTCCCGAACCCAACGGATATCTCCATATCGGCCACGTGAAGAGTATGCTTGTCAACTTCGGTACGGCGAAGAAGTACGAAGGCAAGTGCAACCTCTTCTTTGACGACACGAATCCTTCCAAGGAAAAGACGGAATTCGTCGACGCCATTCGTAAGGACATCGAATGGGTAGGATATAAGTGGGCGAAAGAGGTATATGCGTCCGATTTCTTTGACGTGATTTACGAGTATGCGGAAAAGTTGATTTTGGACGGAAAGGCATTCGTTTGCGATCTTTCTCCGGAAGAAATCAGCGCCACCAGAGGCTCGCTGACGCAGGCAGGTACGGAAAGTCCGTACAGAAACCGCAGCGTGGAAGAGAATTTGCAGCTCTTCCGTGAAATGAAAGCAGGTAAGTACGCGGACGGCAGCAAGTGCTTGCGCGCGAAGATCGATATGGCGTCGCCGAACATGAACATGCGCGATCCCGTAATCTATCGTATCTTACGTTGCACGCATCACCGTACGGGGGATAAATGGTGCATCTATCCCATGTATGACTACGCGCATCCCATTTGCGATTATTTGCAGGGCGTAACCCATTCTTTGTGTACCCTGGAATTTGAAGATCACAGACCGTTATACGACTGGGTGGGGATCAACCTCGGTTTTGCGCCGAAGCCTCGTCAAATCGAATTTGCCCGTCTTGCCGTAACGAACATGGTCATGTCCAAGCGCTATTTGAAAAAGCTTGTGGAAGAAGGGCACGTACACGGTTGGGACGATCCTCGTATGCCGACGGTAACCGGTTTGCGTAACCGCGGCGTTCCGCCCGAAGCGTTACTTGATTTCTGCACGAAGATCGGTATCGTTAAGGCGAATTCGGAATGTCAGCTTTCCTACCTCGAAGCGTGCATTCGTGACAACTTAAACGAGAATGCAGAACGCGCGATGGCAGTACTTGATCCCTTAAAGGTAACGATTACCAACTACGAAGGGGAAGAGCTGTTGGACGCGGCGATTCATCCTTTGAAGCCGGAACTGGGTATGAGAAAGGTGGCTTTTTCGAACACGGTCTATATCGACAGAGCAGACTTTGCGGAAGTACCTCCTCCCAAATACCAGCGCTTAAAGCCGGACGGCTACGTGCGTTTAAAGGGTGCGTATATCATTCATTGCGACGAGATCGTCAAGGATGAAGAGGGGAACGTGGTCGAGTTGAAATGCTCGTACGTGCCCGAAAGCAGATCCTCTAACGATACCAGCGGTTTGAAGGTAAAAGGTACGATTCAGTGGGTAGACGGCAAAACGGGCGTGGATGCGGAAATCCGCAAATACGGCGTGCTGCTTAGAGACGCTGATTATCCCGGTCAGGATTTCGGCGAACGTATGAATACGGACAGCGAGCATATTTTCCAGGGCAAGGCAGAGCCTTATCTTGCGGAAAGCGAAGACGGAAAGCAATTCCAGCTGATGCGCGTTGGGTATTATAAAAAATGCGTGGACGAACAGGGCAAGCTTGTATTGTCCGAGATCGTGTCTTTGAAAGACAATTTCAATAAATAAGTAAAAAACGGCAATTGCCGTGTAAAACGGACGAGAGTCCGTGATATAAGGAGAAGAAATATGATTTCTTTACATTCGGTTTTAGCAGGCGGTTTAATAGGAATGATCCCGACGTTCTTTACGGTCATTTCTGTGATTGTACTTGCTCTTGCGTTCATTATGGGCTTTACGAAGGGATTTCGTAAAGTGAGCTGGAACGGTTTAACTTGGCTTACCGCAGGTGTTCTGTACGCGACGGTGGCAAAGTCTATTCGTTCCGATGCGAGCGCCACGCTTGAATTTGCACTTTCGTTGATTATTGCAGTGGCTTGCGTTGCGGTATCGATGGTAGCCTTCGGTATTTTGGGACACTTCCTTCGTCCCAGAGTAAGATGGGTAAAAGACGATGCAAACAGCGACACCTCGCTTGCGGAATATGGCTTGGAATTCGAGCCTGAGTACTTAGATTACGACGGAGAAGACGATATCATGCCGTACGGCAAGAGAATCCACAAGACCGGACTTACCCCTCCCAACGTATTTGGGCGTTTGTTCGGCGGTGTTTCCTGCGCGGTAAACGTAGCAATGATTTTGTGGGTAATTGCCGGCGTATGCATGTTTGCGGTTGAGGCTACTATGCTCAAAAGCATGGGGTACGACGTGATTTTCGCGGGGGCTTTTGCGCAGCAGCTTTTTGGGTTTGTTAAACTGTATCTGTTGGATTTCGTGACGATCGGCATTATTATTGCCATTGCAAGAAAGGGGTACTATACCGGCTTTGTCAGCAGTCTTCGTTCGTTCATCGTAACCGTTGGCGGTATCGCAGGCGTGGCCGTGGCTTTCTATCTGCCTTTCTCGGATATGGCAAACACGGACGTTGGTTTGTCCTATTTCTTAAACAAGTTGGTTGTTAGATGCATGAATATGTTCGAAGGTATCGGCGGTTCGTTTAGCGGCATTATCGGTAGAATTTTCGCGGGCGTAGTACTTGCGGTGATTATCAGTATCCTTATGGCGCTTTTGAACGCTTTGCTTGCAAAGTGCTGTAAAATGGTTAGCAGTAGCCGTCCTACGCGCTGGATTGACGCATGTCTTGCATGCTTGCTCTATATGGTAATCGGCGTGGCGATTGTAGTTGCTTGCTGGTTCCTGATTTCCGCATTCGATTATTTTGGCGTACTTCGCTTTGGCGAAATTATCGAGGAAACGTCCCGCTTGTCTAACGGTTTGTTCCGTTTTGCAAGAGGTGTCGTTGAGACGATGGTTGCTCCGTTGTTGGGTAAATAAAACCGAATTTCATATAAATAAAAGCGGACTTTTGCATGACGCAAAAGTCCGCTTTTTGATGCAATATACGGCAAAGCGAAGTTTCCTAACACGTAATGCATAGCGAAATATATTTATTAATGTGCGCGTGCGCGTACGTTATACGGTTTTTGTTTTCACAGCCAAACGTAATATTTCACAGCGAAAGAAAAATAAATAAAATATACTTGACGATTTGATGAAAATGCAGTATCATAAAGGTGTATTGATGTGTGACAACGGTAGTCGACCGTTAAGCGACAATCATGCAATTTACTGATGGTCGTTATCGAAATAGCACCTTAAAAGAATGAAAACGGCGATAAACCGTATCGCCTGCAAAAAGGAGAAAAACATGAGCAAACAATATTTTGGCGTAATGCTGGATATGTCAAGAAATGGCGTAATGAAACCGAACACGGTAAAGAAATTCGTAGATTATATTTCTTCGTTCGGTTATAACATGTTACAGCTTTATACGGAAGACACGTATGAAGTCATAAACGAGCCTTATTTCGGGTATCTTCGCGGAGGATATAAAAAGGAAGAGATTCAAGAAATAGACGGGTATTGCAAGGAGAAAGGCGTGGAATTAATTCCTTGCATTCAAACGTTGGCGCATGTAAAGACAATCTTTAAATGGTTTGAATATCAGGGTATCAACGATTGTGCGGATATTCTGCTGATTGACGATCCTCGCACGTATCAGCTCATTGATAATATGTTCGCGACGCTTGCGGAGAGTTTTTCTTCTCGAAAAGTACATATCGGCATGGATGAGGCGCACATGGTCGGGCTTGGGAAATATATGGACAAGCACGGGATTTGCAATCGCCATGATTTATTGAAAAAGCATCTTGCTAAGGTTGTGGAAATTGCGAAAAAGTACGGATTTCAGCCGATGATGTGGTCGGATATGTTCTTCCGTATGTCGAATAACGGGGAATATTATGGGCGTAAGATGAATTTACCGCAGGAAGTGGTAGAAGGCGTGCCTGACGTTTCGCTTGTTTACTGGGATTATTACCACAAGAACAAAGCGGACTATCGCGCAATGGTTGAGGCGCACGAAAAATTCGGTAAAGAAATTTGGTTCGCAGGCGGCGCATGGGGCTGGGTTGGCTTTGCGCCTGCCAACAGATACACCTTACAGACCATGAAGCCTGCGATGGACGTTTGCAGAGAACGGGGGGTGAAAAACGTTTTCCTCACGCTTTGGGGAGATAACGGCAGAGAATGTTCGTGTTTTGCGCTGTTGCCCTCGCTGTTTTATATCAAACGTTACTACGACGGCGTGACGGACAGAAAGCAAATTGCGAAAGAGTTCGAGGCGTTAACGGGAGAGTCGTTTGAACGAATGATGAACACGGACGATCCCAACTACGTCGGCGGGAATAAGGACGGGTTTAGAAATCCCAGCAAGTACATGATATACACAGATCCTTTCTTCGGTTGGTTGGATACGCAGGTAAAAGAGGGCGTGGATAAGCAGTATAAAAAGCTGGCAAGAAGGTTTGCGCTCTACGCAAAGGAAAGCAAAAATTTCGGTTATATTTACGACGTTTTGTCAAAACTCAGCCGCTTGCTTTCGTATAAGTATGACTTGGGCGTAAGGGTTAGAGAGGCCTACCAGGGACGAGATGAAGCCGCGTTAAAGACAATCGTTGCCGACTTCAAAAAGACAGAAAAAGCGGTGGAAGCGTTCTATCAGGCATTCCGCACGTTGTGGCATAAGGAAAATAAACCGCACGGCTTTGAGGTGCAGGATATTCGACTGGGCGGCTTAAAGCAACGCTTACAGCATTGCCGAGAAAGGTTGGAGGCGTATCTTCGCGGCGAGGAAGAAACTTTGCCTGAGTTGGAAGAGGTGCTGCTTGATTTCTGGGGGAATGGTTTGAATTACGACAAGAATCCCCCTTGCTACCAAGATTGGAGCTCAATCGTAACAGCGAATCAGCTGTATTGAGCATAGTAAAAATGGTGCAATGCGTAGAAACTTATTGATTTAAACTTAATAATGAAGGGGCAGGTATGCGTTGAATGCACGTCTGTCCTTTGGCTTTATATTTTTTCAAAACAATATACCGTATTTTTCATCATGTTATTGTCATATAAAGGAAAATAAACGTCAAAAAAACATTCCTAAACAATAAAAAATGTAGAAAAACAAAGGAAAGTTAAAAAATGCGCCAATCGCGGATATTTTAAAGTTCGTATAGCGTCTGATAAAATATATATGGTATAATATACCATATATAAGGACAAGGAGAAAATGTATGAGCAAGAAAAAATGGATCGCCTTATTACTTTGCGCTGCTATGTCGTTGGCAAGCGTTGGCGCAATGGCCTCGTGCAGTGAAATTTTTAATGGCGGCATTCCTTTTATAAGCACCGTGGGTTCCGATGACGAAACGTCCTCCGACGACGTAAGCTCCTCTGCCGATTCAAGTTTTTCTAACAACACGCAAGGCGGCGGCGATAATACGCAGGGTGGCGGAGACAATACGCCGAAAGAAATTGCCGATTATGTCGATTTTGTCGTGGACGTGGAAACGGGGCGAGACATTCGCGTGTTACAGCTCACGGATATACAGACGCTCAGTTGCGACCAAAAACGCTATGAAAGCCGCGTTAGCAGCAGTACGCCTGCGGATACCTTTATGGGCTATGAAAGATACGTAGGGCAGGTTATCGAACGTTACGATCCCGACTTCATCATTATGACGGGGGATAATACGTACGGGGAATTTGACGATTATGGCGAACAATTCCTGCATTTGATTTCGTTTATGGATTCCTTTGAAATTCCTTGGGCGCCCATCTTTGGCAACCATGATAACGAGAGCAACATGGGCGTAGACTGGCAATGCGACCAGTTTGAAGCGTCCGAATATTGCCTTTTTAAGCAGAGGGGATTGACGGGCAACGGCAACTATTCCGTCGGCTTGACGCAAGGCGGGAAATTGAAGCGAGTATTTTACATGCTCGACTCCAACGGTTGCAGCAATATGAGCGCGATTTCCTATGCCAACGGTCACAGTACGACAGCGGTGGGCTTTGGCGAAGACCAAATCCTTTGGTATTCCGAAAGTATGGAGGCGGTGACTGAGACATATCCCGAAGCCAAGCTTTCCATGGCGTTCCATATCCAAATTTCCGTATTCGCGGACGCTTTCAAACAATACGGTTACAGCTCGTCGACCATTCGGAACAATCCTATCGATCTCGATACTATGGACGAGGCGAAAGCGGCAGGGGATTTCGGATATATCGGAAGAGAGCCCAAAACGCCTTGGGACCAAGATCATAAAGTATGGAAGACGATTTTGAAATACGGCGTCGATTCGGTGTTTGTCGGGCACGAGCATTGCAACAGTGCGTCGATCTCCTATCAAGGCGTGCGCCTCACCTACGGACAAAAGAGTTCTACGTTCGATCGATATAACAGCAATGCAGATGGTCCTGTAATGGGCGGCACGTACATCAATCTTTCCGAAGAGGACGGTTCTATTGCAGACGCAGGGTTGTATCTTTACGACAAGACGTTGGGCTACGAAAAACCCGAAGATCCCGTAGAGGAAGAAACGAAAATTACCATCGATAATATTCCCGAAGGAGCGACGGTTACGGAGTTTGATTTCAACGGAACGGACTTTGATACGACGGTGAACACGACAGCAATCAAATCTGAAGACGCGGAAAAGCTGACGGACGTTTCGGGTGTTCCCGAAGGGTACACAGGGGGCGTATACGGGTATACGACGAGCAACTTCGGCTGCGTAGGCATTAAATTCCCTCAAAACGTCAACGCGGATAAGATTCTGGCGGTATTTGTGAAGATGTACGTTACTGATTATACAGTAACTTCGGGAAAAGAGCCTTTGCTTCGTATTTACAACGACGAGGAAAACACCATTTTGATTGAAAAACCGTATTCTGACCTCGGCGGCGAGACGGGGAAATGGGTATACGTAGACATTTTAGAGCTTATCAACAGCGCGCAAGGAATTGTGGAGAATGGCATTCTGGCTCCGTTTACCTTCTTGTACCGTTTCTACGGCGATACGACCGGCACAGTGTATTTCGATTCGATAACGGTTGTTTCCAACGGAGATATCTACAACTTCGATAAGCCTGAAGTTCCTGACGAGGAAAGAGCTACCGGCACGGTACGCGGCGAAACGTATTATCAATATTCCATTGATGAATTCCAATACATCAAAGGAGAATTAAATGGCGGGAGTACGCTGTTCCTCTCGATCAAAGAGGAAAGCTATTCTTTTAAATTCAACCTAACGCCCGAAACATTCAAAGGGCAGCTTTGTCTTTACGGCTATACCAGTAAAAGTTCATATCAATCGGGAATCCGTGTGAGTATCACCTCCAAGGAAGTAAAAATCGGCTCCGGCTCTGGCTCGAAAACCTTTATCATGGATAGAGCGTATGAATTCGAAGTTGGTTTCGTCAAGCTCTTTAACGGAAACACGGTTTACACATTCGTAAAGGTGGACGGAAACCTTGTCGCATGGGAGTTGGTAGAGGCATATGGTAAAACGGCTGGAAATATAGCGATTTCTGCCCAAAAAACTCAAGATTTGTTTACCTTAAGTTAATAAGTATATTGTTTTAGTTAAATGTAGGAGTAGTATGGAAAAATTTTATCTTAACGGACAATGGAAAATCACCAGCAATACCTATGACGTAGTGGGCGAAGTGCCCGGTTCTGTTTACGCTGCTTTGCTTGCAAACGGTAAAATCGAAGATCCCTTTTACCGAGATAACGAAAGGAAAGCCTTGGCGATTATGGACGAGGAATTTACCTTTACAAAAGAGTTCGAATATACGAAAAAATCGAGCAGCATTTTACTGGTGTGCGAGGGGTTGGACACGCTTTGTGATTTGTATATCAATGGGAAATTCTTGGCACATACGGACAATATGCACAGGACGTATCATTTTGAAGTCGCGCCTTATTTAGTGGACGGAAAGAATGAAATCAAGGCCATCTTTTCTTCTGCGGATGCCTATATGAAAGCGAAACGCGAAGAAAAAGAACTCACGGATGGATCAGGAGCAACGTTGCTGGGTTTCAGCTATTTAAGAAAGGCGTTTTACATGAACGGCTGGGATTGGGGACCTATCCTGCCTGATGCGGGAATATGGAAGGATATCTATCTCATTGACGGCAACATTCCCCGTATTACCGACGTAAGAATTTTACAAAGACATGAAAACGGGAAGGTTTACGTTACCGTAAAAGCGGAAACTAGTCTTTCCGCGGACGTAAAAATCCAAGTGATTGCGCCTGACGGCTCGATAGTAAGCGCCCCCAACGGGGAGGAAGTAGAAATTAAAAATCCTCAGTTATGGTGGCCGAACGGCTACGGAAAACAGCCGTTGTACCGCGTTGTGAGCGAATGTCTTTCCGAGGGGAAAGTAGTAGATACGAACGAGAAGAAAATCGGTTTAAGAACGCTGATCGTCAGCCGTGAAAAGGACGAGTGGGGAGAAGAATTCTGCTACAAAGTGAACGGCATAAAAATTTTTGCCATGGGCGCTGATTACATCCCCGAAGATAATATTTTAAGCAGGCTTAGCCGCGATAGAACGAAGAAATTATTAGAAGACTGTATCTTTGCGAATTTCAACGCAATTCGTGTTTGGGGCGGCGGTTTTTACCCGCACGATGATTTTTTCGAGTTGTGCGACGAGCTGGGTATCATCGTGTTTATCGATTTGATGTTCGCTTGCTCGGCAATGCCGACGGCGCAAGATTTCTACGACAATGTGAAAGTGGAAATTGTTCAAAACGTAAGAAGATTCCGCCATCATGCCTGTATCGGTGTCATATCTGGGAACAACGAAATTGAAGAACAGGCTTCCATTGAGAATTGGTGGAAGCAAGAAGAAAAAGACGGATACGTAGAGCTCTTTGAAAAGATTATTCCTCCCATTATGCAGGCAGAATGCCCGGAAATTTCCTTTGTTACGTCTTCGCCGTCTTCTCATGGTTTTATGGTTGACGATCCGAGAGCTGAAAATATGGGCGACAGCCATTACTGGCAGGTATGGCACGGCGGACTTCCGTTTACCGAATACAGAAAGCACTACTTCCGTTTTTTGAGCGAATTCGGATTCCAGTCTTTCCCGTCAATGAAGACGATAGAAGAAATTACTTTGCCAGAGGATAGAAATCCGTTTAGTGAAGTGATGGAAATACATCAAAGAAACGGTTCTGCAAATGGGAAAATTCTCAGTTATTTATCGCAAACCTACCTTTATCCTTACAATATGGAAAATTTGGTGTATGCATCGCAGCTTTTGCAGGCGGAAGCTATCAAATACGGCGTAGAACATATGCGTAGAAACCGCGGCAGATGTATGGGCGCGTTGTATTGGCAATTAAACGATTGCTGGCCTGTGGCAAGCTGGGCGAGTATCGACGGTTACGGCAGGTATAAAGCGTTGCATTATGAAGCTAAACGCTTCTTTGAGCCGATACATATTTCTTGTGCGGAAGTTGGGGAATATACTAAGCGCAGAGATATCAACGCGGAACGTTATTTTGGGTATGAAACCAAAGCACAAATTTTCGTTAATAACGATACCTTGCAGGACGTGGAAGGCTTGGTGGAATGGCAACTTTGCTCGACAGACGGAAAAGTGTTGCAGGCGGGTAGCGAAAACTTGAAAGTGGAAGCACTTTCCTATGCAAGTTTACAAGAAATCGATTTCCACAAAACAGACGTAAAAAACAATTATCTTTCTTTCTCTTACGTTGTGGACGGCAGGGTGATTTCTTTTGGGACGGTATTATTTACAAAGCCGAAACATTTCCACTTTGTTGATCCCAAGCTGGAGATTTCGGTGAATGGAGACGAAATTATAATAAAAGCTGCGGCGTTTGCAAAATACGTGTATATCAGCAATCCAAACGACGATTTGATTTTGTCGGATAATTTCTTTGATATGAACGCAGGGACGAAGACGGTGAAAGTGATTTCGGGCGACAGCAGTTCTTTGAAGGTAAAATCGGTTTTCGACGTTCGATAAATGTAAAACGTACGGATTAAAAAAGAAAGGGGCAGGTATGCGTTCAACGCATACCTGCCCCCTATAATTTTATAAACTTATTCAAATTGATTTGCTAAAATGTCCGCCGTCAGCTTGGCGAGATTCATTTCATTCGCGTCCATTTTTGCGCCGCTTTCTTTCGAGAGAACGGCAACAGCGCCAAGGCAATCCCCACCCGATACGATGGGCACGATGACCTGCGCCGTGATGCCTTCCTCACGGCTGTTGGTGATGGGAAGAATATCGCCACCCTCTGCAGCGTTTGCAATATAACTGCGTCTTTCGCGCATAATTCTGTCCATTTCCTCGGATAAGCCTTTCCCGTCAAGGTCACGTTTTCCGTCGCCAAATGCATGCAAAATACCGTCGGTATCGCAAATCACGGCAAGCTTACCGCTTAAGTCGTTTAAGGAACGGGCGGTCGCCTTGCTGAAACGTTCCAAAGTCGCGATAGGGGAGTATTTTTTGAGCATTAGCTCGTCACGGTCCGTAAAAATTTCCAAAGGGTCGCCTTCTTTGATGCGCAAAGTGCGGCGGATTTCTTTTGGAATCACCACACGGCCAAGTTCATCTATTCTTCTAACAATTCCGGTTGCTTTCATTTTCTTTCCTCCAATTACAAATATTGTGCGTCGTGAAAGAAAAAATATACCAACAAAAAAGAAAAATGGCAATTCTGTTGAGAATCGCCATTTTTTTGATAAGTTGTATCGATTATTTCTTCGTAAACGTAATGGTTGCGACGCCGTTTGCGAAGGAATTCACAACAAAATTGTAGGCAAGCGAGTTGCCTTGATCGTCTTTCACGGAGGACATGGTATCGCCTTCTACGTACGTAAAGGTATCGTTTGCCGATTTGACATATTCGATCAGGTTGTCTTCCGTGCCATCAGTATCGGAGGCGTCCGTATTGTTATTGTAGATATCGTAATATGTTTCATTTGCATATTCTTCTGCATAGAGGGAAGCGTTTACGTGGTAAACGACAATACCGTCGCGAGAGAAGTAGCCGTAACCTTCGCCATTCAATCCGGTCATGGTATAGTAAGCGAGGATATAGTATTCCTGATACGCGCCTAAAGTGGGATCCCAGTTGTTTGCGAGGATAATGGTGTCGCCGTTTTTGGAGAAATCTTCTAAGGTGAGTGTAACGCTGTCGCCGGCCACCACCAAACGGGAGGACGTCAGCCAACCGTAGTTGAATTTTGTAAACGCGTTATGATCGCCTGTCATACCGTCCATGATATCGCAGCCGCCCATGGGCATGTCTTCGATGTCGGAGGAGTAGGAAGTATCGTAATAGTCGTCTGCGCCTAAAACGTGACCAAACTCGTGGATTACCGTATAGGTATTCAGAACGGACGTGTCGCTATACGTAACGTTGCCGTCTTCGTCGTAGGACTCATGGAGGAAGGAATAAGGCGCCCAAAGATAATCGTTTGCGGAAACGCCGTCATATTCATAGTATTGCTCATTTTCGTCCGCATAGAGGTTCCAGTATCTGTACGCCCAGTGAAAATCGGATTCGCTGTTGATATCCAGCGTATTGATAAGGACGATAGCGTCGATCGCCGTATTTCCGTCGGAATCGAACTTCGACAGGTCCATGGTACCCTCTAATGACGCTAAAAGCTCGTCAATGATGAGTTGATCGCCGGAAAAAATCTCGTTTCCGTAATAGTCCATGGTTGCTTCTTCATAGTAGCTGCTTGCATACTTCGGACGGAACCACGAATCCAACACGGTGATATCCAAATCCAGTTTTCCGTAGCTGGAAGCGTAGTAATAATCGTGTACGGAATAGTAATCCGTTTCCTCTGCTTCGCCGACGAAAGCTTTTTTAATGGTATCGATGGAATAGCCCTTGCTAGCTGCCGTTACGTCGCTAAATTCTACGGGAACGACCAAAACGGCAGGGGAGCCCACGGTGGGGCAGCCGTCTATGTAGGAAAGTTGTTCGGTTACGTTTTTCACGTACGTTGCTTGGGTAAAATCTACGTTGTAAACGCCGTTCGTGCCGCTGGGTAAGCCCTTTCCCTCGTTGGTGATCAGCTCGACGTCGGTTTGCGAACCGCTATTGCCGCCGGAGGAATCCTCGCAAACGTATACGTAAACGTCTACGTAATACTCGCCTTCATTGTAATAATAGGAAAGATCGACGTAGTAATTTTCGGAATCGAAAAAATACCACGTATCGCCATACTCATCCTCCTCTTCGCCTGCATAATCGTAAGCATCGTAGAAAAGATCGAGGTAAGCGTTAAATTCCGCTTGCGTATTGCCCACAGTGTAGAAAGTTAAGCCGACTTCCATTGTGCCGTCCTCATAATCGAAGGTGTACTCTTCTAAGTAGTACTCACTGTTGGGGATAAAAGGGATTGCTTCGCCGAAGTACTCGTTAAACAAATTCTTATCCGAAGCGGTAAAGGCGGTATATGTATGCGTGGCGGAGCCACCAGAGCTACCACCTGAGTTGCCACCTGAATTGCCGCTTGAATTACCGCCGCTAACAAGGGTAGGTTTGAAAAATTCAATTGTGCCTTGATAGTTCATGATGTCGCCCGTAACGGTGATGACGTCGCCGACTTTCACAAAGTCCGCGTCTTGCAACCAGTAACAATAGAGGGGGTAGTTGGTGTAATTGCCGACAACGAGGGTCAAGCAAACGTCGCCTTCGCCCGTTTTTTCGATATTGGTGATTTTACCCGTCAAGGTTTGCGAAGGAAGGGTTGCGCCGCTTGCCAGCGCGTAAGCCGATTGCAGCACGGACAAAGCTTCGCTTGTATCCACGTTGCCACTACCATTGCCATTGCCAGAGTTACCGTTTTCCACCAACGTGGGTTTAAAAAATTCAATCGTACCTTGGTAGTTTTTAATGTCGCCCGTAACGGTGATGACGTCGCCGACTTTCACAAAATCCGCGTCTTGCAACCAGTAGCAATAGATGGGATAGTTGGTGTAATTGCCGACAACGAGGGTCAAGCAAACGTCGCCTTCGCCCGTTTTTTCGATATTGGTGATTTTACCCGTCAAGGTTTGCGAAGGAAGGGTAGCGCCGTCTGTCAACGCGTAAGCGGATTGCAGAATCTCTAACGCGCCGTCCGTAGAAGGGGTGTTCGTATTGCCGTTTTCGCCCGTGTTTCCGCCGTTGTCGCCTGTATTTCCACTGTTGTTTTCCGTGACGAGGGTAGGCTTTACAAACTCAATCAAGCCCTCGAAGTTTTTGATGTCGCCCGTAACGGTGATGGTATCGCCTACGCCAACGGAATCTGCGTCTTGCAACCAGTAGCAATAGATAGGGTGCTGCTCGCAATCACAAGCCACAAGGGTAAGACAAACGTCGCCCTCGCTAACTTTGTGAATTTGGGTTACCTTGCCCGTAAGCGTTTGGGAGGGGAGAACTTCTCCTTCTTTTAAAGCGTATGCGTTGAGCAACACTTCTAAGCAATCATGCACGCTGGAAGAATCCGAGCTCTCTTCCGTAGAAGCATCGGGGAAGAAAGGCAATTTTCCTATCGCGTCCTTCACGGCAGAGCATGCGCCAAAGAGGAAGAGGGAAGAAAATGCCGCTAAAATTGAAATGAGTTTCTTTTTCATATGTATACTCCTATTATGATAGAGTGATATTTTGCTAACGAAAAGCGAAAATTTTCCTATATATTATATATTGTAGCACAATGAAGAACAAAAGGGAAGAAAAAAACGGCAATTTTATAGAAATGCCGTTTAAATTCTTTACTAGGAAGAAAAGTTATTTCTTATCGTCTTTTTCAGCTTCCTTGTCCATTTTTGCAAAAAGCTTGGTGTAAGGGGCAAGCATGCCCTCGTTCATTTTATTCCCCATCTTTGCTAAAATCTTTTCGTTGGAAAGAAGCATGCCCACAAGGTACATCTTTAACGAGGTGAGCTTTTTCTTTTGGGGAAAGTCGTAAATGCCTTGCTTTTTATAGAATTTATGATCCGCGCGCATCATGCCTCGCATTTGATAGATCAGGTCGCGGAAAATCTTCATACCGCCCACGCCCCAGAAATTTTGAGGAGCTTGGTGTTTGGTTTCCAAAGCAAAAGTAAGGCTCTTTGCCAAATGATCGATTTGTTCGTTGGTGTTCCGTTCGTCCGTGGCGACGCCGCTGAGGAAATTGCCCCCCGTTTCGCTTCTCGCCTCCATCACGGTGCGCAGATTATTCTCTTTTTCATACGCGCCCGAAACCAAATATCCCACGGGCATACCGACGGTGACCGTTCTGTGTCCGTTGCAGAAATTTCTATCGTCGTACATTTTAAATCTGGAGCCCATGGAATGGTCTTGGATTGTAAAGGCGTACACGATTGCGTCTGCCGTTTGAATGTTTTCACGCAGGAAACGGTCGAACCCGTCCTTGTAAATACATTTTTCCGATACGGCGCAACGGAAACAACCAAGGCAACCGCCCATAAGGGGATATTCTGCGATATTGACAATTCTCGTTTTGTAGGGAAAAACCGCTTGGAAACGTTGTATCATGCTGTGTAAAGAGGAAGAAGAATCGGTGCAATCCGTTAAAATTAAAACGTCTTTCTCCGTTTTCTTATTTTCCTCAAATGAAAGGGGTATGGTCGCGACTACGGGAATATGCGCCTCCGAAAGAGTGGGGGCAGGTACGTAAATATTCTCTTGAACAGACCAAAGGAAACGGTTAAAAAACTGTTCGGCGTCACGCTGACCTTTATCCTTTAATAAATCTTCCATATCCGCCGAAAGACCGCGGACGTAACGCATGCCCAAATCGAGGGCGTTCTCTTCCACGTATTTATGCGCGGTGACGTCGTAAAAGTGCTTGGAGGTAGAAATTTGCGTGGCGTATTTATCCTTAACGTTCACCCCGTTTTCTTTCATGAGCTCAATAAAGCGATGAAGCTGAGAGGGGGCTAAAAAGGTGTATACGGGATAGGAAAAAAGAATGGCGTCGGAGGATTCCAACAAAGTTTTCGCCTCCGAAAAATCCTTTTCCAAAGCCTTTATTTTTTGTCCTGCGTTTAATATGCAAAACTCATGCCCCGGAAATTTACGCTGCAAGTAAAGCACCGTTTGTAAGGTGATGCTGTATTTGCCTTTGGGACTACCGTTGATGACTGCAATTTTCATGGTGTGATTCCTTTTTATGATTTACGGCAAAGAGCCTCGATTTGTTCCGCTGTGGTTAAAATTTGCGCTCTATTGCTGACGGTGGGCGTTCCGTCGCCGTCTTGCGCTCCGTACATGCCGAAATAGGCATGACAACCGCCCTCGATCACGTACTCCGTGAAACCGTCAGGAAGATTGCTCTTGTATTTTTCATACTTCTCGCGGTTCATTACTCCGTCCTTACTGCCGTATACGGAAAGCACGTTCAGCTCGGTTTTCGTAAGATCTGCCGTGGAGTATGCGCCCAGCAGCACCAGTCCGTCAAAGACGTCCGTATGCTTTGCAACGTAGCTTGCCGCCATCGAACCGCCAAGCGAGTGTCCGCCGATGTACCAAGCGTCGATTTCGGGGTATTTCTCCGTATAGCCGTCCGCTGCGTTTACATCCAGCACTGCCAAGCGGAAGGGCATCTCTATCAAAATACACAAAATGCCTTTTTGCGCACAAGCGAGCATTAAAGGCTCGTAAGCGGTATGTTCTACTTTTCCGCCCGGATAGAAGATGAATCCGGCTTTCGGGGAATTTGGAACGTAAGCCACCGCGTTGTCGCCTACGGTTTGTACAGAAATATCGTCCTTTTTCGAAAAGGCTTGGATTGCCGTTATATCCGCGTGATAATAATCATTGACGTAGATGCCGCAAACAGCGATGCAGAGCGCCAAAAGCATGGTAATGACGGCCGTAATTAGAAGACCTTTTTTTGCGCGTTTTTTTGTTAAAAAATTCATAAAAGCACCTTTAATTTTTGAAAACGGTATTGACAACCCATAGGAAAACGTTTATAATTACATTATAATGAACATGTTCATAAAAGTCAAGAGGATTTTGTAAATGCCTAAAATTATTCCCAAAATCCGCGAACAGCTTTTACAGGAAGCGCGGCGGCAAATTGATACGAACGGTTACGCCGCAACGACGGTACGTTCGGTGGCGGAGGGCTGCGGTATCGGCGTGGGTACGGTGTATAACTATTTTCAATCCAAAGATGTTTTAATTGCTACTTTTATGTTAGAGGAGTGGACGCAACACGTTTTGGAAATGAAAGAGGGGGATCCGTACGATGGCGCAGGGGTGTTGCGCAGAATATACGATTCGCTAACGGCGTATGCGGACAAACACCAAGCGCTTTTTGAAGATAAAGCTGCGGCAAAAGTATTCTTTGCGGTGGTTACTGAAAAACATAAGCAGTTGCGTGCGCATATAGCAGAGGTGCTTGTGCCGCTTTGCGAGCATAGCGAAAATCCGATATTTTTAGCGGAGTTTATTGCGGAATCATTACTTACTTGGACGCTTGCGGGGAAAACCTTTGAAGAGATTTTCGCCGTAGTAAATCAATTAATAAATCATAAAAAAGGAGAGATGTTATGAGTAGTTTTGAAAACCTTCGCATCGTGGATAACTTTTATCAAACGTCGTTGTTTTTCCCGATGCCAACTGTCATCATCAGTACGTTATGCGAGGACGGCACGACGACGCTCGGCCCGTATTCCTTGGTGCAGCCTTATTACGTAGCGGGCAAGGATTATTATGCGATGCTCCTTTGCTGCCGTAATTCTTCCAACACGGCGCAGAACATTCTTCGCAACGGTAAGTGCGCCATTAGCTTCATCGACGATAATCCGAAGACGTTTAAGGAAGCGGTGAAGTTGTCCTGGCCCGGGGATAAACCCTTTGAAAAGATGCCCAGATGTAAATTTAAGCTGGAAAAGAGCTTGATTGAAGAAGAAAATCCCGAAGACGTACGTCCGCAGGTGCTTACGGATGCCATTGAAGTTATCGAATGTACTTGGATGAGAGAGCTTGACGGCGCGGATAAGGATATGCCGGGGGAATTGAACGGCTACGAAGGTCCTTATCATGATTTCAACGGTATTACAAGTAAGTTTGGCGCGCACTTCATTTTGCGCGTAGATAAAATTTTAATGAAGAAGAAATACAGAGACGCTATCATTAACGGCGTTCGTGCGCAGGATTTCCCTCCGCTTCCCGTTGACTATGGCTACCGTGATAGCAAAAACTTCTGGTTCCACCGCAAAACGCGCATGAGAGCAGAGCTTTTGCAGATGAGAAAGGCGTCTTTGGAATCGGTGCGTTATGCGGCAAACCGCGCGGACGATAAAATCAAATTTACCGACGATGCATTGATGACCATTCTCGGCGTTCCCAGAGTGTTCCTGCCTTTGGTTTTAAGAGGCTGTGTAGACTGGGCAAAACAAAACAACGTGGAATTGGTTACGGCAGAACATATGAAAATCATCAACGATAAACGCTCGAAAGAGAAAAACAAAAAATAAGGAGATATAAATATGAAAGTTGTACTTGCAGGCGCTTTTGGTAATCTCGGCGCCGAAATTCTCAAAAAACTGTGCGCAGATGGGCACGAAGTGGTAGCGGCGGACTTGAAAGAGGGGAATATTGCCGGTACGGAAGGCAAATATACCTTTGTAGCAATCGATGCAACCAACCCCGAAACAATGAAGGGCATGTGCGACGGCGCGGACGTGGTAATCACCACCGTTGGCCTTACCGGTGCGTCTACCAGATTCACTTCGTACGATATCGATTTCCAGGGCAATATGAATATTCTTGCGGAAGCGAAAGCGGCAGGCGTAAAGAAATTTAACTACATTTCGGTAATCTCCTGCGATGAAAAGGGTGCGGAAAAGGTGCCTATGCTCCACGCGAAGTATCTCTTTGAAGAAGAATTGAAAAAGAGTGGCTTGGAATACGTGATTTACCGTCCTACGGGATATTTCTATGATATTGCAAAGGTATTCAAGCCCTACGTAGACAAAGGGGAAATGCAGCTTTTGAAGGGCTACGGCGGCGTAAAGGCGAACGTTGTGGATTGTCCCGATTTCGCAGCATTTATCGTGGACAGCATGAATGAAACGAACGTGACCTATAACGTGGGCGGTAAAGAAACCTATACCTACGAAGAAATGGCGGCTATGTGCTTTGATGCGGCAAAGAAGCCCTTGAAGATTAAATGGGCGCCGAAGTGGTTGTTCGGTATCCTTGCAAACTTGCCCAAGATTAAAAAAGCAGGTAAGCACGATATTATTCTTTTCTCCAAATGGACGCTTTCGCATGACCTCGTTGGCGATACGGAAGTGGGCGAATCTAGTTTTGGCGAATATTTAAAGGAATACTTTGGTAAGGAGGAAAACTAATATGCCTTGGGAGCTTCTTGGTATTCTTTGCGCAGTTTGCGCAGTGCTTTGTGCAGTAGGTTTTTATAAATTCGTATACTTCCTTTCCATCGGCTACGGCTTTGCGGTAGCAGGCGGCGGTATTGCGGTACTCGTGATGGCGTTGGTTACAAATAGTACGGCTCCGCTTTGGATTTTGTTGATTCAAACGGCGTTGTTCCTCGCTTACGGTATCCGTCTTTCGGGGTTCTTGCTTGTTCGTGAAATTAAAAACGCGGCGTACAGAAAGACGTTGAAAGAAGCAACGGGCGACGATAAAAAGATGCCCATCTTCGTTTTGGTGACCATTTGGGTGTTCGTTGCGGTGCTTTACACGGCGCAGGTGAGCCCTATGCTGTTCCGCGTGGCAAATAATTCGCAGGATATTGTTCTGCCTATTATCGGCTTTGCTGTTTCTATTCTCGGTCTTGTTTTGGAATCGATTGCAGACCAGCAAAAATCGGCGCAGAAAAAAGTAAACCCGAACATGGTAGCCACCAAGGGCCTTTACAAAATGTGCCGTTGCCCTAATTATCTTGGGGAAATCGTATTCTGGACGGGTGTTTTCGTAAGCGGTATCAGCACGTATGCGTCTGTTGGTCAGTGGATCACGGCGATTGTTGCATACGTTTGTATCGTATTTATTATGTTTAACGGCGCGCAGCGTCTTGAAAAGCGTCAGATGGCGCGTTATGGTAATAATGAAGAATACCAAGCTTATGCAAACAAAACGCCCATCATCATTCCTTTGTTGCCCATTTATCATCTCAATAAAACAGATAAAGAATAAGGAGCTTGAAACATGAAAGATTTTAGTGTTTCGATGGCGCTTGTGGATTACATCCCCGTCATTTGTTTTGCGATTGCGGCTGTTATTTTACAGCGAGACTTGTATAACAAAATGAGCAAAGGGGCGTTTGCGTTGTTTGCCGCAGGGACAATCAATATCGTCTGCGCAGGCGCGCTGAAGGCAACGTATAAGTTGCTGTACGCGGCGAAAGTATGCGATTTCGAGCCCCTGAACGCTATGTTTTTCCCAGTCCAGTCCATCGGTTTTTTGTTGGCTGGGATCGGCATGATTGCCATGATTTGCCATAGGCAAACGAAGAATGCCGCTTTGGCGGCGGTACCGCCCGTCTTTAGCGGTACGTTCGTGTTCGTTGCGCTCATGGTGGCAGGGTTAGGCTGTATGGACGTAGCGCTTTGCATCCTTTGTGTAAAGATGAAAAAGCCGAAACTGATTGCATTTTTCGTGCTGTCGTTTGTTTGTTCGCTGTGCATGGGATACTTGTCCTCGCAGGATTTTGCGGAAGCGGCAATGAACTGGATCGCAGAGGGCGTCAATATGCTTGGACAAGGCACTATGCTGGTAGGTACGTGGCTGTTACATAAAAGCGGACTTTCGAGCTTTATCCTTCGGGAGGGAGAAATAGCATGACGGATAAGCTTTTGAATTTGATTGCAGAAAAATATCCTTTGACGGAATTGCCCGTCGGTGAAATGGCAAGCATGAAAGCGAGCGGCATGAAGTTTTCGATAAAAGCATACCGTGCGGAAGGCTTGGGGCACGTATCCGTGATGCGCGCAAAAGGTTTTTTTGGATTGATGAAAATGGACACGTTGATTATCAATCCTACGGCAAAGGATCTGCCCTTATATTCCTACGATCGCATCTATGCAATGGGGAACGATACGCTCATTGTGGAATTATATGATACTATGCTCGTAAACACGGACATGGGTGCGTTAAATGAAGTGAAAGCAAAGTATAATTCCTTGCCTGAACGTGATCCCGGCGTGCATTGGTACGATGAAATCAAGCTGGCGGAGAGCATTTCAAAGAAAGGCAAAAAGGCTTGTACAGCAGCTTTTGACGAGCTGACAATCGAGCATTTGCATGCGTATTTGAACGTTGCGGTAAACGCGGTGGAAGATACGGAAGCAAAACGCGGGAAAGCCTCGTATTACGTAGAGGGCTTATTGGAAAAGGGAGGTCCGTCTACCGACGTATTCAAAAAATCCATCGGGGAAGAGAAAACGGCGACGATTTTCAGAAAGGTTTTGTTTGGTACAGCCTTATAACCGAATTTAAAAGAGAAACCCAACGCTTAGGCGTTGGGTTTTTGTGTGTAAGAAAGTCTTTTACGGGATTATGAAATCGGGGATTGACTTATTGAAAAATCGGTGTTATAATATCTGCAAAGGAGATAAACGTATGCGAAAGAAACTCACAATAGCATTTATGTATGATTTTGATAAAACACTGTGTGACCAGGATATGCAAAATTATAGCTTTATTCCCAACCTCGACATGACCAGCGATGAATTTTGGGGGGAAACCGAGCAGTTCCGTAAGAAGCACTATATGGAAGGTATTCTTGGATACATGTACTATATGATGTACAAATGTCAGGAGAAGAACATTCCGTTCACGCAGGAATATTTGCGTTCTTTGGGGAAGGATATCAATTTTTACAAGGGTGTGCAAAACTGGTTCAAGCGTATCAATCAATACGGCGAATCCATCGGTGTAAAGATTGAACATTACGTTATTTCTAGTGGGATAAAAGATATTATTGACGGTTCGGCAATCAAGGACGAATTTAAGAAAATTTTTGCATGTCAATACTACTTTGACGAAGACGGAAAGGCAATTTGGCCGAAAATCGCTATCAATTACACCCAAAAAACGCAGTATATTTTCCGCATTTCCAAGGGAATTTACGACGAGACGGACAATAAAAAGGTTAACGAGAAAATGAGCGAGCGTGTTGTCGATTATCAAAACATGGTATATTTTGGCGACGGACTTACGGATATTCCCTGTATGACGTTTGTAAAAAAACAAGGGGGTATTTCCATCGCTTTGTATCAAAAGGGGAAGAAAAACAAGGTAACCAACCTGCTTTTGGATAACCGTGTCAACTATATTTGTTCCGCCGATTATCAAGAGGGGAGCGAGTTGGATTCCTTGATTAAGTGTATCATTCAGGAAATGAAGCTCTCTCATACTTTGCTTTTAAAACAAAAACAACAGCGCACTCGCGAAAGCAAAAACGTGGATAAATCAAAAGAATAAACTGTGAATACTTAGTAAATACACAACGCCCGTTCTTTTAGAAGGACGGGCGTTGCAATATTGTAGTAATCAAAGGCAAAGCGCGCACTTCCGTTTGCGGCTTTTCTCGCGCAAAGTGCGGTTTGCTTTGCGCTCGGTCAACGCAAACGCGGTGCATATGCGTTTGCTCATCTCGCCTCTACAAGGCATTATCAATGCCTTGTTTAACGAGCAGCTCGTCCCACAAGCCCGTCCAGATAACGAAAAATAATACAAAACCCCTAACCTCGAAAGAGGATAGGGGTTTTGTGGTGCCGCTGGCCGGACTTGTTCCTTTAGCGGAGACGCCCCACTCGGCAATTATTAATTGCCGACTTTGCCATCAAGATACTCGTTGTCAACGTTGCGTAAGGCAAAGCATTTTACTCTCGTAAAATGGCTCCCCCCACAAGTCCGTCCAGATAACGAAAATAATACAAAACCCCTAACCTCGAAAGAGGATAGGGGTTTTGTGGTGCCGCTGGCCGGACTTGAACCGGCACGGTATTTCTACCGAGGGATTTTAAGTCCCTTGCGTCTGCCTATTCCACCACAGCGGCATGTATATACTTTTAATAAATATTCCAAGGTATAGCTTGGTCGGTTTGTGTTTTATGAAAAAACTCTGCACCGATTACGGTGCAGAGTTCTTTTGGAGGCGCCACCCGGATTTGAACCGGGGGATAAAGGTTTTGCAGACCTTGGCCTTACCACTTGGCTATAGCGCCGTCTATCCGTCCCGTGGGCGTTAGATAAAATAAAAACAGTGCGGATGTTGGAGCGGGAAACGAGATTCGAACCCGCGACATTCACCTTGGCAAGGTGACGCTCTACCACTGAGCTATTCCCGCATATAATCCGCACTGTCTTTTATGGTGGAAGTTATAGGGTTCGAACCTATGACCCTCTGCTTGTAAGGCAGATGCTCTCCCAGCTGAGCTAAACTTCCGTCGAAAGCTTATATACTATACCACATCCAAAAAAGAAAGGCAAGCATTTTTTACGCATTTTTTAAAAAAAATTAAAAAATTTTTCAGGAATTTTTTTCTAAGCGTTTTTGCGGATTTTTCTTCCTTTCTAATATCTATTATATGCAGGAAAAACATTCGCGTTTTCGTCTATTTTCCAAAAAACTATTGAATTTTTCCCAAAACCGTGTTATAATTTCCCTATCAAAAACAAGGAGTACGGTATGAGCCCTGACCAGAAAAAAATTAGAACGTTAAAAATTGTTTGGTCGATTATATTGGCGGTGGCACTCGTCCTTATGATCGTCGGGTTTAGTATGCCCATAAAAACGGAAAAGAAACCGATTTTGTCGCACGAAGGCTACGTATTAGACAAAACGGAATACGTAACGCAATACGAAATCCTGATTTTGGCTGAAGATATGGACGCCGATTACGGCGAAGCGACTGTCCGTTTCTACGATAAGGACGGCAAGATTTTGGAGACGCAGACAAGCGAGTTCTACGTCGATTACGAGTCTATGTCTTCGTATATGAGCGCGTATTTCTACGTGCACGGCGAAGTGGCGGGCTATGAAATCGTGGAGAATGTCTACACCGTCGAAGAAGAAGGCGGATGGGTTATCGTTGGCGTGCTCAGCGTCCCGCTGTTTGTGCTTGCACTCAGTTTTTGGATTGGCACGATGTTCTTCGTCAAGGAATACCACTACACCTGTGGGGAGAGAAAATTTTCGCTGTATTTGGGCACTTTTCACCACCATGTACGCGTTGACGACGACGTTTTTGACGGAAACATCAATTTTCTCACGGGCGTTTGGCAACTCAATCATAGGTTCGATAACGGTGACGAGCTGTTCGTTTCCGTGTCGGGCTTGAACAGAATTTCCTTTACCTTTAACGGCTTTTTCTACGAATCGGACGAAGAACTGGGCAAAGCCGCGCAGGTACTCACGGGGCAAACGCAGGAATTGCCCGCGGTAGCGGAAACGGCGGAAAATGCAGAACCCGTTGCCAGCGCAGACGGCGCGGAAAACGCGGCGGGAACGCCTGCAACCCGTTCCATTGCGTTGCCGCCTATGAGCGTACAACCGCCCGACGCGGAAATTAAAAAGGTGAAAAAGGAACGCTGGACGCGCGGTTTGGTGGGTTTGGGTATGCTGATATTGGGGATTTTAATAATTCTTCTTTCCGCCATTCCCGCACCTGGCGTAGAGATTGCGGAGAGCCGCGGTTATATCAACGCGAAGTACGAGCAAACGGTTGGCGGAACGACTACCGTGCGTACGGAATACGAAGTGGATATACTTTTTACGGAAGAAGTGGACGGCGGGGAAGTGCAAATCGCCTTTTACGACAAGAACGGAAAGCTGCTTGACCGCGTTACCGACGAAGTGATATGGCAGGATTTTGAAGGCGTGTATATCGTTCGCGGCGAAGTGGCAAGCTACAAGGTGGAAAGCTTTACGGTGTCGAAGCTTTCGTGGCTGATAATTCCCGCAATTATGCTTTTGTATTTTGCGATTATTATTGCATTGCCGCTGTTCCTGCTTTCGCTGACGCATAAGACGGCAAAGTTCGAGTACGAAGATAAGGAAATCACCGTGTACGCGCGCAATTCCTTGCGCTACGTGAAGGTGGACGGCAGAAAATACTACGAAGACAACACCCTGCGTTTTGGCGAAAAGCATATGCGCGTAACGCTTGCGGATGGACAAATCGTGCAAATTACCTGTTCGGGCGTGAACAATATTTCCGCCAAGGTAGGGGAAACGGTGCTTTCCGCAAAAAAATAATCATAAAAAATGGTTAAGGGCGTTTATAAACGGAAAAGAGCGGGTACATATAATTGATACCGTTGTTGCAACGGACTGAAATACGAAAATAAAAGTAGGGGTATATTTATGAAATTTGCTATTGTAAACATCATCACGGAAGACGTACATTGCACGCTCAACCACGTTAGACCGCAGGAAAATAAGAGAATTGCCATCAAGCCTAGATTCGGGCGCAAAATCACGCAGGCAACGGACAATGAAAGAATTTGGTTTGTGGATTTGGAAGTGCTTGTCGTCGGCGAAGAAAACGAGCCTACGCCTTTTAACTTGAAGGTACGTACGCGCGGTGTGTTTGAAGTGGAAGGCTTGGACAGCGAACAGGATAAGAAGGTGTTCAACCTTAGCGCAACGGAAACGGTATTCCCCTATCTCCGTTCGGTAGTGGCAACGCTGACGGGCAGCGCGTTCAATCAGCCGTTTATGCTGCCTGCGATTCCCACGGCGGCAATTTTCCCTGAAGACAGAGAAATAGAAAAATTTGAAGTGCCTAACCAGCCCACGCTCGAACAAAGCTAATTGAAAATTACGACACCGCCGACGGCACGCCGTCGGCGGTTTTCCTTTGTAGAAAAATGCAAAACAACCATTGACAAAACGCATACGGCTGTGTTATACTATTTACAATAGTATTTTTAACTAAGGAGAGAAGAAAATGGAAGCTATGAGCGCGAACGACGCATTCAAATTAGGCTGGGATTATATGACTGGCAGCCACGGTAAGCCGAAGGATTATGCGAAGGCGGTATATTATTACAAAATCGCGGCGGAGCAGGGAGAGCAGTACGCACAAAACAATTTGGGCGTTATGTATCGCGACGGAATGGGCGTAGCGAAAAATTACGAAGAAGCGGTGAAATGGTTTCGTATGGCGGCGGAGCAAGGCAACGCCAGCGCGCAATGTAGCTTGGGCGTTTGCTATGATAGGGGCTGGGGCGTAGACAAAAGCTATGCGACGGCAATAAAATACTATCACTTGGCGGCAAATCAAGGCAACGTTGTTGCACAAAACAATTTGGGCGTTATGTATAGAGATGGCGAAGGCGTAGCGAAAAATTATGAAGAATCGCTGCAATGGTTTCGTATGGCGGCGGAGCAGGGAAATAAGAACGCACAATGCAGCTTAGCCGTTTTTTATGAAAAGGGCTGCGTTGTAGAACAAAGCTATGCGGAAGCGGCAAAATGGTATCGTTTGTCGGCAGACCAAGGCAATACTATGGCGCAAAATAATTTAGGCGTTTTCTACGAAGGCGGTTACGGGGTTCCGCAGGATTATAAGGAAGCGGCACAATTATATTATGCGGCGGCAAAACAGGGCTACGCGCCTGCGCAAAACAATTTAGGCTTTTTATATAGCGTAGGAAAAGGCGTGGCAAAAAACAGCGCGGAAGCGGTGAAATGCTTCAATTTGGCGGCAAATCAAGGCTATGTAAAAGCGCAATACAATTTAGGGGTTATGTATAGAGACGGCGAAGGCGTGCCGAAAAACTACGCAGAAGCGATGAAGCTATTCCGTTTGGCAGCAAATCAAAACTACGCGCCTGCGCAAAGCAATTTAGGCTATATGTATAGAGAAGGAATGGGCGTGACGAAAAATTATGCCGAAGCGATAAAATTATTCCGTTTGGCTGCAAATCAAGGCGAGGCAAACGCGCAAACGGCGTTGGGTTATGCGTATGCGAATGGTCAGGGCGTAGAGCAAAATTATGCCGAAGCAATAAGACTGTATCGCTTGGCAGCAGAGCAGGGCGAGCAATATGCGCAAAACAATTTGGGTTGGGCATATCAAAACGGTCAGGGCGTGCCCAAGGACGTAACGGAAGCGGTGAAATGGTATCGCTTGGCGGCGGCGCAAGGCAATGAAACCGCAATAGCCAACTTAAAGAGCTTAGGCTATAAAAAATAATTAAAGGCTCGCAATGATAATGCGGGAAATTTAACAAACAAAAAACCTGCCCCCTGCAGTTTTGCAGGGGGCAGGTGTGCGTTGAATGCAGTTTTTTGTTGTTTGTATAGTTAAAATTTTAATATTCCGCGCTGTCGATAACGCCACCGCCAAGGCAGTTGATTCCGTCGTACAATACCGCGTATTGCCCTTCGGTTACCGCGCGTTGCTTTTCCGCAAATTCGATATGCAAAGTTCCGTCCGCGCGCACGCTGACAAATACCTTTTGGTCGGGCTGGCGGTAACGGAATTTTGCCATACATTCAAATTCCTTCGCCTGCGGCTTTTGGGGAATCCAGTTAAAGCCCGATACTTCGCAGGATTTAGAGTATAAGGGGCTTTCGTCGCCGTGGGAGACGTAGAGAATATTGTTCGCCAAATCCTTTTTGACGACGAACCATCTTCCGCCTTCGCTCTCGCCCTTGATACCGCCCAGCTCTAAGCCCTTGCGCTGACCGAGCGTATAGTACATCAGCCCGATATGCTCGCCCACTTGTTTGCCTGAAAGGTCCAAAATTTTGCCGTTTTGGGCAGGCAGGTACGAGCTGAGAAATTTTCTAAAGTTTCTTTCGCCGATAAAGCAAATGCCCGTGCTGTCTTTCTTTTTTGCCGTGGCAAGTCCGTATTCCAGCGCGATTTTGCGGATTTCGGGCTTTTCCATATCTTGCAGGGGGAAGAGCACGTTTTCAAGCTGCGTTTGGGAAAGCTGGTTTAAAAAATACGTTTGGTCTTTGTTTTGGTCCTTTGCCTTTTGCAAAAGATGCACGCCGTTTTCGTGGGAGATTTTGCAGTAATGCCCCGTTGCGATATAGTCCGCGCCCAAGCGTTTGGCTTCTTCCAAAAACGGACCGAATTTGATTTCTCGATTACAAAGCACGTCGGGGTTGGGGGTTCTGCCCGCCTTGTATTCGGCAAGGAAATAGGAAAAAACTCTGTCCATATATTCTTTGGCGAAATTGACGGTATAATAGGGAATATCCAGCACGGAACAAACCCTGCGCACGTCCGTGTAATCGTCTTCGGCGGTGCAGCAGCCATTCTCGTCGTTTTCTTCCCAGTTGAGCATAAACAGCCCGATAACGTTATAGCCTTGTTGTTTTAGAAGCAGCGCGGCAACCGAGCTATCCACGCCGCCGCTCATTCCCACAACCACAGTTTTGGACATAATCGTTCTCCTACGGATAGGTATTTCGTGGGTATTATAACACATTCGCAAAAAAAAGGAAAGTAAAAACGCAAAAAAGCGAAAAATATCTTTGATTTGGGCATTGACAAAAGGGGAAAGTTGGATTATAATAATAGAAAGTACGGCGTTTCGCGCCGAGAAAAAATTAGGAGAATAAAATTATGGCATACGAAGACGATATCGTAACGTTGCTTTCGGCAGACGGCGAAGAAGTGGATTTTGTGGAAATTGCAGGCATTGCGCATAAGGGGAATTTTTATGCGATTTTACAGCCCGTAGAACTGTTGGAAGGTATGGACGAAGACGAAGCGTTGGTGTTCAAGGTAACGCGCGGCGCGGACGGCGAAGATAATTTTGAAATTGAAATGGACGACGATATTATCGACGCGGTGTTTGAAGAATACAACCGTCTTTTAGACGAAGCGGAAAACGCGGACTAAGACAAGCAATCGGCAAAGCGCAAAAAACGTCGCTTTGCCGATTTTTTCGTCGAAAATAAAAAACGCAGGGCAAAACGCTTGCAAATCCCCGCAAAAACGGCTAAAATAGAATAGCTTTGAATACGTATCCGTAGCGCAGCTTAGATTGTGCACAAGCCTCCGACGCTTGGTGAAAGTTGGTTTGCGCGAGACGCGCAGCGGCGACGTTTTGCCGTTGGAAAACGGCAAAATGCAATCGGGTACACACGGCGTTTATTCAATATTATACGTATCCGTAGCTCAGCTGGATAGAGCACAAGCCTCCGACGCTTGGTGCCGTTGGTTCGAATCCAATCGGGTACACCAAAAAAATCGACAAGTTCCAACTTGTCGATTTTTTTATCCAAGCCACTTGATTTTTCAAGATAGAGCTGTTATAATAAAAATAGTAAACCAAAACGGAGTGGAATTATGAACAAGAAATTTGCCTTCATTTTGGCGTCCTTGCTGATGCTCACAAGCGGCGTATCTCTTGTCGGCTGCGATATTTTTGGGGATTCGAGCGCGAAAGACGATAGCAGCTTTCCGCAAATTGACAACACCGTTGATTTAGACGAGTTCTCGCCCCTGCCCGACGACGATACCGAGTATTTAGAAGGGGAAACGTATTATACGTCCGCCGCCATTGACCTTGTTACCGAAATCAACGGAAATTATTCCGTAGACAGACCGTTTACGCTGGATAAGGAAGACGAAAACAAAAGAATTTATCACAACGTATATTTTTACGCGGAAGATTTTTTCCAGGTCATTTATTATAAGGATATTACCAAGCTGGGCGAGATATACGCGGTATTGAGCGATGAAACGGATACGCAATACGCCGAAATTGAATATTCGACTGACGGCTCTCCCCTGCAAATAAATATCAAGCAACAGGGCATTTACAATCTTGTTTTGGACGTCCAAACCTTTGGGGTGGATATGGTCAAGGTGGGGGATATTCAAACGCCCGTGTACGAAACGGTGAAGAGCTGTGAATTGAAGGTGCAAACTTCCGCCTCAAATGTTACGTATTCGGCAATGACCTTGGACAAGGACACGAACGAATACTGTATCCAAGCGGAAATTCCCGCAAACGCGTCCATCGGTTTTTATAGCGAATCGCATATAAGCTGTTATAAAACGACGGTGGAAGCAGGGCTGGGCGATAGGTATGTGTACTGGAATTTCTCCAACCCCGCAAGTATCACGGTGCACGTGGGCGGAACGTATAAGGTCTACTTCCACGCCAAAACGTACGTCGTGAGATTAGAGCTGCAAAATCCCGACACGGCAAGCTATTATTGTCAAGTGGAATGGCTGCAAGGCAACGTGCTTACCGCGACAAGCGGCGCGCCCTACTTATTTGAATACGAGTTCGTGGCGCAGGGCACAGCCAGCGATCCGTACGTGGAACTCCCCGATTTTTATCCCGAACGGGGAATGTCGTATGATTTATCCGTAATAGACGAAAACGGTTTTGTGTTTGCGGATATGTACGTAACGGAATCGGGCAGGTACAAGCTGACGGTCAACTTAAAGGAATTCACCCTTAGCGTCAAGAAAATTTAAGCAGGCTTATTTTCTTGAAAACCCTTGAAAAACGGGAAAAGATTTGTTATAATAGTAGAAACTTTTTAAATCAAGGAGAAGATTATGGAAAATATCATCATTTGTAACTGTAAACAGGTAAGCTATAAGGATATCGAGCACGCGTTGGAAAATCACAGCAAAATGGAAGACGTTTTGGCGTTGTTCAAGGCGGTGCAGGCAATCACCCATTGTTCTACGGGCTGTGGCGGCTGTCACGATAAGGTGTTGGACGTCATTTCCGAAATTATGATGGGCTAATCGTGTCTTTAAGAGAATTATGAAAAAAGTACTTATTCTTTCAGGGAGTCCTAGAAAGCGCGGGAATAGCGATATTTTATGCGACGAGTTTGCAAAAGGTGCGATAGCGGCGGGCAACGAAGTGGAAAAAATCTTTGTTGCGGAAAAGAAAATTTCTCTTTGCACGGGTTGCTATTTTTGTAGAGAGCACGGGGGCAGGTGCGCGTTCAACGACGATATGGGCGATATTTTGCAAAAGATTATCGATTGTGACGTACTCGTTTTATCCAGCCCCGTATACTTCTATTCTATCAGCGCGCAGTTGAAGGCGGTGATTGATAGAACGGTTGCGCGTTGGACGGAAATCGCCAACAAGGACTTGTATTATATCGTCACGGCGGCGGAAGACGATTCCGACACGTTAGACACAACCTTGGCTTGTTTTCACGGCTTTGCAAAATGCATCGACGGCTACGAAGAAAAAGGCACGCTGTATGGAAAAGGCGTCTATGAAAAGGGCGCGGTACTTGCTAGACCAGAGTTAATACAAATTGCCTACGAAATGGGCGAAAGTGTAAAGTAAAAACGCGTATTTGCGGCGCATTTCATCGTTGGCGCTCAGTCACGTACTATCGGTACGCTCCTTCGCGCCGCCTTGAACTGCTTGCAACTCCGCATTTTTACGTCGCGGATATGTAACCGAGAGTAAAAATCAAGGCGCAATACTTTGTCAAGCTTGCGTTTTGGCTTGGTCACGTACGTCTATGTACGCTCCCTGCGCCAAAGCCGCGCTTTTCTTGTCTTGCTTGTAGCTTGCTTTATTTTACTTCGAGCTATGTAACCGAGCGAAAAATTCAAGTCGCAATACCGCGTCAAGCTTGCGTTTTGGCTTGGTCACGTACGTCTGTGTACGCTCCCTGCGCCAAAGCCGCGCTTTTCTTGTCTTGCTCGTAGCTTGCTTTATTTTACTTCGCGGATATGTAACCGAGAGGAAAAATCAAGTCGCAATACTTCGTCAAGCTTGCGTTTTGGCTTGGTCGCGTACGTCTATGTACGCTCCCTGCGCCAAAGCCGCGCTTTCCTTGTCTCGCTCGTAGCTTGCTTTATTTTACTTCGCACGGGTGTAGCTTGGGTGTAAATTCAGCATTGTCATTGCGAGCGAAGCGTGGCAATCTCAAAAAAGTTCAACAATACAATCAACAAAAGGCTTGCCAACGGCAAGCCTTTTTTGCGGAAAAATAAAAATTCTTACTTTTACTATTGACATTTTCAAAAAAATTGCGTATAATAACTATGCAACACTCGTTTCTTTAAAAAGAAACAAAATTCACATTTTTTTATAAAAGCTACACAAGGTATAGTTTAGGTAGGACTATATCTCTTATCGTGTTTACAAATCCTGTGTGGCTAATTGTGGACGAGTGTTGCAACTTATGAGAAAGGTATATTCTACGGTGCCGTTCTCGTAAGGGGGCGGCATTTTTTTTACGCAAAGGGGGAAAATATGGAAGAAAAAGACGTATTAGCATTTAAACTTGCCTGCAAAAATTATTTTTTTACGCTTGATTTGCAGTCGTTACGCGCTTATGGCAGGCTGCTGAATATGCCCAAACCTACGGTATTAAAAAAGGGAGATTTGATAGAAGAAATTATAAAAATTCTATGCGGGGAAAGCAGACCGCGAAGGACTAAAAAGGGTGCGCCTATCAAGTGCGATTATTTGGACGAGAGTATTTTTGTAGCGGTGGAAAATCTACAAAAAGAGTACTTATACGGCGAAAGCCTTGTAAAGCCGTTGGAAGAAAGTCCGCCGCCCCCGCCTGAACCCATAAAAGAAAAGTGGGAAGAGCCGTTACAATTTACCGTTCGGTTTTCCCTTTTAAACGAAGAGCAAAAAAAATGCTTTCTCGCGTTTTTACAGAGTTTATAAAATAAGCTTCCGCATTTGGCGGAAGCTTATTTTTTGCGATAAAAAGATAGCCGCCCTGAAATCTTGCGATTCCAAGGCGGCTACCTAATATGATAAGGGGGAAAATGATGAGCGTTGTTACGTATTCGGCTGTCCACAACCGATTTACAAGTATATTCTATCACGCCCATTCAAAAAAGTAAAGCGAATTTTTGAAAATTTTTAACATTTGAAAAAAATTAACATTTTTGTCATTTTGTGCAAAGTATTCACATTATTCGGCATAAAAAGCAGCAAAGCACGACGGAGAGTAGGTAAGAGAGCAGGGCAATGCCCAAAGCCAACGAAAATTTTTTTCGTTTCAAGCCTGCAAAGTATACCGCGCCGATATAGAATATCGTCTCTGCCGAGCCGTACGCCACGCACGCGCAACGCCCGATATAGCTATCCACGCCGTACGCGTTCAAAATATTAGAAAGCACGGCAATCGCGCCGCTGCCTGAAAGGGGCTTGACTAACACAAGCGGGAAAATTTCTTTAGGAATCCCCACGAAAGAAAACACGGGGGAGAGCCATTCGCCCAAGCGTGCGCCCAGTCCGCTTGTTTCCAGCAGCATAGAGAGCATCGTGACGGCGGCAAGGTAGGGAAAGATGGCGGTAAGCAGGGGGATTACCCCTTTTACCCCTTCGGAAAAGCTGTCGTAAACGCGTACCTTGCGAAAGAGCGCAAAGGCGAACGAGAGTAGAAAAATCAGCGGGATAAGAATGGCAAAAAACTTGTTCATCGCGTACCTGCCCCCGTTGTTTTTGGCGAAAGGGCGTGAAAATCGGTTGATTGCATTCGTTTTGGCGAAGTATCGGGGCGTAGAAGCAGCGCGGTGAGCGTTACGCTAAGCACCGTGCAAAACGCGCTGGTAATAAAGATGGGGATTACGACGTCCATAGGCGCTGCGCTGCCCATAGCGACGCGCACACCGATTATCGACGTGGGCAAAATTTGCAAGGAAGAGGCGTTGAGGACGAAGAACATCGCGGAAGAGTATTCCGCGTTTTCCGTTTTGTCCAAAAGCCGCGCCGATTGCACGCCGTAGGGGGTTGCCGCACCCGATATGCCTAGCATATTCACGGAAAAGCTCATACACGCCGCGCTCAGCGCGGCTTCGTCGTCCGTTTTCAGCAGGCGTTTGGCGAGCGGTTTTAAGAGCTTGGACACTCCCCTTGCCAAGCCGCTGTCTTCCCAAACGCGCATAAGCCCCATCCAAACGGAATAGGTGGCGATAAGGGAGACGCACAGCGTTGCGGCGCGGCTTGCGCCGTCGAGCAGGCTAGGCAAAAATCCCTCGGGATTGAGAAAGAGCAAAAAAGCGGTACAAACAAGAAAAATGACGGAAAATAGGATATTCATAGCATAATATATGCGAATGTCGGGGGTAAAATACGCCTTTTCGGGCAGGGAACGGAAAAATGCCGTGAAAACGTTTTACTTTTTTAATAAAAAAGTATATAATTGAAAAGAAAGTGAAAAAAGGAGCTTTATGGCTATGGCAAAGAAACCTTATTACATTACGACGGCAATCGCCTATACTTCGGGCAAGCCGCACATCGGCAACACCTACGAAGCGATTTTAGCGGACGCGATTGCGCGCTTTAAGCGCAAGGAAGGCTACGACGTGTTCTTCCAAACGGGCACGGACGAGCACGGACAAAAAATTCAGGAAAAGGCGGAGAAAGCGGGCGTTTCCCCGCAGCAATTCGTCGATAAAATCGCAGGGGAAATCAAGGACATTTGGGACTTGGTGAACACTTCCTACGATAAATTTATGCGCACGACGGACGTGTATCACGTGAAACAGGTTGCGAAAATTTTCAAAAAATTCTACGACCAAGGGGATATTTACAAGGGGTATTACGAGGGTATGTACTGTACGCCTTGCGAATCGTTTTGGACGGAAAGTCAGTTGCTCGAAGGCAAATGTCCCGCTTGCGGCAGAGAAGTCAAGCCCGCGCGCGAAGAAGCGTATTTCTTCAAGATGAGCAAGTACGCCGACAGACTTATCGAGCATATTAACGCGCACCCCGAATTTATTCAGCCCGTTTCCCGTAAGAACGAGATGATGAACAATTTCCTTTTGAAAGGCTTGCAGGATTTGTGCGTGTCGCGTACGTCGTTCACGTGGGGTGTTCCCGTGGATTTCGATCCCAAGCACGTCACGTACGTTTGGTTGGACGCTTTGACCAACTATATCACGGGTATCGGTTACGATGCGGACGGTAACCACGGCGAAAATTATAAAAAATACTGGCCTGCCGATTTGCATCTTATCGGCAAGGACATTTTGCGTTTCCATACGATTTACTGGCCCATTTTCCTTATGGCAATGGGCGAGCCTTTGCCTAAGCAGGTCTTTGGGCATCCTTGGCTGTTGCAGGGCGACGGCAAAATGAGCAAGTCCAAGGGCAACGTTATTTATGCGGACGATTTGGCAAGACTGTTCGGGGTGGACGCGGTGCGTTATTTCGTATTGCACGAAATGCCGTTTGACAACGATGGGCAAATCACTTGGGAGCTTGTCACCGAACGTTTTAATACCGACCTTGCCAACGTTTTGGGTAACCTTGTCAGCCGTACGGTTGCGATGATTGACAAGTATTTCGGCGGTACGGTAGTCAAAGCCTTGCCTGCGGGCGAAGAAGAGCCCGACGCGGAATTCAAGGCGACGGTAACGGGGGTAGCCGCAAAGGTGCAGGCGAAAGCGGACGAGCTGAAAATTGCGGACGCGATTACGGAAATCTTTACGTTGTTCCGCCGCGCGAATAAATATATTGACGAAACGATGCCTTGGGCGCTTGCTAAGGACGAAACGAAAAAGGGCAGGCTCAACGACGTGCTTTACAACCTTGCGGAAGCCATTCAAATCGGCGCGTCGCTACTCGATAGCTTTATGCCCGAAACCTGCGCGAAGATTTTCTCGGCGTACGGCGGCGAAAGCAGAAGCTTGGAAGACTGCGCGAAATTCGGTTTGCGCGATAGCGTAACGGTACAGGCGATTCCGCCCCTGTTTGCGCGTATGGACTTCAAAAATCTTGCGCCTGAAATTGAAAAAATCCGCGCGGAGCAAGCCGCGGCATACGCCAAGGAAATGGGCGTGAGCGAGCAAAAGACGGAAGAAAAAACGGAAGAAACGGAAAAAGTGCCTGAAATCAGCTTCGACGATTTCTTAAAGGTGCAGCTCCGCGTGGGTGAGATTATCGCGTGCGAGCCCGTTCCCAAATCCTCTAAGCTCTTGAAAGAAACGGTAAAATTCGACGACGAAGTACGCACCATCGTATCGGGCATTGCAAAGCATTACAAACCCGAAGAAATGGTAGGCAAAAAGGTGGAAGTCGGATCGTAGCCATGT
>JAZNXS010000018.1:0-10211 GCA_045594025.1 Candidatus Scatosoma sp.
CGTATTCGACAGAGGCGGTTATCTTTACACGGGACGTGTAAAGGCAGTCGCAGACGGCGCAAGAGAAGCCGGACTTAAATTCTAAGGAGTGGGTACCATGGCAGACGAAAAAAGAGAAAGAAGACCTCAAAGAAGACAGGCTGAAGACGACGGTCTTATTAAGAAGCTTATCGAAGTTAACCGTGTAACGAAGGTTGTAAAGGGTGGTAAGAACATGCGTTTTGCAGCGCTCGTTATCGTTGGTGACGGTAAGGGTAAGATCGGTGTAGCAACGGGTAAAGCAAAGGAAGTTCCCGAAGCAATCGAAAAAGCAACTTTGAGAGCAAAGAAGAATATGGTTTCCGTAGCTATCGTAGACAACACCATTCCCCACACGGTGGTTGGTAAGTTCGGTCGCGGCGCGGTGCTTATGATGCCCGCAGCAGAAGGTACCGGTGTTATTGCAGGCGGTCCCGTTCGTGCGGTTATGGAAGCAGTAGGTATTAAGAACATCAGAACGAAGTCTCACGGTAGCCAGAACTCCGGTAACTGTGTAAAAGCTGCAATCGAAGGCTTGAAAGAGCTTAAGACGGCTGAACAGGTAGCGGCGCTTCGTGGCAAAGCTGTTGAAGAAATTCTGAGCTAAGGAAACGGAGGGATAAGACATGGCTAAAATCAGAGTAACGCTTGTAAAGAGCACGATCGGTCAGGTAGCGGCTGTAAAAGGCACGGTAGCTGCGCTCGGTCTTAAGAAAATCCGTTCTTCCAAAGAACTTGACGACACCCCTGTAGTACAGGGCATGATTGCGAAAGTTAAGCATCTCGTCAAAGTAGAAAACATCTAAGGAGATTATCATGAGAATAGATACTCTTTCTCCCGCAAAGGGAGCAACGAAGGAATCGAAGAGACTTGGTCGCGGTATCGGTTCCGGCACGGGTAAAACTTCCGGTAAGGGTCACAAAGGTCAGTGGGCTCGTTCCGGCGGTGGCGTACGTCCCGGCTTTGAAGGCGGCCAGATGCCTATCGCACGTCGTGTACCTAAGAGAGGGTTCAAACATAACGGCAAGAAAGAATACGTTATCGTCAACCTTGCAGACCTTGCAGAACTTCCCGCAGGTACGGTTGTTGATTACGGCTTCGTTATGGCAAACGGCCTTGCGAAGGAAGTTAAGAACAACTGCGGACTGAAAGTTCTCGGTAGCGGCGAACTCAACGTAGCGCTTACCGTGAAAGCGGCGAAATTCTCCGTGTCCGCTAAGGCAGCGATTGAAGCTGCTCAGGGTACGGCGGAGACCCTTTAATCTGAAATTGTGACGCGGGAAATCGCAATAGCGGTTTTCCGTAGTTCGCATTATTTCTCCCCGCCGTTTTGCAAAGAATTTTTCATGCAAGACGTAAAATAAATTATTAACGGAGAAAAAAATGTTACAGACAATTATCAATGCCTTTAAGGTAAAGGAAATCAGACGCAAGGTCTATATGATGCTCTTGCTTCTCTTGATTTTCCGTATTGGTTGTTTCATTCCCGTTCCCGGTATGAATAGAGAAAACTTCTCTACGTTGTTCCAAGAAGGTTCGGGTAATGACTTCTTGATGCTGATGAGCAGCATCACTGGTGGCGCGCTTGCTCAAGGTACGTTATTTGCTTTGGGTATCGGTCCTTACATCAACGCTTCGATTATTATGCAACTTCTTTGCGTAGGTATTCCTGCGCTGGAAAGATTGTCTAAGCAGGGTGAAGAAGGTCGTAAAAAGATTGCTCAGTATACGAGATACGTTACGATTTTGCTTGCTTTGATTCAATCGGTTGGTATTATTATCAGCTTTGCATCTAGCGCTGACGTAAACGGTATTGATACAACCATCTTCTTTGGTAAGACGTGGGTTGCTGGTATCTTTATGGCATGCGTATACACCGCAGGTGCATTTATTGTAATGTGGCTTGGTGAAAGAATTACGGATTATGGCGTAGGTAACGGTCAATCCATGATCATTTTCACCGGTATTATTTCTACTGCAGGTATGCAGATTGCAAACAAAATTTTCTTTGAAATCCCTCAGAATATCAACCAAATTTGGAACCTTCTCGGTTTCTGCTTGGTATCTGCGATTATCTTCTTTGCAATTATCTACGTAGATCTTTCCGAAAGAAAGGTTCCCGTACAGTATGCAAAGCAGATCAAGGGCAGAAAGATGTATGGCGGCCAGTCTTCGGCAATTCCTATCAGAATTTCCGGTGGCGGCGTTATGCCTTTGATTTTTGCATTCTCCATCCTCAGCTTCCCTCAAATGATTGCAAGTATGGTTGCTCCTAACGGCGGCTTTGCAAACTGGTGGGCAGATTGGATGTCTGCTTCGGCAAAAGACTGGGGTGCAGTTGTATATTCAGTTGTACTTTGTGTATTGATTTTCGCATTCTCGTTCTTCTATGCGCAGATGCAGTTTAATCCCGAAGACGTATCCAAGAGCATTCAGCAGAACGGTGGTTTCATTCAGGGTATCCGTCCCGGTAAGGCAACGGAAGCATACTTGAAGAAGATCTCCAACCGTATCACGCTGTTTGGCGCTATCTATCTTTCGTTGGTTGCGCTTATTCCTTCGCTTGCGTTTGCGTTCGTCGATTATTCGATGGTAAACGTATTCTCTACGACGGGTATTCTCATCGTAGTATCCTGCGCGATGGAATTTGAAAAACAACTTCAAGCGCAGTTAATGATGAAGAATTACAAAGGATTCTTGAAATAAGAACTACAGCTTTCACGCTCCGCTGAAAGAAAACTTCAACGGAGCGTGTAAGGCGCAAAAAAAAGAATACGAAAAGTAATTTTTTCAAAAGGTTGACAAATTATGAATATTATTCTACTCGGTGCGCCCGGAGCCGGAAAAGGCACGCTAGCTTCGAGAGTTTCGGGAAGTTATGCTGTGCCGCATATTTCCACGGGTGACATTTTTAGAGAAAACATCAAAAATCAAACCCCCATCGGGCTGATCGCTAAGCAGTATATCGATCAAGGACATCTCGTCCCCGATGATATCACGTGCGAAATTGTTGAAGAACGTCTTTCGAAAAACGATTGCAAAGCCGGTTTTATGTTAGATGGTTTTCCCCGTACGATTAAACAGGCGGAAGAACTTGATAAAATCAAAAAGATTGACCTCGTTATTAATATCGAAGTTGATTTTTCACTGCTTCTCGATCGTTTATGCGGTAGAAGAGTATGCAAGTCTTGTCGTGAAAACTATCACATTTCGAGGCTGAACGGAGCAACGAAGTGCGCACTCTGCGGCGGCGAACTGTATCAGAGAAAGGATGACAATCCTGAAACGGTACAAAGTCGTTTAGATGTTTACAACAAGCAAACGGCGCCTTTGATTGAATACTACAAAAGAAAAGGATTGATTTTCAACGTAGTCAGCAATTCAACCCCCGAAGACGTATTTGCGGAAGTTTCAAAAAAACTCGATACTTTGAAAAAATAAGATATGATTCACGTAAAGAGCGAAAAAGAAATAGCCTTAATTAAAGAGTCGTGTAAAATCGTTCGAGATACTTTGGATTTTGTCGGATCGAAGATTTGCGTAGGCATGAGCACGAGAGAGGTAGACGAGCTTGTAGAACGGTATATCCGTGCTTCAGGTGCAAATCCTTCCTGTCTGGGCTACGGCGGATTTCCCGCCTCGGCATGTGTATCTGTCAACGAGATGGTAGTCCACGGGATTCCCGACGATCGGATTTTGAAGGAGGGCGATATCGTCAGTGTCGATGTCGTTGCCGACAAAAACGGTTATCACGGCGACGCATGCAGAACCTTCTGTATCGGTAACGTTTCCGAGGACGTGAAAAAGCTTGTTCAGGTAACGGAAGAATGTTTCTTTAAGGCAATTAAAAATTTACGCGCAGGCACGCCGTTGTTCGATATCGGCTACGAAGTGCAGCGCCATGCAGAATCTCACGGTTATGGAGTGATTCGTTCCTATACCGGCCACGGTATCGGTAGGGAGATGCATGAAGATCCGTCCGTTCCCAACTTCGGAAGAAAGGGTACGGGGATTCGCTTGAAAGCAGGTACGGTACTTTGCATCGAGCCCATGATTGCAATGGGTACGTGGAAGGTAAGACTTTTATCCGACGGCTGGGGCGCAGTAACGCAAGACGGGAAACCGGCAGCGCATTATGAAAATACAGTAGTCGTTCGAGAAGACGGGGTTGAAATTCTTACGCTATAAAGTAACGTTCCAAAAACAACAAACCGCGCAGAGCATTCTGCGTAGAGAAAATAATCGGAGGGAGTTCCTGTGTCCAAAGACGACGTAATCGAAGCGGAAGGGAAAGTAATCGAAGCGTTGCCTAATGCAACCTTCAAAGTACAGCTTTCCAACGGTCACACTATCACGGCGTATATTTCCGGTAAGCTTAGAATGAACTATATCAGAATCATCGAAGGCGATACGGTAAAATTGGAAATGAGTCCGTATGATCTGACGAAAGGCAGAATCACGTGGCGTAGCAAGTCGTAATTTTTCGCGACTATAAAGAGTTTAATTAACAAGGAGAAAAACAATGAAAGTAAGACCTTCTGTAAAACCTATGTGCGATAAGTGCAAAGTTATCAAAAGAAACGGTAGAGTAATGGTTATCTGCTCCAAGAGCAAGAGCCACAAGCAAAGACAGGGCTAATTTTTAGAAAAGACCTGGAAAAAGTATCGTAAAATGATTGACATCTATTGACAAGTTGTGGTAGAATAGTAATATGCCGTAATTTGGGGGATGTCGCGAAAAATGCGATATTTTACTCAAAAACGAATAATGTAATCAAGCTGAATTTCCGTATTTTTACGGAAACTCAGTTTTGTTGCGTTTAATAATCTTTACATATTTTGGCAAACGGAGTATGGACAAGGTTGCAAGGCAATGATTACGAAAATAATACAATGCATGGCAAAGGCATTTTCCACTGCCCAAGCCAAGGCATTCGTTGGCGATATATACAAAAATACTAAAAAGAATTTAAAAACGGAGGACAGAAATCTATGGCACGTATTGCCGGTGTGGATTTACCCAGAGAAAAGAGAATCGAAATCGGTCTTACCTATATCTTTGGTATCGGTTTGACGACTTCCAAGAAAATTCTCGCAGATACGGGCATTAATCCCGATACGAGAGTTAAAGATCTCGACGAGAACGATGTTTCCAAGCTGAGAGAATATATTGATCACAATTTGAGAGTAGAAGGTGAACTTCGTAGTGAAGTATCCCTCAACATTAAGCGCCTTATGGAAATCGGTTGCTATCGTGGCATCCGTCACAGAAAGGGCTTGCCCGTACGCGGTCAGAGCACGAAGAGAAACGCTCGTACGCGTAAAGGTCCTGCACGCGCTATCGCAGGTAAGAAGAAGTAATAGAGGAGGCGATTAGAATATGGCACAAGTAAAGAAAGTCGCTTCTCGTAAGCGTAAAGAAATTAAAAAGATTGACAAAGGTCAGGTTCATATCCAGTCTACGTTCAACAACACGATCGTAACGGTTACGGACATGGCAGGTAACGCTATTTCGCAGTCCAGCGCAGGTGCGCTTGGCTACAAGGGCAGCAGAAAGGGAACGCCTTTCGCAGCGCAGATGGCAGCTGAAACGGCAGCTAAAGTTGCGAAGGAACACGGCCTTAGAACGGTTGAAGTATACGTTAAGGGCCCTGGTGCAGGTAGAGAATCCGCAATCCGTGCGCTTTCCGCTTGCGAACTTGAAATCACGTTGATTTCTGACGTTTCCCCCATCCCTCACAACGGATGCAGACCCCCGAAGCGTCGTAGAGTTTAATCAGGAGGCAGAAAAATTATGGCAAGATATAGAGAAGCTAAATGTAAGCTTTGCAGAAGAGAAGGTGGCAAGTTGTTCCTTAAGGGTGACAAGTGCTACATGGAAAAGTGCCCTTTCAATAAGCGTCCCGTAGCTCCCGGTCAGCACGGCGCAGCAAGAAAGAAGGTATCCGAATATGGTTTGCAGCTTCGTGAAAAGCAGAAGACCAAGAGAATTTACGGCGTTCAGGAAGGTCAGTTCCGTAAGTATTACGAAATGGCAGACCGTATGAAGGGCGTAACGGGTGAAAACATGCTTTCGATCCTCGAAAGAAGACTTGATAACGTTGTATTCAGAATGGGCATCGCTCCTTCCAGAACGTTGGCTCGTCAGATCGTAAGCCACGCGCACCTTACTGTAAACGGAAAAACGGTTACCGTTCCCTCCTACATTGTTAAGGCAGGCGACGTTGTTGCTGTTAAAGAAAACAGAAGAGACAACAAATATTTCACAGCTCTTAAAGAAACGAAGGCAAGCAACACCCTTGTTAAGTGGGTTGAGTTTGACAGAGAAAAACTTGAAGGAAAGGTATTGGCTCTTCCTACCAGAGAAGACATCGACAGCCAGATTGCAGAGCACATGATTGTCGAATTGTACTCCAAATAATTGAATATAAGGAGGTAACATAATGATCGAAATGGATATGCCCAAGCTCGAGGTGCTTGAAAACGACGACTTTTATGCAAAAGTGGTATGCGAGCCCTTAGAGAAAGGTTTCGGTCTTACTATCGGAAACTGCCTTAGAAGAATTTTGCTCTCCGCATTGCCCGGCGCAGCGGTTGAAGGCATCAAATTCCTTGACGGTAGTGTTAAACATGAGTTTTCCGCTGTAACGGGTATCAAAGAAGACGTTACGGAAATTATTCTCAACCTTAAAACGCTTGCGATTAAGACGAAAGTGATTGATAAGGATTATGAAAAAGTCCTGCACATTTGCAAAGAAGGTCCCGCTGTCCTTACGGGCAAAGACCTCAACATTGATGCGGAAATCGAAGTAATCAACGGCGATCAGTACATTTGCACGATCGACGAAGGCGCGAAGCTGGATGTGGAACTCACAATCGGCAGAGGCAGAGGTTACAAACCTGCAAAGGAAAACAAGAAGCCCGTTATCGATTATATTGCAATCGACTCCATCTATACGCCCGTACAGAAGGTAAACTACACGGTTGAACCTACTAGAGTAGGTCAAGCTGTAGACTACGATAAGCTGACGTTGGAAGTGTGGACGGATGGCACGTTCTCTGGCAAGGAAATCATTTCTTTGGCGGCGAAGATTATGCAAGACCACATCAGTCTGTTCGTTAACCTCAGCGAAACGATTAAGGGTATGGATATCCTCGTTAAGACGGAAGATGACAAACAGCAACAGATTCTCAAAATGGCGATTGAAGAGATGGATCTTTCCGTCCGTTCTTACAACTGCTTGAAGAGAGCGAACATTCATACGGTCGAAGACCTTACCAAGAAGACGGAAGACGATATGTTGAAGGTGAGAAACCTCGGCAGAAAGTCTTTGGAAGAAGTCATTCAGAAATTGGATTCTTACGGCCTCGCATTAAAACAACAGGAGGATTAATATTATGCCCAGAAAATTGGGAAGAACGTCCAAAGAAAGAACTGCTCTTTTGAGAGGTTTGGCATCGCAACTTCTTTGGTACGGTAAAATCGAAACAACCGCTGAGAAAGCAAAAGAACTTAGATCTTATGTTGAAAAATTGATCACGAAAGCGGTAAATACGTACGATGACAATATCGAATATGAAGTAACGAAGAAAGATGCAAAAGGCAAGGAAATCGTCGTTACGAACGTAAAAGACGGCGCTAAGAAGCTTGCAGCGCGTCGTGCTATCATGGCAAAAACCTACGATTTGCAGGAAATTAAAGCTTTCAATGAAAAGAAGAGCGAATACAAGGAAAGAACGGCTGATATTCAGCACCCCTTGATGGATAAGCTTTTCAACGAAATCGCTCCCAAGTATGCAGCTCGCAAGGAAGAACTTGGCCAGGGTGGCGGTTACACGAGAATTTACCTCCTCGGCGAACGTCGTGGCGACGGCGCAGAGAAGGCAATCATCGAATTGGTTTAATCTCGTACTCTAAATTGAAATACCTGTACGCAGCAGCGTGCAGGTATTTTTTTATTTGGAGGGGGCAGGTATGCGATGAAATTAAAAATGGGTAATGTGACCGCCAGTAAAGGACTTTTGAAATTGTATAAAATAGAATAAAGTAGTCCCATAACCATTTACAAAAACGGATAAATGTGTTATAATGTATTTATAAGTTACAAAAGATATTGAGGTGAATTATGCGATCCTTGAAAGAATTGTATAGAATTGGGAAAGGTCCTTCTTCTTCTCATACGATTGGACCGGAACGTGCTTGCAGGCTGTTTTTGGATGAGAATCCACAAGCAACATCGTTTACCGTGCGCTTGTACGGTTCGTTGGCAAAGACGGGAAAAGGCCACGGAACGGATAAGGTCATTGAAAGTATTTTGCCCAATTTGACGTTGGAATTTGATGAAACAACGGAGTGCTTGCACCCCAATACAATGGATTTAATCGCATACATGGGTAGCACAAAAGTGGCTCAAATGCGTGTTTATAGCATCGGGGGTGGTGCGATTCGCATAGAAGGGAGAACGAATACTGAGGGTGCGGAAGTATATTCCAGATGCACAATGGCGGATATTCGAAGCTATTGCGAGCAAAGGCAGTTACGCTTATTCGAGTACGTATTTGAATGCGAGGGGGAAGATTTAAAGGAATACCTTGCTGAGGTGTGGCAAGCGATGAAGAATGCCGTAAAGCGTGGGATTGCGCAAACGGGGATTCTCCCCGGCGGATTAGAGGTAGAGCGTCGCGCCAAGATCCTTTATGACGGAGCCGTTGAAGATGAGGGCGCAGAATTTAAGGAAAATCGCTTGGTATGCTCGTATGCGTTCGCTGTGAGCGAAGAAAATGCATCGGGTGGTACAATCGTTACAGCGCCTACTTGCGGCGCGTGCGGCGTATTGCCGGCGGTATTAACCTATTCGCAGGAAAAGAAAGGATACACGGACGAAGAAATGATCAATGCTTTGGCGACGGCAGGGTTGATCGGAAACTTGATTAAAACAAATGCGTCCATTTCGGGCGCAGAGTGCGGTTGCCAAGCGGAGATAGGCAGCGCTTGCTGTATGGCAACTGCGGCGCTTGCAGAGCTTAGAGGGCTTTCTTTAGGGCAAATTGAGTATGCCGCTGAAGTAGCTATGGAGCATCATTTGGGATTGACGTGCGATCCAATTTGCGGATTGGTGCAAATCCCTTGTATAGAGCGAAATGCGGTTGCGGCAATGCGAGCGATCAACGCCGCATCGTTAGCATATTTTTTATCGGACAGCAGAAAGATTTCCTTTGATTTGGTTGTGCAAACGATGTACGAAACGGGCAAAGATTTAAAACACAGCTATCGTGAAACGGCGGAAGGCGGGCTTGCGAAATTGTATAAAAAGTAAAAATGGAAGGGGTAGGTATGCGTTGAATGTGTTTTTTGATGCGCCTACCTTTCTTTTTTTTGGTTAAAAAAGGGCGAAGAAAAAAACTTTAAAAAAGTCGAAAAAAATTATCAAAAAAGCCCAAAAAAATGCTTGACAAAAATGTTGAAATAGATTATTATATACAAGCACTGTTTGAGTGGTGCATGGTTTATGGCCCAGTAGCTCAGTTGGTTAGAGCGCCAGCCTGTCACGCTGGAGGTCGACGGTTCGAGCCCGTTCTGGGTCGCCATAAATGCCTTGGTAGCTCAGTTGGTAGAGCAGCAGACTGAAAATCTGCCTGTCGGTGGTTCAATTCCGCCCCAAGGCACCAGGCGCACGCCGGTGTAGCTCAATGGCAGAGCAGCTGATTTGTAATCAGCAGGTTGTGGGTTCGAGTCCAATCACCGGCTCCACAACAAAAACAAATAATTAAATATATGGGCAGATTCCAGAGTGGCCAAATGGATCAGACTGTAAATCTGACGTCTTCGACTTCGGTGGTTCGAATCCACCTCTGCCCACCACAAAAAGGACATACCGAATGGTGTGTCCTTTTTGTGTGTGATGTGGTGTCGCAGCGAAGCCCGTATACGCGGTGGTTCGTGCGAGGATGCGCCGTAGCAACCGACTTTGAACGCGGTTACGCTTTTATTCTACAAAATGGTTGAAAAATTAAGAATCATCAAGACTGTATTTCTTCTCAATATTAAAAAATGAAGCAAGTTTTTGCGGAAATAAGATTAACTTTGATAATAAATAAAATATATATATTTATATAAATATAAGATATACTCTATAAAAGCGATTTGATTTTTACATGTTTTGTGATAAAATAATAATAAGAGCGTAATTAT
>JAZNXS010000019.1:0-17207 GCA_045594025.1 Candidatus Scatosoma sp.
GGTTTGTGTATTTGATTTTTGTTAGCGTTGCCAATCTTTTGCTCCTTTCCGAGCAAGCTGTCGGAGTTCTTCATAGGTTTGCTGTAAAACCTCGTTCGCTTCCGCGAGCGAAATCGCCTCAATTTTGCCGAGGTGCGCCAGCCTCGTCAGTTGGTTTAAGTTGTTCCCGATTCGCCGTAATTCGGCGAGCAACGGCGTCAAATCGTCGATTACCGTGATGCGTTTACCCATGGCGCACGCTATGAGATAATCGGTGCGGTTCATGCCTGCTTTTGTTGCTTTGGTTTCGATTGTCGTTAGTTCTTTTTCGGTTACCCGAATGGGTATGGAAATGCTTCTTTTTCTCAAATAATAATCCTCCTTAAAATATATTTTTTGTCCAACTTTCGTCACTGTGGACGGTAGGGGTGCGGGCTACTCCCGCTTGATGTGCGTTGGCGGATAGCCACGCGCTCTGCTTGCCACAGCAAAGCTGTGAAATGGCCACAGCAAAGCTGTGAAATGGGTAGCAGAAGAGTTCCTTATTGCGCCCTTATGCAGGGACGCAAGGGACGGAAAAAACGGAAGTTTTGCGGACACGGTTTTTTGCGTCTTATACGGCACTTCCGTCACTTTCGTCGGCAGAAGGAAGGTACCATGTCTTGATATACCGTCTTCCGTTGCTCCGTCCGCTCGTGAAAAAGACGTCGTTTTCTTCCAGTGTGTACCGCCATTTATTCATCAGTTGTTTGAGAACCTTCGGTGAAATATTTTTTCCAGAAAAAGAATTGAACTTTTCGGCAAGTTCGGTATTTCCGCCGTCGAAAGATTGCAGTTGTTTCATCATCTCTATGAACAAAGTTATTTCTTCGGGTTGGGAGAGCGTGGGTTCTTCCAGGCTGTCGCCTTTGAGTTCCCACTCGCAGTTTTCTTTTTTGAGTTGAATTTCAATTTCTCTGTTCTCAATATCTCGTCCCGTACAGAACAGCGTCGCGCCGTTTGCGTTGCGCTTGCTTTGGTCGAGAATGAACACTGCGTCCATCGCTCCACTGATTCCCGTCGTGCCAGAGAGCTTGTTCAACGGATAGCTATCGCCTTGCTTTCGCAAGTGGTGGACGAGCAACAGAGAAATTTTCAGGTCGTCTGCCAACGCTTTCAGCGTACGGACTTCTTCGTAGTCGTTTGCGTAAGAAGTTTCTACTCCGTTGTTGCGGACGATTTGAAAAGTGTCGATGATGACAAGGACTGTGTCGGGATGGTCCAACTTGAATTTGGAAATCTGCATACACAGCTCGTCGCCAATCGTGCCTGCTGCCGTCGCGAAGAAGAGCGAGGTAGGGACTTCGTTTGTGAGTCGGTTGAGTCGGTCTTGCAATCTTGATTGAGAATCTTCCAGTGCAAGGTAAAGTACGGTGCCTTGTTTGGTAGGGAGATTCCAGATAGGCTCACCTTTTGCAACTTGCAAGGCAAGAAGTAGGACCATCCAAGACTTTCCGACCTTCGGTGCGCCGCCGAGCATAGAGATGCCCTCGGGTAGTAATGTTTCCACACAAAAACTGCGCTTGGGCAGCCTTGCATCCATCAATGTTTCGCCGTCGATTACGGCAAGTCTTTTTACGTTTTGTACAGTCATGTTTTTCCTCCTGATTTTGTTTTTCGTTTTGTACAACGTGCCATTTCATTTTTAGTTTAGAGATCTTGTGTTACAAGGGGCATCATCTTCACTGTTTGGATTTTTTGTGAATGTAAAAATAAAGAAAGACGCGTACCCACACATACGCTCACGGCAACCAAACAAAGCGAACGATTGACGTTCGCTAAAGCTGGATGCACGTGCTTGTATGTTATAAATACGCGTCTTTATATCTTTGGTGTAGTAGCACTTACATTTATTTGATTTTTGTGCTAACGAAAACGTTAGTATATTTATTTTAACACAGCGTTAGGGGTGTGTCAACGCGAATAGAACAGAAACTTTTGTCTTGTTTTGGCTTTGTTTGTCGAATAATGTATTTAAGCATTTGAAGAATATCCATTCACTATGGATTGAGTAAAAAGTGAAGGGTTGAACGGGATTATTTTCAATTTTTTCAAAAATCCTCTTGCAATATTTTTTAAATAGAGTTACAATGCGACACATTTAGTAGGGGCAAGTACGAGTTGAATATAAAAAATCAAAGATTTAACGAGGTGAAATTTATACATTTCGAAAGTTTGAAGACATAAAAAAATCCGACTGAGTCAACTCAGTCGGAAGTGCGTGTTATATGAAGCTCAATCCATGGAGGATAGATAAAAGTGATAGGGTTACCTTTTCTGCGAAAAAAGAAGCAACGGCACAAAAATCATCTGCCAATAGCAAAAAAGGTGATAATATCATTTAGATAGGGGGCTTCAGTTCCGCAAAATTTGCTGATGAGAACGAAACGTTATTCTGTTGTTAAATAGGGTTATGAGTTTCGCTTGTGCGTATCGAATTTGGCGTAACGTGAAAGTGTTTTTTGAATAATTGATAAAAATAAACTCTATTTGTTATGCCAATCAGTTCGCATATTTTTTCTATGGAATACGTAGTGGTCTGCAATAAAGAATAAGCGTAAATCATTTTTTGTTTATTAAAATAATCCGTCATTGTCATGCCAATATATTTTTTGAAAGAGCGTCTTAAATAATCTTTGCTATATGCGAAGTGGGATATGATTTGCGACAATTCAACGGTTAAGTTTTCATGTGCGTTCAACATAGACAAAAGTCTTGTCAGCCACGTCGGATAATTATGCGATTTTTGTAAATTATGTTCAAGAATTAAATTGATAATGAAAGAGGTTAATGCTTTCATTGTAATGTCATAATTCTTATCGTCTGGTGATGCGTCTAACAAGGGAACAAAATTTTCAATTCTTGTCATCTGTTCTATACATAAAGAAAACTGCAAATGATAATGCCCGTTTAATAAATCTTCATAGAAATCGGGATGGTAAAAGGCACAAAATTCTTTGAAATAATCAAGGTCGATTAAAATATCTCGATGTAAAAACTTTTCATTATCCGCCGCAAGAAATTGATGCGCGTCTTTTGGCGTCATAAAAAAGGCATCACCTATACGTATTTTGGATTGTTGCCCGTTGAGTACATGACAACAAGAACCTTCAAAAACATAGAAAAATTCGATAAACTCATGTCGATGCAAACGAACGGTTTCATATTCAATGATTTGCGAAAAAATAGGCCTTTTTTCTGAGAGATGGAAGCTGGATGGAAAAGTTATTATTTCTTCTGATAAATTATTCATCATTTTTCTCCTTGTTTTTAATATAGCATAAAAACCCAAAAAAAACAAGCCTTTTTGAAAAAATGGTCGTTTTTGTATAATATTGGTCGTTTTGGAATATTTTCTAAAAAGTAGCGTTTTTTCGCGGTTATTGATAAAAAAATCAAAAAGTTATGATAGCGGTAGGTCGTTTTAGCTTACAAAGATGTCGTTAGAGAGAATTGTCAAAGACAAAGGAAAGAATTATAATAGTGATATAATACAAGTATAGTAGCTTGTGTTTGAATAAAAAGAAGGAGGATTTATGGTTTATGATAAAGAAAAAGCTCTTGAAAGCGATAACGTGTATTTGTAGTTGTCTATTTTTATGTGGCGTAGCTCTTTTCGTAAGCGGATGTGAATCTGAAGGCAATCAGAGTTCGATAGAGGAAGGACAAACTTCCTATACGGTAAAATTTGAACTGTGTACTGAATTGCAGACAAATAAGATTAAAGATAGAAAGGTGCAAGACGGTCAAACGGTCGACGAACCGAATGTAGCAATTCGCGGAGATAATCCTAAAAATTTGCAAATTGTAGGGTGGTATACCGATCCGGAATACCTTACGCAATGGGATTTCGATTTTGACTTGGTAAGCTCCGATATAACTTTATATGCAAAATGGGAAGGACGCTTTGCGGTAGATTTCTATTTGGGAGAAAAAACGTCGCCCATCGCAACGTCCTTGATTAAAGACGGCAGAAAAGCAGAGCCTTGCGAAGATAAATGCTACGGCTATGACGTAATAGGCTATTTTACTTCGCCCGATTACACCGAGGCATTTGATTTTGAGCAGCCGATTACACAAAATACGAAAGTTTATATTCAAGTAAAAGATTATTTGTATTATGATGCAACCTCTATCAGCAATGGCTTTGCGGCGTTTGCAGGGGCGGGCGGTTCTAGCGGTAGCCCGACGGCAGGCAGTATTGCTTATGAGGAAAAAGACGGCGAAAGCTATACGCGTGTAGATTTTGGTTACAGTAATTCAGCCGACCCTTACATCGCGGTAGAATATACGGACGTGGATATTCGCAAATCACAGTCGATAGAGGTAACCTTTAAAAATCTTGGCGATGCTTACCAAATGGCGATTTTGTGGGTTGCAAAAGATGAATTCGGTTACGTTGGCAAATCGGAATACAGTGCGGAAAATTCCTATTATTACGACCTTGGCGCGTATAGAAATATGAGCGAAGATGACGAATGGGTAACGATTCGGTTTGATCTTGCAGATTTGACGTTAAATTGGAGAGAATCGACTTCGTTGTACAGCTTGCGGCTGCAATCCTGTTATAACAGCCACAACCCGACGGAAAATCCGAACACGCATTGTAATCCTGAAACAGTTCCTAACGTGATGCTAATCAAATCGATTAAAGGAGTTTACGACGAACGCTATGATTCTACGAAATGCTTGGTAACTTATCATATGGGGAAAAATATTGCTACGCAACGTGTTTCCGAGGGTGAAAAGCTCGAAAGAAACGACGCTGTTTGTGTGGGATATAAAGTGCTTGGATATTATCGTGATGCAGAGTTTAGCGAGCCTTACGATTTTAATAGCGCTGTAACGGAAGATATGGACCTCTACGTAAAAACGGAGAATTATATTTATTTGGACGGCGCATCCATCGCAGGATTTACCTCGTATCCGCCTACGGATGGGAACGGGGAAGCCGGTTCGGTTACGCTTTCTGAAAACGGTGAATATGCCGTAGCGGATTTTGGTTATGCGCTTGCACTTGCGGATTCTTACGTTGCTCTTGTAAACGTGCAAATAGATAGAATGGGTTGCAAAAAATTGCAGCTTACCATTAAAAATCTTGGCGGTGCAACGCAGTTTGCAATTTATTGGCAGGGCATTGACGTCAACGGCTATCAACAAAGCGGATGGAGTCCCAATCGAGTGATGTATTACGGATTCTCGGCAAATCAAAAAAATATGTCTGCCGATGGAGAATGGATTACGATTACTTTGGATTTAAGCGGAGTGGAAGACTGGAATATGATGGAAACGATTACGGCGCTTCGTATTGAATCTGGATATAAGGCGACAAGCGAAACGGATCGTACCAACGTTTGGTATATCAAAGAAATCAAAGGGATTGCCTAATTGCGCGGAGGAAAAGTGAATGAGAAAAAATAAGAAATTTTGTCTATTGTTGGCAGGTTTGATGTGCGTTGCGTCCCTGACAGCTTGTAAGAATAGCACGGGAACTTCCGATAGTTCTGGGGAGCAACCCAAAAAGCCTGTTTCAGAGGTTGAAAAAATAATAGACCTTGCGGGGCAGACGTCCATGCATAAAACGGTGGAAAAGGCAAATCAGCTTTCCAACGACGTGCAAGCCTACTATACGGACGGGGAAAGAGGAAAATACGTCATTGAAAACGGACACGTACAGCTAGAGCATACGTTGACGGATAGTATTTTCGTTTCTTCCTTAAAGAGTAAAAGCGGGGAAGAATATTTATTCAATACCATGGACTCCTACGTTATAAAGGATCAAGATTATTTTTACGCGAAGCAATCTCCGACGGATGCACGTGTGAACACCGTTCGTTTAGGATATTACTATTACGAGGCAAACGTACGAGATATTACTTTTGATCCAAGCATTCCGCTTTATTTGGATAAGACGTATCATACGTATTCGGATAAAATGCACCAAGAGCTTAGCTTGGTTTCTTCCGCTTCCACGAAGGGCGTTGACGTTTTCGGGTTTGAAATTAAGCTTCGCCGTCAAAACGTAGAGGCAATCGAAATTTACGACGGGAAGAATACTTATCATAAAGCCGACGCCGCGATCGATAAGGAAAACGTAGAATACGTAGGGGTGGATATTAAAGACGTTGGGGTGGTTGGGATTATTGTTCCCAACGACGTGTCTTCCGTAACGGTAACAGAAGACGCGAAATATTATATTATTCGTCAAGAAATGCCGATGAAAGGTATTGCTTTCGCAAAGGGCGACGAAGTGAGCTTGGGGAATCGTTTGTATACCGATGAAACCCATTCATTTGCAGGGCTTCAAGCTGCAAATGCCGAAGAGAAAAATTACTTAACGGACGAGCATATCAGCGTTGACGAGAGTGTTGATGGCGCAGAATTTGTAGGCTATGACATTTATAAAGGGTCGTATAGATTTAATTTGGACGGCATGAATTTTAATACGGCATACTTCCATACGCCCGAAAAGAAGTTCTACGAGCATATCCAAATTAAAAACGTACCTGACGATAGAACGATTTATCTTTGGGTACACACCGATTATCCTTTGGAAGGTGCATGTTTGTTGGATGAAAACAATATGCAATTGCCCGTTCCTATGCAGGTTAGTAAGAATTTCGGTCACGAAAAGGAAGAACCGATTTACGACCCTCTAGATACGATTTATGGGGCGACCTATTTGCCTGTTGCTTTGACGAAAGGGGAAGACAGCAAATTTACCGTCGTAAACGTAATGAAGGATTGGGGACAGTTTGATATTAAACAGCTTTCTTCCATTTCCTATTTCGTATCCTACTATCATTTATCTACGGGGGTAACGGAAACGACGTGTATCGCGCCCTATTATACGGCAGGCGCGAATTGGGAAATCGACGGTTGGTTGCTTCCCGATTTCCGCGGTTGCAGCGAATCGTTCTGGGCGGATGAGGAAACAAAACAGGGCGATCCGCAATACGGCTCTGTTGGTAAACTGTTTGGGCCGCTCAACGAAAACGGTTTGGTGACGAGCGTTTATACGGGCTCGGATATCGCTTCGGCAGGTTTGACGAATGCAGACGTTACCATTAGTTATATTTCCAGCGACGGCAAATATAAGTATGATATCCGTCAAGTGGAAATGCCGCAGAATGATGAAACGCGCGTATATTATACGATTTCGATGACCTTCTTAGAAGATACGGAAATTGAAAATAGTGCGTTCAGTTTGATTGGTATTGATGGCAGATGCGTTACTTATGCAAAATCGGCGTATTTAGACGAAAACGGCGTTGAACAAGTAGTGACCAATCCCAAAACGGCAGGACAGCAGCAGATTTATAAATTGCATAAAGACGGTTCGTATTTTACGTACTACGCCATTAACGAATCGGTGGAAAATACGGGCGAGGATATTATGGATGCACGTAAAGACGTAGGGAACTTCGGTTTGATTGTAAAAAATCAGGCAATCACCGTAAACGGTCAAACGTCGGACGTTGGGCTTGCGTTCTTAAACGACTTCAAAGGAACGCTTAACTATGGTAGTTTGACCTTGGATTCGGACGTTTCTTTCAAAGCTGGGGATACAATCAGCGTGGATTTGGTATTGCTTCCTTACGGTATCGTAGGACAAGAGCATTACGAAAACGTGAAAAACGTCTATAACGATACGGTTGTAAATGAAATGCAGTTGACTGCGAGTCAGGGTACGGTTGTGGCGGATACGTGGATTCCTACCGTGAAGGCGGAAAATAATACGGCTGAATTTACGGTGAAAGGCGGCTTGTCTGAAAAAACGCAAGAAGTAAACTACACGGTGAAGATTGAAGGCTGTACGCTGCTTGCAACGCCGAAGATTCAAGAGTACGTAAACGGCGAGTGGGTGGATTATCAATATTCCACGGAAATCGGCTTTGACGGCTATGCGGTTGCGTGCGAAAATGAAACCTTGACGTATTCCTTTGTGTTCCGTGCATCGGATGCGGGCAGGACGTTTAGATTTACAGTAGAAAATAATTGATATAGGAGATTGGAAAAGAGATGAAAAAGAGAATGGTAAGTGCTTTGTGCTTGGCGATGGCAGCGATGTTTACACTTTCCGCATGCGGCGGCATCCCCGACAAGGGCGAAAACAGCGGCGATAATGGCACGGCGGAAGGTATGATTACGCAACAAGCTATTGAAATTAGCGGTTTGGACAGCAATTATATTCCCGACGTGGCGAATATCAAGCAACAAGAAGGCAGTATTGACGTTGCAATCGTTTTTGACGGCACGGAAAAGGGTTGGGAAGCGTTGGCGGCGGAATATGAGCGCCTTCATGACGGCTCGGTATTTGTAAACTTGAATACCACGTTGTCGGCAAGCAACTACAAAGAAGTACTCAATTACGAAGCGGCAAGCACGAAAACGGAATGGGATATCGTGCAAGGAAACTTGCTGAATTATCAAACGTTGAACGCAAACTGCGTCAATATGTATTCGTCTGTTTATAAAACAAATTCTTATGCAGGCGCGAAAAAGGTTTGGAGCTCGGTATTGAATACGGAAGCTTATATAACGGGTAGCGTTGGTTCGGATACCAGTACGTATATTCTTAACACGGAAAACGTGCAAACTGCATGGTTTGTCAATAAAACGGCGATGGCAGAAGCAGGCGTAACCGAATTGCCTAAGACGTGGAACGAGATGATAGATTTGTGCGCAAAGATGGAAGCGGTTGGTTATAACAACCCGTTGGGGATTTCCTTGGATGCGGAATCGGTAGATTCTAACCAGTTCACATGGTTATTGCGTGTATACGGGGACTATTATTACAGAAACGAATACAACAAAATTATGTACGATGATTCCTACGAAGTGGACCTTTCTGCGGAAGAGCCTGAAGGCGACAGCGGCTACAATGTACAGCCGACAAAATTCTATAATCTTATTTTGGATACGGCGAGTGAACATTACGTAGGCGCGGAAAGCGCAAAGTATAAAGATTTCATTTCTCAGTTCAAGAAGATGGAACCTCATTTGCATCCTGACGTATTGCAAAAATCGCAAACGGATTTCCGTAACTTGTTCCAATCGCAAAGCGAAGGGAAAAATTCTCCCCAAATTATGCTTGATTACGCAGGCCGCGGTTTATCGTTTGCGGGCAGCGATAAGATTGACATGGACTTCTTTGATTATCCTATTATGGAAAGCGAATACGTCGATGAGGAGAATACTTTGCTCCGTGACGTAGGGGGTAGCGGCGGCTATCTTTCCATTATTAGCCATGACAGTACGCAGAACGAATTGAATCTTGATTTCTTGAAATTCGTTTTGTCGCCTTACGGTCAGTCTATTTACTATGACGCGCTCAGCAAGTCTGCCTTCTCGCCAAACGGCATTACAACGGTTAAAAATAAGCTCGTTGTTGTTCCTGAAAGCTGGAAGACCTATTTTGAAACGGATAAAATCAGTTTTACCGGTTTGAGTGATAACAACGAATTTGTTATCAATTTCCTTAGATATCTTGGCGGACAGGATAGCACGAAACTCGATTGTAAAAATTTCTGGCAGCAGTATTTAACAAAGAATATGGATACCAATACGTTTGCAAGCAAATGGCAGGCAAGCTTACTGACGGGCTGGAAGGCATATGCAAATCAAATGAACTGGAACGAAAATTGCTACAAAACCTACGGAGGCCCCGAAAACTGATAAAGGGGGAAATATATGAAACAAGGATGGTTTAATGCGCCTGCGAATGAAAAAAGTAGAAAAGCAAGCAAAATAACAAGTATCGTATTTATTGCGATATTCGTTTGTGCGCTTGTTTTGTCTGTTGTTCTTGGTGCGACGTTTCCTAAAACAGAAAGAATACGTGAAATCGACGATACGCGTTTTACCTCTGTGTTTTATGCGGAAGATAACGAATGGTTTTATACCACGGAAAAGAACGTTGTACGTTTGAATAAACAAAATGAGGTCGAGGAAACATTTTCTTTGTTAGAAGAAGCGAACAAGAGAAATGTCAATATGGGGCAGATTAAAGAGACCTATGCTTCACCCGACGGAGAATATATGTGGGTGGCAACGTCTGATAAATCGAACGAAAACAGCGGGTTCATCTTTAAGCTGCAAGACGTTGACGGGAAGCTTTCGATTGTAGAAACGTCTGCATTCAACGGTTTTTACAAAAAAATGTTGGTTGCCGACGGATATTTATACGTATTCACTGCGCCTGACTCGTTTACAACTGTCTTAAAATACGACGTGGAAAATATTTCGCAAGGCGCGGTAAAGCAAGGCGCGATATATAGAGGCTGGGAAGAAGGCAATGCCTTGAATTTAACGAGAGCAAGCGAGCTTATCATTCTTTCCGCAGACGTAATCGACGGCAATTTATACGTCTTGCATACTGGTGGCTTGATTAAGATGTCCACCGATTTTGAGTGTAACGATTATAAATTTACTTATTGGGAAAAGAGAGCGGAAGTTTACGCACGTTTGCGCGCAGAAGCGGAAGCCAACTTGTCCGAAGGGGAAACCTTGGATGAAAAGGCTTTGAAAAAAGCGGTAAACGAACAGACGTGTAAGGAGCTCGGGCTGAAATCGTATACGGAAAGCTCGGATGCCGTAGAAATTCCGTTGAAGGATTTTGATTATTCAAAATATGGCTATTATATCGGCGATAAGTTCAGCGGCGGCGCGTACGTAAGCGGACACGAAAAATTTTATATCCTTACGACGGATACACATGTATATTCGTACGATTTGGCGTATTTGAGCGACTTACCGATGAATGCCTATTTAGAATGCGACGTGGAAAAGGGCGTTGAATTGTACGCAAAGCCTGAAACGGAGTATGCGTCAATGTTCTATAATCCGTATAGCAAAAAAGGCTATATCGTTTACGATTCTTTATCGGAAATTAGCTGTATTGATTTTAGCGATGAAGTTTCTTTGGAATTTACGATAAAGGCAGAATTCGACGTGAACCGTATCACGCAAATTGGGGATAATTTGTATTATTTCTATTACAATCGTTTTGAAACGGAGCGCGCAGGGCAGACGGTTTTGAAAATTGCAAATATTCAAGAGCAGTTACAGCGTCCTTTGATGAGCGGCTTTTTAACGGCAAGTATCATTGTATGCGTGCTTTCGGGGATTTGCGCTTTAATTTTTGTTGGTTGCTGGAAAAAAGACGGGTACATAGAGAAAACGAAATTGCTACTCAAACGCATTGTGCGGAATAAATGGGTGTATATTTCTATGATACCTTCGGTGATTCTGCTCATTCTCTTTTGTTATTATCCAGCGATTGAATCTATACGAGTATCGTTCTTTGAGTATTCCACGGAAAATCCGACGATGCGTTGGAATAATTTTGAGAACTATAAACTCATCTTTACAAATCAATATACGGGCGAAATGTTCGGAAATATGTTTTTGTTCTTAATCGTAGATTTAATTGTTGCGATTGCTCCCCCGCTCGTGTTTGCCTTCTTTTTGACGGTAATGCGAAACAAAGGGTATTCACAGTTGGTGCGTACGTTGCTGTTTATTCCCGGCGTAATCCCTGGGATTGCCGGTATGCTGATTTGGCGTGAGGGGATTTTTAGCAACAGCGGCGGTGTGTTGCATATGTTGTGCAGTTTATTTACGGACGAGCCACATATGTTTCTTACCTCGCCCCTTACGACGCGTTTTGAAATATTGCTCATAGGCTTCCCGTACGTTGGGGCGTATCTAATCTTCTATGGCGGTATGATGAACATTGCCGACAGCTATTATGAAGCGGCTGAATTGGAAGGTATTGGCATTTGGAAAAGATTTTTTGCAATCGATATCCCGTTGATTTTACCCCAAATTAAATATATTTTCATTACAACGTTTATTGCTTCGGTGCAAAACTTTGCGCGTGTAGATTCGGTAACGGGCGGTTTACAAGGCACGATGACGCCCATTCAAATGATTTACGATAAAATTAACGAATCGGGCGCGTACGGAGAAGCGTCTGCATATGCGACGTTAATGTTCGTGTTCCTGTTCTTCGCAACGGCGTTGAACTTACGTAAAAAGAAACAGGAAGTGGAGGTGTAATATGGCGAAATCAAAACTTCGTAAATCATATGAAAAACCTTACTTTCAGGTTTTGATTACTATATGGGTCACTTTTTGCGTAATTTTCGTTTTGATACCGTTATATATCACGGTTATCAACTCCTTTAAAGCGCATGAAGAAATTACAGCCAATATTTTCTCGTGGACAAAAGAGGGCGGTTTTTCAACCTTAGTGGAAAATTATAAAATGGCACTGTTTGGGACGGAGATGAAATTAGGTCTTTACCAACCCTTTTTGCGTACGCTTATTCTTTGTTTTCTTGGCGCGGTTGGAAACGTTGCCTTGGGGTCGGTGTTGGCGTACCAGTTTACCTATAAAGAATTCCCGTTCAAAGAAGGACTGTTTCTTATGTTCATCGCAGTTATGTTATTGCCGGGGATTATGGGTATGCCGACGTTAGTTCCGTTGATAAAAACAAAGCTGAACCTCGGTAACAGTATGTGGGGATATCTATTGCCCACGTTTGCTGGCGGACAAGTGACGACGTTGTTCTTATTTAGAACGTTTTTTGGTCAACAGCCCAAATCTATTTATGAAAGCGCGCAAATTGAAGGCGCAAACGATTTGTTTATTTATATGCGCATTACGTTGCCCTTGGCGTTTGCCATTATTTTATATCAATTTGTGGGTTCTTTCAGTTCGGTATATAACGATTATTTGTGGCCTAGTTTATTGTGGATGGCAAATGCGGACATGCAAACGGTAACATTGGTGCTTCGCTCGAATAGTGATACTTGGAAAGCAGATAATTACGGCGCGATTTACGCGATGTATATTTTGTCGAGTATTCCGCTGATTTTTACCTCTGCAATCAGTATGAAATATTTTAGTAGCGGCGATTTTGCATCAGGTATGAAATTGTAATAAGAACGAGGATTACAAGCAATGGAAAAAAAGAAAAAGAAATTATGGGGCGTAGTGGTAGGCTATGGCAACAGAGGGCAGGTGTATGCGGATTATGCTTTAGATTGCCCTGAAGAATTTGGCGTTGCCGCCGTGGTAGACCCCAACGAGTTTAAATTGTCTGAGGCGAAAAAGCGGTATGGGCTTTCGGATGAATGCTTATTCAAGAGCTTTGACGACTTTCTGAAAGGGAAAGTGGCTTGTGATTTTGTCATCAATGCTACGATGGATCAAGACCATTATGAAACGGCAATGAAAATTTTACAAGCAGGCTATGATACGTTGATGGAAAAACCTATTGTTGCAAATAGAGAACAGCTGCTTGAAATTCAAGATTGTGCAAAGAAAAACGATTGTAAAGTATTTATTTGCCACGTTTTGCGCTATACGCCTTATTATAAGAAAATTAAACAGCTTATCAATGACGGCGCAATCGGCGATATCATTACGATGGAGATGAATGAACACGTTGTTATAGCGCATTATCTTGCTTCGTACGATAGAGGAAAGTGGAACAGCGAGGCGGCTTGCGGATCGGGGTTTTTACTCGCAAAGAGCTGTCATGATTTGGATATTATGTGTTGGCTTAATAATGCGACGAATCCTAAAAAGGTATCGAGCTTTGGCGGCAGAAAATTATTCGTAAAAGAAAATATGCCTGAGGGAGCAAGCGAGTTTTGTTATCAATGCAAGCACGAAAAGGAATGTCCTTATTCGGCATTAGAACAATATCTTGAATTGGAAGCAATGCCCTTTCTTGTTTGGAACGATTTGAACAAGCCTTTGGATGAAATTACGCGCGAGGAAAAGGAAGAGTTTTTAAAACGGCATAATTATGGACGTTGCGCCTATATTGCAGGCGGCGATTTAGTCGATAGACAAAATATCATCGTGGAGTTTGAAAACGGTTCTTGTTGTACGTTTACCCTTGTCGGCGGCACAACGCTTGCAGATCGTTATCTGCATATTGTAGGTACGAACGGGGAAATTGAAGGAAAGCTTGAACAAAACAAATTTGTTTTACGTAAATACGACCGCAACTGTATCGGCGTGCAAGGCGAGGAAATTGACATTTCAAAGGAAGTCGTCAACAATGCAAAATTCGGTGGACACAGCGGTGGCGACTTTGCAATTATGCATGATTTGATAGCATATTTAAACGGTGATGAAAGCTCGGTTTCCATTACGAAGCTGGAAGATTCGATAAACGGACATCTCTGCGTTTATGCCGCAGAGAAATCTCGAAAAGAAAACACAATCGTTTTCATATAAATCCTTCAAAATAAAAGCGAAAGCCTTAAGTCCTTGGGAAGGGACAAGAAAAACTATCACAAATAAAAGGAGTGACAATCATGAGAATAATTAGGTTTAAAAAGTACTTAATTAGCGCGTTAAGCTTTTTGTTTGCTTTTGTGTTGAGCTTTGCCGTATGGGCAGGGTTAAAACCGAATACAAACAAAGCGAACGCAGCAGGGGAAACATATTCGCTAACCTTTGTGGATACGACGCTTATCGAAACGGGGTTCGGCATTTGGGACGGCGGCGCAACGCCTTCGTTTGTAGAAGAAAATGCGATTTCCGGTAGCGCCGTAAAGGTAGACGCAACGGCAACGGGCGGTTTTGCTGCTTTGGAAGTTTTTCCTGAAAAGACGGTAACGGCAGGGGAAACCTATCATATCCGTTTTAAAGTAAAAGGTGACGGAACAAGTTTCCATCTCTATCAAAATCAAGAGAAATGGGAACTTGTTGACGATTGGATTACTTCTACGGAGAATTGGGTAGAATACAGCTACAACTACGTTGTTTCGAACACGACGGATACGTACGGCTTGTTGATGTGCCAAATTGCAGGCATTCCTTCCGAAAACGGTAGTTTTTATATCGACGATATGTCGGTAGAAAAAACGAAAGCAGTAACGAACGGTAGTTTGGTTGGCGAATTGCCCGCACTCTCTAATGGATTGGTTTGGAAAATTGACGGGCAGGAAATTACGGCAAATACCGTATGGAATTACACTGAAAATAAGACGGCTGTGCCTGGTACACCTGCGGCAAAATATTCGTTGAAGTTTGTAGATACGACGCTTATTGAAACGGGATTCGGTGTTTGGAACGGTGGTAACGCAGCGCCTTCGTTCGTGACTGAAAACGCGATTTCTGGTAGTGCTGTTAAGGTGGAAACAACGGCAACGGGAGGTTTTGCCGCTTTGGAAGTTTTCCCTGGAAAGACGGTAACGGCAGGGGACACCTACCATATCCGCTTTAAGGTAAAAGGCGACGGAACGAGCTTCCATCTTTTCCAAAACCAAGCAAGTTGGGAACTTATCGACGACTGGATCAATACCACGAACGAATGGGTAGAATACAGCTACGATTACACGGTTGCAAACACGACGAATGAGTATGGTTTGTTTATGTGCCAAATTGCACAAATTCCATCTACAAGCGGTACTTTCTATATCGACGATATGTCCGTAGAAAAGACGAAAACGGTGACGGAAGGCAGCGCGATTGGCGAATTGCCCACCTTGGCGCAAGGCTGTTCTTGGAAAATTGACGGCGTAGAAATTACAGCGGAAACCGTATGGAATTATACGGAAGGCAAGACGGCTGTACTCGGTAAGCCTGCGGCAAAATACACGTTGAAGTTTGTAGATACGACGCTTATTGAAAGCGGTTTCGGTATCTGGGACGGCGGCAACGCGACGCCTTCGTTTGTAACGGAAAACGCGATTTCGGGGAGCGCTGTTAAGGTAGAAGCAAAGGCGGTTAACGGTTATGCGGCTTTGGAGGTTTTCCCTGGAAAGACGGTAACGGCAGGGGATACTTACCATATCCGCTTTAAGGTAAAAGGAGACGGAACGAGTTTCCACCTTTTCCAAAACCAAGCGAGCTGGGAACTTATCGACGACTGGATCAATACCACAAGCGAATGGGTAGAATACAGCTATGATTACACGGTTGCAAACACGACGAATGAGTATGGTCTGTTCTTGTGCCAAATTGCAGGGCTTCCTTCTACAAGCGGTTGCTTCTATATTGAAGATTTTTCGGTGGAAAAGACGAAAACGGTGACGGAAGGTAGTGCCATTGGCGAATTGCCTGCGTTGGCGCAAGGTGGTTCTTGGGAAATTGACGGTCAAGAAATTATGGCAAGTACCGTATGGGATTATACCGAAGGAAAAACCGCAACAGCGAAATACGTTACGTATTACACGTTGACGTTCGACGGCGTTGAAACGAGAGCAATCGCGGAAAATACGGCAATCGGAGCATTGCCTGCAGTTCCTCAAAAGGCTGGCTACACGAACGGAAGATGGACGATTGACGGCGAAGAAATTACGGCGGAAACGTTGTATATATACGGCGAAAATAAAACGGCGGTTGCTGTTTATGATCCGCTTTATACGCTGTCCTTTGACTATGCAATCGGCGCAGAGGATAAAGAAGTAGAAGGCTTTACAGGTTGGGCAGGCGTATCCTATACGACGGAAAATACCGTGCACGGCAGTGCGGTTGTCTTTGATGCAAACGCAAACTACTTCCAAAAACAATTTGCGGCAGATATGTTTACTGTGGGCGAAACCTATACGCTTTCCTTCTGGGCAAAAACGGAAAATGCTAGTGGACTGCAATTCTCTACCTTCTTAACGGGCGCGGGGATTGCTTGGCAAGATTACGCAACGACAACCATTACTACAAATATCGGTTGGACGTATTATTCTTATGACTTTATTGCTACGGCGGCAACGGCGTTAGAAGTAGGGTTTAGAGCCTATGCAGGTAGCGCTACGGTCTATCTCGACGAAATTTACGTTCGCCAGCCGATGAAAAACGGCGAGGACAGAATGTTCTTGGGCGGCGAAAAAATCGGTGCGCTTCCTACCGTAGAAAACAAACACGGTTACAAGATTGTTTGGACGATCGACGGGGAAGAAATCACCGAAAATACGGTCTTTAATTATAACGCAAACAAAACGGCGTTGTGTAACTACGTATCGACAAGATTTACTCTTTCCTTTGAATATCCCATCGGTATGGCAGACGGAGAAGTGGAAAACAACGGTTACAACTTGGGCGCAAAAGGCGAGTTGGAATACGTAACCGATGGCACGCTGTACGGCAGCGCAATCAAATACACCATCAATGAAACGGGTGTGGTAGCGGCATACGTTGCAAAATCGTTTGACGTAGAGGCTGG
>JAZNXS010000020.1:0-83251 GCA_045594025.1 Candidatus Scatosoma sp.
AAGTACCGCCGTCATATTGGGATCCAAGCCCAATTCCTTTACGTATGCGGGAACAAAGCCAACGTGTCCGTCCCAACCGTCTTGAGGACGGTCGATCGTGAGATAAACCTCCATATTCGGCTCGTTTACCCATTCGTTTTGAATTTCGTCGATGTCTACAAGGTCGTCCTTACTTCTTGCGCCGTAAACGATCACTACTTTGCCGTAGTTTGCTCTATAATGACGCACGTAATTGATAACGCTTCTCAAAGGTGCAAGACCGATACCGCCTGCGATGAAAAGCAAATCCTTACCCTTGAAATCTTCTTCTACGGGGAAGTTTCTGCCGTAAGGGCCGCGAACAGTGATTTGCGCGCCTACTTCCAAAGCATGCAAAACTTCGGTAACACAACCGCACTTTTTAATGGAGAATTCCATATATTCTTCGTTTGTAGGCGAAGAGGTAATGGAGAACATACATTCGCCGACGCCGGGAATGGATACCATTGCGCATTGACCGGGCATATGCTGGAACAGTTTTTTGCCGTCCGTGCCTACAACGCGGAAAGTTTTTACGTCGGGAGTATCCTTACGGATGTCCGTTACTACACCGATTTTGGGAATAAGAGTTTCATTAATCATTGTCTTTACCTCCCAAAGTTTTGATGACTTTTACAATATTCAGTCTTTGAGGACATTTGTTTACGCAACGTCCGCAACCCACGCAGGAATACAATCCGTCGTTCTGCGAAGGATAATAGACAAGCTTATGCATGAATCTTTGACGGAATCTCTGCATTTGCGTCGTACGGCTATTACCGTGCGCCATCAACGTGAAATCCGAATACATGCAGGAATCCCAACAACGATAGCGGATAACCCCTTCATGCGTCTTGAAATCGCGAATGTCAAAGCACTGACAGGTGGGGCATACAAACGTACAAGTACCGCAACCAAGGCAAGCCTCGCTCATTTCTTCCCATTCCTTTGCTTCAAATAGTTCGTTCAAGTTTTCAGGCTTAAATCTACTAAGGTCAAGCGCTGCGAAAGGCAATTTTTCAAGGATAGCCGCAGTAGCCGCTTTTTGCGCTTCTACTTCCGCTTCCCCACCTTCCGTAAGCAATTCTTTAACGAGTGCCGTCAAAGCTTCGCCCTTTTCGGTGTTTGCCTGCCAGTAGAGATATTCGCCGTCCAACCAAGTGGTTACGTCGCCGCAAGGCGCGGTAGCGTCGATACCAAACACGCCGCAGAAACAGCTTTCTTCAGGACGGGAGCAAGCGAGCGTTACAATCGTCGTTGCTTCTCTTCTCGATTGATAGTAGGTATCTACGGGATCGGCAAGGAATACCTTGTCAAGCACTTCGATCGCCTTATAATCGCAAGCCTTAACACCAAAGAGTACATAAGGTCTCTTTTCGAAATTCATGCTTTCTACGGAAAGATTTTTTCCTTCCGTTTTGAATTTCATCATATTCTCGCTTTGAGGGAAGAACATATCCTTAGGGGATTTTACCGTTTTTAACGTTTCCAGAGAAACCTCTTTGCCTTCACCCCAGATATGATAATTGACCTCATCAGCCTTTTTAATGGGAATAAAAAGCCCCATAGATTCGTTGATTTTTGCGTATAATTCGTTTAATCTTTCTTTCGCAATCTTTAACATTATTTTGCCTCCCCGTATACTACGTCGGTAGGTTCAGCGTCGTTTTCCGTGTAGGAAGTAAGAGGCGTCTTACCCTCTGCGCTTTCGCCTGCCTGATATTCGCCGTAAAGCCCATCGATGTCCTTGATGAACTTTCTGTTAAGGAGATGCAAAGGAATGTTTTGAGGACAAACCCTCGAACATTCGCCACAGTCCGTACAACGGCCTGCTACGTGGAACGCACGGATCACGTGGAAGAGCTGTTCTTCAAACTGATCGTCGTTTGCTTTTGCTGCAACCCCGGAAGCGGGATTGTCGAATACGCACTTCACGCAGGAACATGCAGGGCATACGTTACGGCAAGCGTTACAACGGATACACTTAGAAAGCTGATTGCGCCAGAACGCAAATCTTTCTTCTTCCGTCATCGCTTCCAAAGCCGCTACTTCCGCAAAGCGGTCAACGTCGCGCGCAGGACGTTCGTGCAAAATAATTTCCTCGTCCTTCACTTGATGCGTCTTTTCGCAGGTAGCGCATTTCGTGAGCACAACGTCGGGTTTCGCCAACGTTTCCACCCCATACGGCGTGGTTACCTTTACTTCTTTATCCACAACTTCAACGCCCGTTACAAAGGAAACGCCCTTTGCCTTGATTTTTTCAATATCAAGCTTTCCAAGGCATTCTACCGCAATCACGTAAACGTTTTCACGCTTGATACGGTATTCTTTTACAAGCTGGTTAAAGCTGTACGTGTCGCAAGGTTTAAGGAAAACAGCCGTTTTCCCTTCCTTTTTACTCATTTGAATCAAATATTTGGAAAGGTTTGCGCCGCAGAACCAGTCGTATACGAAATCCTTCAATTCGTCTACGCTTTCAAAGGATGCGGGCGAGGGATCGTGAATAAACTCCCCTTTCTTCCAACCGATAACGCGAGCAACTTCGCCGCTTTCGAGCAGCGCTTTTGCGCGTTCTAACATTTTCAATTCAACGTCTTTCATCTTATTCGCCCTCCTTTACTCTGAGGTCGGTAAGACGTTTGTTCTCACCGAGTTGGGTAATCGTCTTCACGAAATCGTTCATAACAGCGGAGAACTTTGCGCCTTCCGCTGCGGAAACCCATTCTACACGAGTACGTTCCTTTTCGATACCCATATAATTAAGGAAGTTAAACAAAAGCGCCATTCTTCTTCTTGTATAGTAGTTACCCGTAACGTAATGGCAATCCCCAGGATGGCAGCCGCAAAGGATAACGCCGTCAGCGCCCTGCTGGAACGCTTTTAAGAAAAACATCGGGTTTACTCGACAAGAGCAAGGTACACGAATGATTTTTACGTTTGCAGGGTAGTTTAAACGGCTAGAACCTGCAAGATCGGCGCCTGCATACGAACACCAGTTACAGCAAAACGCTACGATATTCGGGGTAAATTCTTTCTTTTCCGTCGTTACTTCTTGCATATTGCTTCTACCTCCGACATAATCTGCTTAGAGCTGAATCCTTTCAGATCCATTGCGCCCGAAGGGCAAGTTACCGTACAAGCACCGCAACCCTGACATACGGCAGGATTTACGCTTGCTACACGGCGAACTTCCGTTTTACCGCCACCGAGACGGAATTCCTTATCCATGTACGTAATTGCGCCGTAAGGACATACGTTTGCACACTGGCTACAACCGTTACACATGCTTTCGTCTGGGGACGCTACGCAAGGGTTGGTCTTTAACTTGTCTTTTACAAGCAAACCGATTACCTTCGCCGCGCATGCAGAAGCCTGCGAAACCGTTTCAGGAATATCCTTAGGGCCTTGACATACGCCTGCAAGGTATACGCCTGCCGTGGGGCTTTCTACCGGACGAAGCTTTGCGTGGGATTCCGTAAGGAAGTTGTTGGTATCAATACTTGCCGTAAGCAACGTAGCAATCTTTCTAACGGAAGGTTCCGGTTCGATTGCCGCTGCAAGGACGACAAGGTCAGATTCAATCGTAATCTGTTCGTTATCAATAAGGTTAGAACCCTGCACCATCAACTTACCGTTTTCATTATATACTTTCCCGACCATACCTTTGATATAGTCTACGCCATACTGTTCAACAGCGCGGCGATAGAATTCGTCATAGTTCTTACCGGGCGTACGAACGTCGATATAGAATACGTGTACTTCGGTATCGGGATATTTTTCACGAATCATCATGGCGTGCTTTGCCGTATACATACAGCAAATCTTAGAACAGTACGGCTTACCGCAACCGCTGGTATCACGAGAACCTACGCATTGAATAAACGTAACTACCTTCGGATGTTCATTATCAGAAGGACGGAGCAACACGCCGTTCGTGGGACCTGCCGCGTTCATCAATCTTTCGAGTTCAAGCGACGTGATTACGTCCTTGTTATCCGAATAGCCGTATTCGTTGAAATTATCAAGCGCGATAGGTTTGAAGCCCGTTGCAACAACGATTGCACCGTATTGACGTTCGATAAACGTATCTTTCTGTTCGTAATCGATAGCGCCTACTTCGCAGAACTTCTGGCAAATACCGCACTTGCCCGTCTTTAATTTAATACATTGCGTAGGATCAATCACCGCAACGTTAGGGATTGCCTGCGCAAACGGAATATGAATTGCAGGACGAGTATTCAAATTCATATTGAAATCATTCAAGCCCTTCTTAGCAGGACATTTTTCCATACAAATCTTACAACCCGTACACTTCGTTTCGTCTACAAATCTTGCCTTGCGACGGATTTTTACGCTGAAATTACCGACAAACCCCTTTACGTCTTCCACTTCGGAATACGAAAGAATGTCGATCTTTTCGTGTTGCGCGCAATCTACCATCTTCGGCGTAAGAATACAAGCCGAGCAGTCGAGCGTGGGGAACGTCTTATCGAGCTGTGCCATTCTGCCGCCGATCGTTGCGTTCTTTTCCACGATATCTACTTCAAAGCCTGCTTCTGCGATATCAAGCGCGGCTTGAATACCCGCAATACCGCCGCCGATAACCAGCGCGCGCTTAATTACGGGGCTCTCCCCTGCCATCAAAGGCGCGTTCAGCTTTACCTTTGCAATCGCCGTACGAACGAGAATAACCGCCTTTTCGGTTGCTTCGTCCATGTCCTTGTGAATCCAAGAACAATGTTCACGAATGTTTGCAATTTCAACCATATACGGGTTGAGACCGGCTTCTTCCGCAGCCTTACGGAAGGTAACCTCATGCATTCTGGGCGAGCAAGCACCGATAACGATACCCGTCAAGTTGTGTTCCTTGATCGCTTGCTTAATGAGCTGCTGACCGTTTTCCGAACACATGTACTGATAATTTGCGGCAAAAACGACACCGGGCTCGTTTTTGATGGTTTCCGCAACCTTTACCACGTCTACCGTTGCTGCGATGTTACTGCCGCACCAACAAATAAAAACACCTATTCTTTGCATATTGTTCACTCTCTTTCTTTAGATTTTGTTCATAACCGAATACGTTCGGGGAGTTACTTGTTATACTTTCTGTATGCGCTTACAAGAAGCTGTTGAGGAATTAATTCGTCCACGATGGGAGGAATTTCCTCTGCCTTGATACCGTTTGCGCCTTGCATACGGACAACCGTATCACGGACAGCTTCCACAACCGCCGCAGGCGCAACGCCGCGAGGGCAACGCTCTACGCACGCCATGCAGGAAAGACAATTCCAAATCGCCTTGCTTTCCAACAGCTCGTCTATCTTGCCTTTTGCAAGCATGGATACAAACTGATGCGGTTTGATATCCATATCCTTGAAGGCAGGACAGCGTCCCGAGCATTTGCCGCATTTCATGCACTTTCTAACGTCAGTACCGCTAAGTCGATTAAGATTTTCAATGCGTTCTTCTTTCGTCATGCCTGTACCCCCAATGCCTCAGCAAGCAATTCCGTGAAATATTTCACGGGCAGGATATCGCCGCCGTTTACCTGCAAGTTATAAAGGCAAAGCGGACAAGCGGTGATCACTTCTTCCGCGCCCTTTTCCTTTGCGCTGAAAAGCACTTTCGCACTCTTTTGCTTCGGCAGCTCGCTATTTTTCAGCGATACGTACGCACCGCAGCATTCGTTTCTGAACGGATACGTTACGGGAGTACCGCCGATTGCCCTGATGAAATCCTCGATGATCGTGGGATTTTCGGGATTATCAAACGCCATCACACCGCTGGGACGAAGTAAAAGACAGCCGTAATAAGCACCGATCTTTCTATTGATGGGGTTGACAACGGCTTTTTTGATATTGTCAAACCCAACGACGTTTTTTAACATTTCCAAATAGTGGATAACTTCCGTTTCCCCTTTGTAGGGTTCGTCCAACTTCAAATAGTTGTTGGCGCGGAAACAAATATCCTCATTCGTTTTCATGTCTTCGTTGGTACGTTTGATTACGTTATGGCAAGCGGAGCAAAGCGTTAAAAGCTTCCCACCGTGATGCTTTGCGTAATCCAACGCGCGCACCGCCGAAAGCTTTGTTGCGATTTCGTCCGTACCCATAGGATATACGGCGCCGCAGCATTGCCAATTTTCGATTTCCTCCATTTCTACGCCGAGGGCTTTCGCGCAAAGACGGGCGGTAACGTCCAATTCTTTCGCTTTCGTTCTCAGCGTACAGCCGGGATAATAACTGATTTTCATATCTTTAAGCACCTTTGGTTAAATTCTGTTTATTTCTGCGGATAAGCCATTTCTTCAGGACGGAATACTTCGTCGAATTTTTCCGCTGTCAGGAACCCGAGCGCTACGCAAGCTTCTTTCAAGGAAATATTTTCCTTATAAGCCTTCTTCGCCGTCTTCGCTGCGTTTTCATAGCCGATATACGGATTAAGCGCCGTTACAAGCATCAACGAATTGTAAAGGTTGTGATGCATCTTTTCCTTGTTTGCCTTGATACCCGTTACGCAGTTGCTTTCAAAGGACGTGATACCGTCTGCAAGCAAGCGTACCGATTGCAAGAAATTATAAATGATGACAGGCATGAATACGTTGAGTTCGAAGTTACCCTGCGAAGCGCCAACCCCTACCGCTACGTCGTTTGCCATTACCTGAACGGCAACCATCGTCATGGATTCGCACTGCGTGGGATTTACTTTACCGGGCATAATCGAAGAGCCGGGCTCGTTTTCAGGAATGAAAATTTCACCCAATCCGTCACGAGGACCGCTTGCAAGCCAACGAACGTCGTTTGCAATCTTCATCAAGTTGCAAGCCAAAGCCTTCAATGCGCCGTGCGCAAATACCAGCTCGTCCTTCGCCGTCAACGCGTGATATTTATTTTCAGCCGTAACAAACGCTTTACCTGTCAAAGCGGAAACCTGCGCCGCTACCTCTTCTGCAAAGCCCTTAGGCGCATTCAATCCCGTGCCTACAGCCGTGCCGCCAAGCGCAAGCTCCTTCAAACCGGGAAGCGCCAAAGTAAGCTGCGCCTTTGCCTTTTCCACCATGTTCGTCCAACCGCTGATTTCCTGCGAAAATGCGATGGGAACTGCGTCCTGCAAATGTGTTCTGCCACTCTTCACAATCCCTTCGTTTTCCGCTTCCAAACGCTTGAGCGTTGCAATCAGCTTATCGATTGCGGGGAAAAGCTTATCTTCGATGGCAATTACCGCCGCAATATGCATCGCTGTGGGGAAGGTATCGTTGGAGCTTTGGCTCTTATTGATATCATCGTTGGGATGAAGCAGTTTTTTACCTGCGATTTCGTTCCCTCTGTTTGCGATAACTTCGTTCGCGTTCATATTCGACTGCGTGCCGCTACCCGTCTGCCATACCACAAGCGGAAAGTGTCCGTTTAAATTACCGGAAATCACTTCATCGCAAGCCGCGCAAATCGCGTCTTTCTTCTCTTCAGGGAGCTTACCCAGCTTGCAGTTTGCAAGCGCCGCCGCTTTCTTCAAAATACCGAAAGCGTGCGTAATTTCTCTGGGCATGATTTCATCACCGATACGGAAATTTTGATAACTTCTTTGCGTTTGAGCCGCCCAATATCTATCCGCAGGGACTTGCATTTCCCCCATTGTATCTTTTTCAATACGGTATTCCATGTTTACCTCTCAGTCTTTTAAATTTCGATTTGCGCAATAACGCCCTTAAGCACTTCTGCGCTGTGCTTCATCTTTTCCAATTCCTCGTCGGAAAGCTTCGGCGTAAGCGTGGTAACGATACCCTCGTTGCTGATTGCACAAAGGGTAGAAAGCGCTACGTCGGAAATGCCGTATTCTCCATCGAGAACCGTAGATACGGGAAGAATAGAATACGCGCTAGAATAAATGCAGTTTACAATCTTTGTAACGGAAGCCGCAATACCGTAGAAGGTAGCGCCCTTACCAGCAATAATCTGACCGCCGGATTTCTTTACGTATTCTTCCACTTCTTCGTGCGTGTAAGGGGTTACCGTCAACGCGTCCTTTTCCGTGATCGTGTTTTCATATTCCGCAAGAGGAATCCCCGAAATATCCGCCGTGGACCATGCAACAAACGAAGAATCGCCGTGTTCGCCTAATACGTATGCGTGAACCTGCTGCTGATTTACCGAATACAATTCGGAAAGACGGGTTCTTAAACGAATGCTATCCAACGTCGTACCCGTACCGATAACACGGTTTTTAGGAACGCCTGTAATTTTGCAGAATACGTAGGTAAGAACGTCTACGGGGTTTGCAACAAATATATACAGCGCGTTAGGTGCGTATTTCACGATTTGAGGAGCAATGCTCTTCAAAATGTTTACGTTCGTCTGCGTAAGGTCGATACGGGATTGACCGGGCTTTCTGCCCACACCCGACGTAACGATTACGATATCCGAACCGACTGCGTCTTCATACGTACCGAAGTAAATTTTTGCAGGAGAAAGATAAGGGGTAGCCTGTAAAATATCGAGTGCCTCACCCTTTGCCTTTGCTTCGTTTACGTCGATCAATACGATCTCTGCAACCGAGCCCGTCGCCACCAACGTGTACGCTACGGTAGCCCCTACAGAACCTGCGCCGATAATAGTAACTTTGTTGTTCATAGTTGTATCTCCGTTTAATTTTTTCGCTTAATAGTGTGTTACAGTACACAATTATACTACTATATTATAACATACTTTTTTCCGAACACAAAGCATTTCAAAGACCTTGTAACATATTTCAAATCGCTAAATCGATAAATTTTTATCATTTTCGACTTTTTTACAAAAAAAAGCTCGCCCCCTCTTTGGGAACGAGCCAAAATATAACAATTTTAATCTTCGTCTAATACGTTGATCAGCATAATACCGCCCTCAATAAAAGCGAGGATTCCGCACACGATCAAAATCACCTCTACCGCCAAAGCTTGATGAATCAGGAGCAACGCGCCGATCAAAATAATCCCTGACGGAATAGAATAATCCAGCACCGTTTTAATCAACGAATCACAACGGTATTTTTTCTTAAGCTTGTCGTACAGAAATAAAACGCCGAAAATCAATAGCACGGCGGCAGCCACGTACAGCACCGCCTCTACCAGCACCCAACCGCAAAGAATAATCACCACCCCTACGGTAATTTTGATTACCGCTGGCGGCACTATGCGATTAAAAACGTCCATTGCGCCCAAAACAAGCAAGCAAACGCCTGCCACAGTCATTAAAATACCGATAAAACGGTCTTGCATAACAATCAGGAATACCCCGATTACCATTGTAAGAATTGCCGCAATGATTTTTTCGGATTTTTTCATCCGCACTCCTTCGAGCGTTTTTATTTGTGACGACGAATAACGGCAAGACGGATATATCCGTTATGATATCTGTGCGCTGCGCGTGCGCAAGGATACGGTTCCGATTTGCGGCATTTCACGCAAAAATCGTAGCTACCGCACTTATCTTCCCCTGCCAAAACGCTATCGTACCACTTCGTGTTATCAAATTGATCCTGTTGGGTTTTGAAATTCATTATCGCTCTCTCCTTATTATATGCCATAAAATGCTTTTTTTGTCCTTTTGTTTATTATAATCAATTTTTAATTTTTTTTCAATAGTTTTTCGACATTTTTCCTCATTTTTTTTGCTTTTTTGCAAAATAAGTACGCCGCAGTATCCACTGCGGCGATGTTTTAAGGTTTACGGAGATTTTTCCCAACCTCCACACCGAAGTGCTGAGGGAAGATTTTCCTCCTCGCTCATGCATCGGCAATACTGCATTATATGCAAAAAGGACGAAAAACAGCACCGTGTTTTCGTCCTTTTTTTTAAATTTTATTGACGCGTACCGTTGCGTACACTTCGTCATAGACCGTCTTTTCAAAAGAGCTATTCCCCGGATTCATTACGGTCGCCGTGCCTGCCGCTACGCCTGCGCGTAATATATCGGGCAAGGGCGCGCCCTCTGCTAGCTTCAGCGCCGCCGCCGACACCATGCCGTCCCCTGCGCCTACCGTGGAATTGACCGCCACGTTTACGCTTCTGCAATGGTAATTTTCTTTGCCATCCGTAATGACTGCACCGTATCTACCCAAAGAAAGCATTACCCTCTTTGCGCCGCGATCTAGCAACTCATAACAGCCTGCCAGCATATCCTCCTTATCGGCAATATTTCTCCCCAGCGCATTTTCTAGCTCCTCAAGGTTCGGCTTCACCAAATCCACGCCTTCGTGAATCGCCGCAAACAATCGCGCGCCTGAAGCGTCGACGATTTTTAAACATTTGGGATTTACCGCGCGGACCAAATCCGCATAAAACGAAGGTTCTGCGCTGCGGGGAAGTCCACCCGAAAGCACGGTGACAGCGCTTCTTGCAGAGTGTATCCGCACCAGCTCCAACACCTCTTGCAACTTATCTGCGCCGACCTCCGTACCCACGTCGTTTACCTCCGTCAGCATAGATCGGTTATCGATAAATTTGTAATTTTCTCTGGCTCTTCCCTTATTCCAAACAAAGGAAAATTCCACGCCGTCCCTATCCAAAACGTTTTCAAACATATATCCGTTTTCATTGTACATGAGCCCGGTTGTATACGCTTTACCGCCCAAACGGCTGACGCCAAGGGCTACGTTGATGGCTTTCCCCGAATAAGAAATTGATTTGCTTTTGACTACGTTCGTCTTCCCGACGTTGAGCTTATCCAGCTCTATGGTGATGTCCGTGCAAGGACTCATACATACGGTTAATATCATGTATATTTATCATCCCCCGCGGCCGCTTACATTTGACCGTCCTATCTATTATATTATATTTAACCGCAAATTTCAATACCAAAACGAAAAATATTTTGAATATCTTGTGAAAAAATAAAACCGCCCTAAAAAGGCGGTCTTTTCCCATGGATGGATTTTACATGGAAATCATTCGCAGCGTTTCATACAAGTCGTAATTAAACGTCTTTTTCATCGATACGGCTTCGATAATATCCATATCAATAATTTTGTTGTTGCGTATACCGACCACGCGGTTGCCAATGCCTTCGTTCAATAGACGCACCGCTTTATTGCCGAACTGCGCCGCAAGCATTCTGTCCGCCATGGACGGAGAACCGCCGCGCTGTACATGCCCTATACAGGTAGGACGTACGGAATATTCCGTTACTTCTTGCAGTTTCTTCGCGAACTTTTCCGCACCCATAACACCTTCTGCGATAACGATAATATTCGAGTGTTTACCGTTTGCGCGCGAATGATTGATACTTGCTACAATATCGTCCATGTTAAACGCAATTTCAGGCACGACAATGATTTCCGCACCCGATGCAATACCGCTATACAAGGCAATATCGCCGCAATGTCTGCCCATTACTTCGACAACGGAAACACGCTCGTGCGAGGTCATGGTATCACGCAGTTTGTTGATGATATCCAAACAGGTATTTACCGCCGTATCGAAGCCAAGCGTATAATCTGTATATTCCAAGTCGTTATCGATCGTACCGGGAATACCGATGGTAGGCACACCGTATTCGCTGAGCGCCTTCGCCCCTCTAAACGAGCCGTCGCCACCGATGACGACTAAGCCCTCAATACCATGCTTTTCCAATGTTTTTAAAGCCTTTTTCTGCCCTTCTTCCGTCAACATTTCCAAGCATCTTGCCGTTCTCAAACGAGTACCACCGCATTGTACGATATTAGAAACACTACGCATTTCCATGCGGTACATATTATCCTCGATTAACCCAGCATAGCCGCGCTCGATCCCATACACTTCCATGCCGTAATAAATAGCGGAACGGACAACCGCGCGAATTGCCGCATTCATCCCGGGCGCGTCGCCACCACTCGTTAATAAACCTATTCTTTTCATTTTCATCTACCTCTCGTTAATTATAACCAACCGTACCCACGATTGTATTTTTCATTCGTAATATTACTATATTACAACTTTTTCAATGCTTTATACAAGCTTAATACAGCTTTCCGCTAGGAAAGAGGATAATTCCGCCATCAGCGCCTTGTTTGGCGTTACCTTTTGCGAACACATCATCTTCTTACCATTTTTAACAAAGCAAACGGACGTTTCCCCAGCGTAATAAGTGAGCGTTTCCAACAGCTCTTCAATATCTTCGTCTTCCAAATCGGAGACGTTGAGCCATAAACGCTTTTCCGAATCAGGCTTTTCCGCCTTTGGACGAATGGGCTGCGCTTCTTCATCTGCATACGCAAAACCGCGTACAATGGGCGCTGCAGGGCGTTTTTCTACCGTTTCTTCCAACGTGAATTCCGTCATTTTATCTACGATAATTGCGGGGGCTTTGTCGTCTTCAATGCTGATTTTACCCGAAAGGGCAACTACCCTATCATTCTCTAAGAAATTACGGATTCTTTCATACACTTTCGGGAAACATACGCACTCAATCGAGCCGTACAAATCCTCCACGGTAACGAACGCCATAAACGAACCGCTACGCGTTTTCAGCTTCTTGAATGCGGAAATCATACCGCCCATTGTGATTTCTTCGCCGTCGCGGATATGTTCGTATACCTTGATACCGCTATCCTCATCCTCTTCGCATTCCATCATCGAACAGTTGAACGTTTTATCCTTGAAATAGGGTAAGAACTTTTCAAACGGATGTCCGCTGACGTATACGCCGAGCACAGATTTTTCTTTCGACAGCTTTTCCATCGTTTCGTATTCGGGAATATTCGGATAACGAATGTCAATAGCCTGTTCCTGAATGAAACCGCCGCTAAAGAGCGAGATTTGCATGCCGTTCTTTTCCTTTTCCCTTGCGTTTGCCTGCGCAAGCGCATCCTCGTACACCGCCGCCACTTGCGAACGCGCATAACCGAAACAATCGAATGCGCCTGCATAAATCAAGCTTTCCACAATACGCTTGTTGATATATTTCGCGCAACGAGTAACGAAATCGGAAAAGCTTGCAAACAACCCATTTTCTTCCCGTTCTTTAATAACCGACGCAATCGCTTCTTGCCCTACGCCGCGCAACGCGCCAAGCCCAATACGAAGCCCGTTCCCTTCTACCCAGAAAATATCCTTGGATTTATTGATATCGGGAGGCAGAACGGCAATATTCTTTTCCTTCATGTACATGATATACTTGGCGATTTCATCGCTCTTGTCGATTCTATCGTTCAAGATACCTGCCAAAAATTCTTTCAAATAGAAATGCTTTAAATACGCCGTACGGTAAGCGACTACCGCATACGCCGCCGCGTGCGATTTGTTGAATGCGTACGAAGCGAAGCTTTCCATATCTCCGAAAATCTTTGCGGCAACTTCCGCAGGGATTCCCTTGGATACGCAACCCGTGATCCCCTCCGCAGGCGCCCCGTAAATGAATTTATCTTTCTGTTCCATCAGCTCTTTCTTCTTCTTTTTCGACATGGCGCGACGTACAAGGTCCGCTTGACCGTACGTGTACCCTGCAAGCTGCTGGAATATCTGCATTACCTGTTCTTGATATACGATAACCCCGTAAGAGTTCTTCAAAATCGGCTCTAAAAACGGTGTATCGTATACAATGTATTCGGGATTGTGCTTATTTCTGATATAAGTGGGAATGAAATCCATAGGACCGGGACGGTACAAGGAGATCCCTGCAATAAGGTCTTCCAAACAGTTCGGCTGTAAGTCCTTCATGAATTTCTTCATGCCGCCTTGTTCAAGCTGGAACACAGCGTCAGTGTCCCCCGAGGCAATCAACTGATAAGCCTCCGGAACGTCCACGCCAATCTTGTTGAAATCAATGTCGATCCCGTGCCCTTCCTTAATGTATTCCAAGGTGTTTTGAATGTCCGTAAGCGTCGTGAGAGCAAGGAAGTCCATCTTCAACATACCGACAGCTTCCACCTCTTTCATATCGAATTGTGTAACGATGTCGTCACCGTTTCTCGCCAAAGGCACGTTATCCGCCAATACCTTGTTACAGATAACGACGCCCGCCGCGTGTTCGGACGTGTTTTTGGGCATACCTTCCAACTTTAAGCCCATGTCAATAACACGGTGCAGTTCGTCGTTGTTTTCGTATACCTCGATAAATTCGGGGTTTTTCTTATCCTTCTGCTCTTTGAGCTTTTTCGCAAGCTCCCCTCGTTTTTCTTCCGAAAGATCGGGATCGGCAAGCTGTTTTTCCAGCTTGGGGATTTTTAAACCGAGCAATTCGCCGATGGTGGATTTGCCGTCCATCAACTTTGCCACTTTATCCGTTTCCGAATACGGAACCCCCATAACGCGCCCTACGTCCTTGATAACAGCACGAGAGGCAAGCGTACCGAACGTAACGATTTGCGCTACGTTTTCAGGATGATATTTTTCACGCACGTACGAAATGGTTTCGTGGCGGCGCTTTGTACAAAAGTCCACGTCGAAGTCGGGCATGGAAACACGGTCAGGGTTCAAGAAACGCTCGAAAATCAAACCGTATTTCAAAGGATCGACGTCGGTGATACCTATTGCGTACGCAACAATACTACCTACACCCGAACCTCGCCCCGGCCCTACGGGAATACCTTGCAAACGGGACCAGTTGATATAGTCCCATACAATTAAGAAATAGTCCGCAAAGCCCATGGAAATAATAATGCCAAGCTCGTATTCTGCTCTTTCACGAATCGTTTCCGTGATTTCCGGATAACGCTTGGGCAAGCCCTCCCACGTCAGCCTCGTCAAATAGTCGGGCGAAGTAGAGCCGTCCACGGGTTTATATAAGGGAATCAACGATTTATCACGGATGGGATCCCCTTTAGGGGTAATATCGAAAACGGGTTCTTCAATCTTATCCGCAATCACACGGGTGTTGGTGATCGCTTCGGGTACGTAATGGAAAAGCTCCATCATTTCGTCCCCCGACTTCATGTAGAACTCGTGCTCCTCAAAGCGCATTTTCGGGTTTGCCAACGTAGACTTCGTCTGGATACAAAGCAAAATTTCGTGCGCTTCCCAATCCTCTTTTTCGATATAATGCACGTCGTTCGTCGCAACAAGCTGAATATCCAGCTCTCTTGCGATCTTGATTAAATCGGGTAAAATTTGTTTTTGTTCTGCGATACCGTGATCTTGCAATTCAATATAGAAATCCTCGCCGAACACGTCCTTCATTTCCTGCGCCCAAGCTTTTGCGCCGTCGTAATCACCGCGCAATAAAAGCTGCGGCAAGCGCCCTGCTAAGCACGCGGAAAGACAAATTACCCCTTCACTGTACTGTTTGATTAAATCGTAGCTGATACGCGGCTTACCGCCGTAATATCCATCGATAAACGAAAGAGAATCCAGCTTGACGATATTCTTATAACCCGTCTTATTTTTTGCAAGCAAAACGATATGCTCGTTCTTCCCCGGGCGTTTTTCTAAATGGTTATCTACGGCGTACAGTTCGCACCCGATGATGTATTTAATACCTTTCTTTACGCATTCTTCTGCGAAATACAGCGAGGCGTACATATTGCCGTGATCGGTGATGGCACAGGCGTTAATGCCGTTTTTAACGAGATGGTCGATAAGATCGTCCACCTTTGCCGCACCGTCCAAAAGACTGTATTCCGTATGCAAATGTAAATGTACAAAATCCGTCATAATTCTTCCGTTTCTCTTTTTATTCCTGTCCGTATTTCTCAGCGAGCTCCATCAGCTTTCTCATACGGTGATTTAAACAACTTTTACTGATTTTCAAATAATCGGCAAGCTCTTGCAAAGACATCGTTTCCTGTTGAAGACGAGTGTTTGCCAAGCTCTGCAATTCCTCGGAAATATCCGTAAATCCCTGCCATTTCATCAATTTTTTGATAGCAACCACTTGTTTTACCGCGGCGATTGCCGTTTTGTCCGCGTTGCCCGCCATACAATTTTGCGCGCGGTTATTTTGGTTCGCTTTGTCTCGTTTTTCTACCAGTGCAGAAAATTTCTTTAAGGCGTGCTCCGCGCCGATAATCCCCAGAAAATCAGAGATTGCCTCTTTGCTTTTTAAATACGTAACGAAGGTATCTTTGCGCTCTACCAGACGTACAATCAGCTCGAACTCGGCAAGCAAATCACAGAAATCCATCGCCGTATGCTTATCCGAAAACACAATTTCCAGATGGTAGCCGCTTTTGCTGTTTTCACGGGGCACAATACAGCTTCCGCCCCCTAAAAACGCGCCCTTAATATAGGCGATTTCCGCCGCCTCGTCCGCGAGCAGCGAATCTGCAATTCCCTCGCGAATCTTTCCGTTTTTCTTCAATAAACCAAGCGTGGATAATACCTCTTGCGTCAAAATAGGCGGACTTTGCAACAGCAATTTCCCTTTTCCACTCATTCTATCCACCGACGCATGCGTTACGGAAAGGTCTGCACCAAACAAATCAGAAAATGCCGTCATGAAAAATTCGGCAACGTTCTCCGTTTCACTAACGATGAAAAAGCTGGGGGCGCCGTTGTTTTCCCCCACAAAACCGCTGGTGCGGATAAATGCCGATAAAGCCGCTTTTTTTTCGGCAACTGCGCTTTTATCCCCAACGCCTCGGTTGATGATTTCTTTTTTTAAATCGGTTGTAAAGCTCATGCCCACCCCGTCTACTTACATGTGTTTCTTAAATTCCGCAAAACGGAATTGAGGATACCGTCCGTCGATATTATCTATCCTTTCCATCGGGAACGCAAGCCTTTCCAGCTGTTCCTCTACCAATTTTTTATCCCCTACGCGAGTCTTTGAATGCGCGTCCGAGTTGATGATAAACCGAGCCTCCGTCTTGACGACGATCTCGTTTAATTCCTCGTCGGTAAGATGCGTTTTTTTGGAGTTCAGCTCGATATACGTACCGTAATCTGCGGCACATTTTGCCACCTCCAAAGCGTTTGCAGGGCATTGAAAATTTAAATGCGTTATCGCGTCGATCGGGTTGTTTTTAATCGTATTGATATAGGCTTTCGTATTTTGCAACACCAGCTTGTCCGAGGGCTTTTTTGCAAATTTATCTGCAAAAAAGTTTCCGCCGCCATAGCGAATCATATCGGAAAACTTATCATACCAAATGAATACGTGCTTTCCGCAAAGATAGATATCGAAATCCTCGTAATCCTTCTTTGTTAAATCGGCTTTGCCGCTTATACCGCGGATATTCGATTCGATACCCACCAAAACGTCTATGCCGTATTTTTCCGCAGCCGCCTTACATTCCGCCTTATAATCAGCCATTTGGCGACGTCGAATCCCAAACGCCACGTGAGAAAAGCCGTGGTCACTGATACCGATTTGCTTCAAACCGATTTCCTTTGCCGCAGCCACGTTTTCCGCGACGGTATTTTTGCCGTGAGAAAACGGCGTATGGGTATGATAATCTCCCGTTAAAACCACAATTTACTCCTTCACAAATAACGAATTTCTTCTTCCAGCAAAATGCCGTACTGCCTAAAAACTCCGTTTTGAATGATTTTAATTAAAGCGATGATGTCGTTTGGCGTTGCCGCTTTATCGTTGATGATGAAATTTGCGTGCTCTTCCGATACCTTTGCGCCGCCTACCCGAAGTCCTTTCAAGCCGCTTTTTTCAATCAATTCCCCTGCCGCAACGTTGGGAGGATTTTTGAAGATGCAACCCATACTTTTTCCCTTGGGTAAATGCGCGCGCTTTTCTTGCCAACGCTGTTGTTCGGCAAGCGCCGTTTGCGCGTCCGTTTTCCGTAGCCGTAACGTGCCGCCTAAAACGACGTCGTTTCTATCCATAAATACACTGTGTTTATAAGCATATTCGCATGCTTTTACAGGTAGTTCGATTACTTCCCCGTCTCGATAGACACGAACGCTATCCACGATTTCGCTTATGTATTTCCCCCCTGCGCCGGCATTCATATACAGCGCGCCGCCAAGCGTACAGGGAATCCCCGTTAAAAACTCTGCGCCGCTATATCCCATCTGCCGCAAGGCGCGCATCAATACGCCACTCATAACGCCTGCTTCGGCATATACGCCCGATTGCAGGGCTATGATTTTCGTCATTCTGCCCGTGCAAATCACCGCTTTTTCACTGTTTCCCTCCGGCGGCAATACGTTGCTGAGATTACCCAACACGTAAAACCCGACGTTCCGTTCTTGCAAACGCTGAATAATCGCAGTCAGCTCTTCTTCAGAACGAGGATAAACCCCAATCGGCGCCAAACCGCCGCAACCAACCGTGCTATGCCGGGCAAAATCAAACGGCTGTTCCGTGATATATTGTTCAAAATCGTTTTGTACCGCTAAGATACTCAAAGACACTCCCTCCTATTGTATCATATTTTTAAAGCTTTTGAAAGTATTTCTTTCAACTTTTTTTAAAAAAAATACGCTCTTGCCTTATAAATATGTTTTTTGCAAAACCAGTATGCAAAGAAAGAACCCGAACTTTATGTTCGGGCCTTTCATAAGAGGAAATAAGAATAGTTCAATTTCAGTGTATAAAGACAAAACGAATCCGTTTTATCTTCGCTATCTTACGCCCGGTAAATAACCTTACCGCCACGCACCGTCAAAAGTACGTCGTAGTTTGCGTTCAGCACGGTAAAATCTGCTCTTTTGCCAACCTTGATGCTACCTGCTTCATGATCGATTTTTAAATTCTTCGCAGGGTTGATCGTTGCATAGTCCACAGCCTGCGTGAAAGGAACGCCTACCTTTTCCGTCATATTCTGTACAGCGCGGTTCATACGTAAAACGCTACCAGCCAACGTGCCGTCTTCCAAGCGCGCTTCGCCGTTCTTTACGTATACCGTTTGACCGCCGAGCTCGCTAATGCCGTCGGGAATCCCCTTTGCACGCATAGCGTCCGTGATCAACGTCAGTTTATCCAAAGGCTTGTTCTTTGCAAGCAGACGCATTGCAGGCACGGAAACGTGAATGGTATCTGCGATCAACTCGCAATTCAAGTCGTCAATGAGCATGGCGCTGCCTACCGTACCGATTTCGCGGTGATGCAATCCCGTTTGCGCATTGTAGGTATGGGTAACGTTGCATGCGCCCGCTTCCACCGCTTTTTCAATATCCGCAAACTTTGCGCCCGTATGACCGATGGAGGGAACGATTCCCTTTTCCGCCAAGTGCGCAACGAATGCCTGCGCGCCCTCTACCTCGGGGGCTAACGTTACGATGCGAATCGAGTTTCCGCTAGCTTCATTGTAGCCGTCAAATGCGGCAATATCAGGATTTTTAACGTATTCCAAAGGTTGCGCGCCTTTATGCGCCGCCGCAATAAACGGACCTTCCAAGTGCACACCCAAAACGCGTGCACCCTCCTCAGAATCCGCTTCGCGATAAGCCTTTACCGCCTGCAAAGCTTTCGTGATATTTTCAGGGCTTTGCGTCATCGTCGTAACGAGGAAAGAGGTAGTACCTTCCGCAGCCACCGTCTTTGCGATCATTGCGATGTCCTCTACCGTACCGTCCATACCGTCCGAACCGCCTGCGCCGTGAATGTGCTGATCGATAAATCCGGGTAAAACGATTGTGTCTTCGGGAAGCTCGATCACCTCTGCGTTTTTACCGCCGCAGCGAGAAATTTTTTCTATTTTTTCATCGAAACAAACCGTGCGCTTTACCAAACCTTTTCCGTCCACGTATACGGTTGCATTCTTAAAACATTTCATTTGTGTATCCTCTGTTTATGATTCGCTTAATTATTTGCTTGCAGGAAGGGAAGCCGCTGCGATACTCTGCCCTACGCGACGGCTGTTTTCATCGGGAAGACCGATATCGAGCCCAGCAAATTCGGGATATTCTTCCGCCAACACCTTCTTACACGTTGCAAGAATGATATCGCCGCCTTTACCGCCCATTACACGGCCAAGCAAAAGCATGTGCTTGATATCGTAGAACTTCGCATAGAACGGAATCGTATGCGCCAAGTAAACGCCGATGTCTTCGTAGATTTGCGCCGCCAACGCGTTATCCTCTGCCATGAGTGCCTGGATTTCCTTAAGCTTTTGCGCAGGCGTGAGACCTTCTGCAAACTTATGTCCGCCTGCTTCTGCAAGCTTGATTACAGCGTCTTGAGAGAAGTACTTACAGCCAACGCCGAAGTCCCCACTCCATTCGTCCTGCATTGCACCTTCGTTGAAGTCTACGGGGGCAAATGCAAGTTCGGACAACCAACCGTTGATACCGCCGTTCACGTTGATATAGCCAACCGCTTCGCTGGTACCCATTGCGATACCCAAAACGCCGTTGTCTTCCAAATCAATCGCCCCTGCAAGCGCCGTAACGTCGCCGTCGTTGGCTACTTCCAAAGGAATCTCTTTGCCGTATTCCTTGCTCATTTCTTTCGCTACGTTGATGTACATATTCTTTACGTAATCCCCGTGCTTTTGCTTGTCTACCTTGATAAACAAGGACGCTACCATGATCTTATTATCCACGTAAACGCCTGCCGAGGAAACACCGATGGTATCTACCGTAGGCATTTTGGAAGCCGCCGTCTTCATCGCCGTCAAAATTTCATTGTAATGATAGGTAGGATCTTCCGTAACCTTCGGATTCCAAACCACTTCTTCACTATACACAACTTCGCCGTTGATCACAGCGCTTACCTTTCTATCCGAGCCGCCTGCGTCAAAACCGATACGGCAACCGTCCAAATAACCGCCTACGCGAATGGATGCGTTCTTCTGCTCGGGAATTTGGTCTGCTTCCAACCATTCCACTTCGAAAGGTCTTTCGTAAACGCCACTCATGAACTCTACGTCGAACGCTCTCAACCCTTCCATCGTGTACGCTTTCTTTAAATATTCATAAATGGATTTGCTGCCTGCAACGGAAATTTTAAAGCCGCCGACTACCCACAAAATCGTCTTCGCAAGACGTTCCGCTACACGGAAATTCAACGCGTCGTTGATACCGTCTTCCAACGCGTCGTATTTGTATACGTAGTTATAGCCGCCGCTACGTTCTGCAACGAGCGTTACCGCTACGGGTTTACCACTCTTTTTTACTTCCGCATCAAAATCGTTAAGCGCTTTGATCATGGGATAAAAGTTTTTGTCCAATACAGGCAATTTCATAATATATCTCCTCTATTATAAGTTTAACTTTATTATACCGAGTAATTCTATGAATTACAATAGAAAATCTTTCACGGTTTTGTGATATTCTTTCATAAATCATTAAGGCGAAATTTTTACATTAAAAAAGCGAGCGTGCGCTCGCTTTTTATACAATTTAATTTTTTGCTTTTTCCAACAGTTCGTTTACCGCCGCCTGCAATTCGACGAGCTTCGCGTTTGCCGCCCCTTCATCTTTCGCTTTCAGCGAATAATAGATCTTAAGCTTAGGCTCTGTACCGCTGGGACGAACGCAAACGAACGAACCGCCTGCAAGTTCGTAATACACGCAATTACACTTGGGAATATCCATTTCCTCTACGCTTCCACTTGCCAAAACCGTACGTTTTGCTGCGCTGTAATCGCGAATCGCTTCTACTGTCAAACCTGCAAAATCAGTAGGTTGCATGCGCTTCAAACCGTCTACTACCGCATTCATTTCCTTCATAGCGTTCAAGCCGGAATATTGAATGGAAACGTTTTTATCCAGCACGTAGCCGTACTTAGCGTAAATTTCTTGCAATCTTCCGTAAACGGTTTTGCCGATATAGGTATAATAGCAAACCATTTCCGCGCAAATCATAGACGCCACCACCGCATCTTTATCTCTTGCATGCGTACCTCTAAGATAACCGCAGGATTCTTCAAAGCCGAAAATGTAAGTATGCTTGCCGTCCTTTTCCCACTGCTTGATCTTTTCCCCGATGAATTTAAATCCAACGGGCGTTTCGTATAAAGCAACGCCATAATCGTCGCAGAGCGCTTTTGCCATACCCGTTGTGACGAAAGATTTCACAACCGCGGCATTCGAGGGCATAACGCCGTCTTCGGAAAGTCTGGTAAGGATATAATCCAACAGCAAAATCCCCACTTGGTTTCCCGAAAGCGCAACAAATTCTCCGTTTTCGTCTTTGAGCGCTACGCCAAGACGGTCGGAATCGGGGTCGGTGCCGAATACCACGTCCGCGTCGATTTCATTCGCCAAAGCAATACCCATCGAAAGGGTTTCCTTATATTCGGGATTAGGCACTTTTACCGTAGAAAACTCGGTATCTTTCTTCGTTTGCGCTTCCACAACCGTCGCCTTGATTCCCAACTTTTTCAAAATCGCCATAACGGGCACGTAACCGCTACCATGTACGGGCGTATATACCAACTTTAAATCCTTTCCGCACTTTTCCACCGCTTCTTGCGAAAGGGTGAGTTTGGAAAGTTCTTCTATGTAATCTTTGTCTAACTGTGACGGAACAGGCAAAATCAAAGGACTGTTTTCTTCCGCGGACACGGAAAGATAATCTTCGATTTGATTGATATACGAAACAACCTTTTCGGTATCCTCAGGGGACATCTGCGCGCCGTCCTCGCCGTATACTTTATATCCGTTATATTCCTTGGGATTATGGCTCGCCGTTACCATAACGCCTGCGATTGTATTCAAATAGCGCACTGCATACGAAAGCATGGGCACGGGATGCACGTCGTCGAAAAGATAGGCTTTGATACCGTTCTTTGCCAAAACCCCTGCCGCCGCCTTTGCGAACTCTTCCGATTTTCTTCTTGTATCGTAAGAAATGACAACGCCGCGCGCCATTTCTGCTTCGCCCAACGATTTGATCCATTCTGCCAAGCCCTGCGTAGCGCGCATTACCGTATAAATATTCATCATATTAATACCGTAGCCGATTACCCCACGCATACCTGCCGTACCGAATTCCATTTCGCCGCCGAAACGGTATTCCAATTCCTTTTCGTTGCCTGCTAAGCTTTCCAGCTCCGCTTTACCCTCTGCGCAAAGCGCAGGATTTGCCAGCCACTGACGATATTTTGCCAAATAATCCATCTTTCCCTCCATATATTTGATTTTACTTTTCTTCCTCTTTGGGTTCCTCTTCAAGCGGCGCAGGGTTCAATTCCTTTTCCACTTCTTCAATATATTCGAAGAAATGCTCGCTATCGCCGTGATCGGGATTGCTTTCAATTCTTTCATACGTGATGAAATATTTTTTACCTTTCATTGTATAGTAGTTTACGTACTGGATACAAATAAACAACAGATACGAAGTAGGGACGGTAACGAGCAACGCGCTACCGAACGTACAAATTGCCGCTACCACGTTGATAACGATAACCATGTACACCGCTACCACGTACAGCGAGAATACCTTAATCCCCTGTCTCTTTTCACGCTTATTCTCGTAGCGGAGCGCATCTTTCAATTTCTTCCCGTCCGCCGTCATAGCAGGCATCCAGTGATTGGTCAGCGTCAACTTGAACGATTGACTAAGTACAATCACCGTAACGGATAAAAACAACGCCAAAAGCAAAGGCAAAAATCTTAAGAACACGCAAGAAATGGCAATCGCCGCCGCATCGAATAAAAAGGCAATCGGAACGTATACCCCTGCATAAGCGCTGGCTTTGCCGAGGTTTGCCACAAACGCCGTACCAAACGGCGTATCCGCATACGTGGCCATTTTATCATTCATAGTACTACCGATTGTAAAATAGAACAACGTATCTACAAAACGGCTGAACAAATACACGAACAGACAGCCGATTACGGTAAACACCAATTCCCAACGCATGGAAAGAATCAAATCGATTACCTTTTTCAAAGAGCCACCTTCCCCAAATACAGCGTCAACGTAATGTTTCGAATCCACGCCGGCTTCATGGGATACGAGCGCCGTGAAAATACCTTTGAAATTCTCAATCAATTCTTGCGTGACGTCCGCCTCAATAATTTCCATGACTTCGGGAATAATCAAGGCACTACAAAGCGCGCAAACCACCAGCCCCATGATTACTTTATAAATAAACAGCCTATAAGTCTGTTTGAAATTTTCCATCAACAATCGGATACTGTTTCCAAATCTCATTGTATGCTCTCCTTAATAATATTTTCTCAAATCCGCCCTTTCGATATGATCGCAGTCGAAATAAGCAATTTCCATACGTACGCAATAATATAAGAGCAACAATGCGTATACCATGGTTGTAATCAACGTAAAAATACTGCCGGGTAAGAATATAGCGCATACGCCGATAAGCGCTTCAGCTGCCAGCAACGCAAGAATTTGCCTACCGATAATTTTCCATTGAATCGGGGTTAACAGCTGATGGGAATATTCCAACGCTTCCAGCATCGGGAAACCGGTGATTTGCATGCAGGGCAACCATAAATAGATTTGCCCTACCACGTATAACAATACGACGTGCATCGCAAGATAAATCAGCCCTACTGCAATATAAGCAACTATCACGTTTGGAATCATTGCCAGAAAATACAGCAACGCCGACGTGATTAAGGACCAAATTTCATAAATTGCCAAGAACAGCAACCCATATCCAAACGTAGAAGGAATGTTATCGTTCAGCTTGGAAAGCAACCCGTTAAAAGTCCTCTTCCCTATGCGCATATGCTTTTCCAAAAACGCCATAAACAACGCCACACAGGGAAAGATAGCGATAATCCCCAACAAGCCCGTGACGGTGGAAATCGGATCGCCGAAGTTCAGCACCGAAATCGTGCGAAACAAATCAGCAAACGACCACGTGGATATATTTCCCGTAAACGCTGCGTTTAGTACGTTTTCAATGGAATCTTCCGCAAGCGCAAGAGAAAGTAAAAACGCAGGCAATATGACAAATGGGACTGTATAAAAGAAATTTTTAAAGATGTACTTCGATGTTTGAGCTGTGTATTTCATAGTTATTCCTCGTAATATTCGAAAAACCTTTAATAGTATATCACAAAAAATGAAACATGTAAAGTATTTTCCCAAAAAAAGCCTTGTGAAAGATAAAACCCTCCCCTAGCAGGGAGAGTTTCTGTTATTTTAGGAAAGTTTTTGTAAAGTTTCCATCACGTAATCGCCAAATTGATCGCAGGTAGCGCCTGTATCTCTGCCCGTGATGACGTATTTCTTTTCCTCAAACGAACAAATATCCAACGCCTTTTCCAGCTTATCCGCGCGATCTTGCAAACCAATATGAGAGAGCAACATAACGCAAGCGCGCAGCATCGAACAAGGATCTGCATACTTCCCTCTGCCTTCGCTAATCATACGGGGCGCAGAGCCGTGTATCGCCTCGAACATTGCGTATTTCTTACCGATATTCGCACAGCCTGCCGTACCCACGCCGCCTTGGAATTCCGCCGCCTCGTCCGAAATAATGTCGCCGTAAAGATTCGGCAGTAACAGCACCTGGAAATCACGACGGCGCTTTTTATCCACAAGCTTTGCCGTCATAATATCCGCATACCATTCGTCCGTGACGATATCGGGATATAAATCCCCCACCTTATGGCAATCCTCTAAAAAGTTTCCGTCCGTCGTTTTGATAACATTCGCCTTGGTGACGAGGGAAACTCGGTGAAAGCCGTTTTTATGCGCATAATCGTATGCCAAACGTGCAATTCTGTCCGAGCCTTGCTTTGTCGTAACCGTAAAGTCTACCGCCAAATCCTCCGTGATATTAAACCCAGATGCCCCGATGGCATAACCGCCCTCCGTGTTTTCACGGAAAATCGTCCAGTTGATTCCCTCTTCGGGTACTTTTACGGGACGGATATTCGCAAACAAATCCAGCGCTTTTCTCATCGCTACGTTTGCCGATTCGATGTTAGGCATACCGCTACCCTTTTGCGGCGTTGTCGTAGGACCTTTCAATATAACGTGACACGCTTTCAATTCCGCCATGACGTCGTCGGGAATCGCTTTCCCTTGGGCAATACGGTTTTCAATCGTCAATCCGTCGATATCCTTGAATTCCACTTTCCCTGCTTTTACAAGATCGGCAAGGATAAATTCAAGCACCCGTCTTGCCTGCGCAGAGATGATGGGGCCGATTCCGTCGCCGCCGCACACACCGATTTTAATACAATCGAGCGCCGCATAATCCACGAAATCACCTTGCGCTTTCATATCTTCTACCCTCGCCAGCTGATCCGCCATCAATTTTCTAAATTTTTCGCATGCTACGTCCAGTTGCGCTGCATATTCTTCCTTTTTCATACTTCTCTCCTATTTTTGATTTTTCGTATAATTCAAACAACCGCCTGCAAGCAACATTTCACGCTGTCTTGCCGACAAATTCAAAACGAGTTTCGCCGTTTTCCCGTTGGTTTTATCAACGAGCGTCGCCTCTGAAGCGGTTGCTACCGCCTCCGCAAAACCTTTGATCTCCAAAACGTCACCCTCGTTAAAGCCGTCGTAATCGTCAGGATTTGCAAGCGTCATGGGCACGATGCCGAAATTGATTAGATTCGCCACGTGAATGCGCGCAAAACTCTTGGCGATTACCGCCTTAATCCCCAAATACAGGGGCACTAAAGCCGCATGCTCTCTCGATGAGCCCTGGCCATAGTTCGCGCCGCCTAAAATCACGCCGCCGCCCTGCGCTTTCGCTCTTTCGGGAAAGTCTTTATCGCATACCGTAAAGCAAAATTCGGATAATTTGGGAACGTTGGAACGGTACGGCAATACCTTCGTCCCTGCCGGCATGATATGGTCGGTAGTAATATCGTCGCCCACCTTCAAAATCAGCGAGCAAGCCAAATCCTTCTCAGGGGATTTCCCTATGGGAATAGGCTTGATATTCGGGCCGCGTTCCACCGTTACTCCGTCCATCTTGTCCGCCGCCACAGGAAGTTCAATCAAGTTATCGTTGATTTTGAATACCTGCGGCATTTCAATAGCAGGCGCAACACCGAGCGTCGTCGGATCTGTGAACACACCCGTAATCGCGGACGCCGCCGCCGTTTCCGGCGAAACCAAGTAAACCTGCGCGTCTGCAGTGCCGCTACGCGCAAGGAAATTTCTGTTAAAGGTACGCAAGCTGACACCTGCCGACTGCGGAGAAAAACCCATACCGATACAAGGCCCGCAAGCGCATTCCAAAATTCTTGCGCCTGCGTTGATCAAATCCGCCAAAGCGCCGCACTCTGCCAGCATCGTATATACCTGCTTAGAGCCGGGCGAAATGGAAAGGCTCACGTTAGGATGCACCGTCTTTCCTTTGAGAATCGCCGCGACCGTCAACATATCCTGCATGGAGGAGTTGGTACACGAACCGATACATACCTGATTGATTTTCATGCCCTGCAAAGCAGAAACCTCTTTTACGTTATCCGGACTGTGCGGACAAGCTGCCAACGGTTTCAATCCGCTTAAATCGATTGTATATTCCGCATCGTAAACCGCGTCTATATCCGAGGAAAGCTCGATATAATCCTCCTCTCTGCCCTCCGCCTTAAGGAAAGCTTTCGTCACCTCGTCAGAGGGGAAAATAGAGCTGGTTGCGCCGAGCTCTGCGCCCATGTTCGTAATCGTCGCTCTCTGCGGCACGGAAAGCGTTTTCACGCCCTCCCCTGCATATTCCACAATCGCGCCGACGCCCCCCTTGACGCCAAGCAAACGAAGCACCTCCAAAATGACGTCCTTCGCCCCTACGTAATCGGACAGCTTGCCGATTAAATTGATTTTTATCATCTTGGGCATGGTGATGTAGTACGTGCCGCCGCCCATAGCAACCGCTACGTCCAAGCCGCCTGCGCCCATACCCAGCATGCCGATACCGCCTGCCGTAGGCGTATGACTATCGGAACCGATCAGCGTTTTCCCCGGCTTAGAGAACCTCTCTAAATGCACCTGATGACAAATGCCGTTGCCCGGCCTAGAAAAACGAATGCCGTGTTTTTTCGTCACCGTTTGGATATAGCGGTGATCGTCTGCGTTTTCAAAGCCTGCCTGCAAGGTATTATGATCGATATAGGCAACGGAGAGCTCCGTTTTTACGCGATCTATCCCCATCGCTTCAAACTGCAAATACGCCATCGTTCCCGTGGCGTCCTGCGTCAGCGTTTGATCGATGCGAAGCCCGATCTCCTGCCCCGTTATCATTTCACCGCATACCAAATGCGATTTTATAATTTTTTGCGCAATCGTATAACCCATATTTCTGTTCTCCACGTCTTTAGAGGTTGCTATTCAATATGCTACGCCCGTCTCGGCTGAATGCTTTATACAAAGTCTCTAATTCGTCCTCGCCCATAACCGTCGTTCTGCCGTCTGCGTACAATTCGTCGATTTTCTGCTTCATTGCCTGCACGATCCAGTCCTGCTTACCAACCTGTTTTTCAGGAGAGAATTTATAGTGCTTGTTGATCCAGTAAGCAATCCCTGCAAGCCCTGACGTGTTGGATATAGACACCTCTGCAGGACGATTTAATATCTTTTCCGTATCGAAAATGTTATAGATTTCCGCGTCCTTCATCATGCCGTCCGCATGTACGCCTGCCCTCGTAAGATTGAACGCACTGCCCACAAACGGCGTCATGGGCGGAATGTCGTAGCCAAGCTCCGTCTTGAAATATTCCGCAATATCCGTGATTGCCGTCGGATCCATACCGTCTAACGTTCCGCGTAAGGACGCATACTGCATTACCATCGCCTCTAAAGGGACGTTACCCGTTCTTTCCCCGATACCGAGCAAGGAACAGTTTACGCCGCTTGCACCGAACAGCCATGCGCTGACTGCATTAGCCACACCCATATAAAAATCGTTATGCCCGTGCCATTCCAGCATTTCCGAAGTTACGTCCGAATAGTGATGCAAGCCATATACAACGCCGGGTACGCTGCGCGGAGGCGCTGCGCCCGTGAACGGTACGCCGTAACCCATCGTATCACACATACGGATTTTAACGGGAATTTTCGCTTCTTTGGACAATTCGACAAGCGCGTTTACAAACGGAACGACAAAGCCGTAGAAATCCGCGCGAGTAAGATCTTCCAAATGACAACGGGGAGAAATCCCTGCGTCAAACGCCTGCTTTACTACGCCCAAATAATGATCGAACGCCTGCTTTCTCGTCATGTTCAGCTTCTTGAAAATATGATAATCCGAACAGCTGACTAAAATACCCGTTTCCTTGATTCCGATATTATGTACCAGCTCGAAATCCTCTTTCTTTGCGCGAATCCACGTCGTGATTTCAGGGAACTTGTAACCGAGCGCCATACACTGTTCTAAGGCGTCCCTATCCTTTTTTGTATATACAAAAAATTCGCTCTGACGAATAATCCCTTTCGGTCCGCCGAGTCTTGCAATCATTTTGTAAATATCCACGATCTGTTTTGCCGTATACGGCGCGCGAGATTGCTGTCCGTCACGGAACGTCGTATCCGTAATCCAAATTTCCTTCGGCATATTCATCGGCACGCGGCGATGGTTGAACGAGGTTTTTGGAATTTCGTCGTAGGGATAAATGTCACGGAACAACTGCGGCTCTGCGACGTCCTGTAATTCGTATTTATATTGATCCTGTTCCAACAAATTGCTCATAGGATTCAATTCAATCATAACTCTCTTCCTCTCATTTTATTTTTCGATTAAACACAATAGTAAAATTTATTAAATCGATTATAACGAATTTTTTTGACTTTGTCAAGGAGTTGAATGCCGAAATATATATCTTTACACAAAAAGATATGCTGTTTTCATAGAAAAAACGCCACCCAAATGATTTGGACAGCGTTTTCATTCACTTAAAATGCGTCTTTGGAAATTTTACTCCATCTTTTTGCAATAAATTTTAATCTCCACGAGGTGGGCATCCAACAAGTACCTATACGCATCATTTTGTTCCAGAACCCCACAATGACGCATCTTTTGTTTTTGCGAACGGCTTTCAACGAGGCAATCGCCACCTCGCGAGGTGTTTTTGCCGCCATTTTTCCCCATAAGCCTTGCCCTTTGATTTGCTCTTTAATATCTGCCCTCGTCGGCATTGCGCCGGGCAAAATCGCCGTTACGGCAACCCCTTTGCCCTTCATTTCCTCTCGCAAGGCTTGCGAAAACGAGGTAAGTGCCCCTTTCGTCGCGCTGTAAATTGCAAAATACGGCATAGGATAAATACCCGAAACCGAGGAAACGTTGACAATTTCCAAACGTTCCGCCTTATGTTCGATCGCAAATCGGCTGAGCGCAACCGCCGCCTCGAAATTCACACGGCATTGAAACGCAATCTTGCCTTGGGTATATTCCGTCAAACCTTTCTGCACGTCTGCGCCTGCTACGTTCGCAAGCAGAGAAAGCCGCTTCCCCTCGCTTGCAATCTTATCCATCATTGCGCACCTGCTCTCCTCATTTGATAAATCCGCAGGGTATATATAGCTTTCCAAGTTAGGGTGTTTCGCCGTCAATTCGTTTTGTAAAGCAAGCAGTTTTTCCTCGCTTCTGCCCGTCAAAAGCAGCGCGTAGCCGCGCTCTGCTAAAACTTCCGTAAACGCTTTACCCAAACCGCCCGTCGCACCCGTTACCAGGGCGTATTTTTTTTGATTTTCCATGATCATACACTCCACAGTTTATCTAAATTGAAACCGTACGCTTGTACCACTTCCACGTGTTGAGAAAGTGCCATATCCTGCGGCGTTACAATCGCGCCGCCGTTGCTATCTAAATCCCAGCCGAACTTTTTATACGCATACCAAATCAAATGCGCACATTGCGTAGATTTCAACCCATCTTCTGCGTATTTTGGGGAAAATACACCTGCTGTGAACTGATACGGAAGCCCTACAAGCTCCGTTTTCGCAAATTCCGCAATCTTTCGTTTCGTTTCTTTATCCACCTTGGGACGAAGAATGATAAAATTAGCGCGCGTAGAAAAATCATCCGCAGGCTCTATGCGGCTTTTCGTTCCAGGAGAAATCGATTCCACCGTCGTACGCTGTTTCCCATCTACGACTAGCCCAGAATGCCCAAATCGGAACCACGAAAAACGGCTTGCAGCCGTAACGATAATGTCCCCTTCTTCCAACACTGCCATCGGCGCTTTCGCCGCTATATTTTCCATATATGCAAAGGGCATGTATGCATCTAACAGAATTTCTCTATCCTTAAAAAAGAACGCCTGCAGCTCTAATATCTGCTTTGCTTTTCCTGCGGTGAGCATACCCTCAATACCCAACTTCGTCAAACCCGTTTGTCGGTATAGAATTTCATAATCTTCGTCTGTTCGCTCGGCTTTATTTAATATAGGCTGAATATCCACTTTTTCGTAATCGGGGCGGTAATGCGTCCACGTACGTTCGCTGTATATGCTCCCTATCTGCAACACGGAAATTGCAATGAAAACAAATATAAGAAAGCCGCAAAATGTTGCCAGCCATCTGTTTTTCCGTTTCTTAATTGTTGCCATACTCCCTTGCTCCAAAGATGGTAGAGCCCACACGGATCATGTTGCTCCCCTCTGCAATGCACAATGCGTAATCGCCACTCATACCCATCGATAAGTACTCTACGTCCGCCGATTGCGTTTTTGCCCATTCAAACAGCGCGCGCATCTTCCTCGTCAAGCTGCGGAGAAGCACCTCGTCATCCACGTCGGGCAGCATTGCCATAAAACCTTTTACACGCAAACCGTCCGTCTTACACAAACGTTCGAACACTGCTTTCCCTTCCTCATAAGCATAACCGCCTTTCGACGCCTCGTTGCCGATATTGACTTGAATTAAAATATCGGAAACAATCCCCATCGCGTTCGAACGCTTTGCGATTTCCGCAGCCAGCTCGTCCCGATCACAGGAATGATACAGTGAAATTTTACCGATTAAATATTTCACTTTATTCGTCTGCAAGTGCCCTATAAAATGCTGTGCGCAAGGGGATAAAAACTCGTTTTTATCACGAAATTCCTGCGGTTTATTTTCCGCAACGGCGTCGACGCCTGCGGCAATCGCTTCGTTGATCGCTTCAACCGATTGCGTTTTCGTCGCCGCAACCAACCATACCTTTTCCCCGTATGCGTTACCCTTTTCCAGTTCTTTTTTCAAATTCCGCACGTTTTGCGTGATTTTGTTCTCACTCATGGCATTTCTCCTACTCTTTTCAGTATACACGTTTTATACTTTTTTGTCAATCTCCTGCGATAAAATAAAAAAGTTTCTATTTTTTATAAGTTTTTTAGTTTAGATACTTGATTTTTCCATCTAATGATGTTATAATTTGTCTAATAGATTAAAATGATAAGGATAATCAATTTTTCAAATGAATACAGAAGAACTTAAAACATTTATCTACTTATCCAAAGTGAAGAATTTCACGCTTGCGGCAGAACAGCTGTATATTGCGCAATCCACCGTTACCAACCGTATTAGCGAGTTGGAAAAGGAAGTGGGCAAAAAGCTGTTTACCCGCGGATCGAAAACGGTAAAACTGACGGAAGCCGGCGAAATTTTCCTGCGCTATGCAGAACGTATTTTGGAATTACAAAATACCTCTATCGAGGAAATGAACGCGCTTTCCAGCCATAGCCGTAAGTTTGCCATCGGCGCAATTAACGCAAACTACGAAGTATACGTTAAGCCCTTGGTTGACCAATGCTTGAAGGATAACAGCATCACTTCGATTAAGGTTATGCTTGGACACTCGCTTGATCTTATCCAGTCTTTGCAAGATAATATGTTGGATATGGTATTCTCCGCCATTCCCTTGAAGAGAATCGGGTATAACTGCGACGTGTACGACGTGGATAGAGTTGCGCTTGTTTGTAAAAAAGGCTACAACGAATACCCCGAGGGTATTTTAAAAGCGCAGCTTGCAAAAATCCCCTATCTCATGTGCGATTTCACACTGTCTGAAGCGGGCGTGTTTATTCGCTCTCTCTTCCCTAAGAACCATATCTTCCGTTTGGATGTGGATAACTCATCCAAGCTGTTACCCTACTTGGAAAACGGACTTGGATATTCCTTCCTCCCCTACAAGCTCATTAAGGATAAGTTGGAAAGCGGCGTTTTAGAAGAGGTTTACCTGAAAGATTTTACAGCGCCAAACGTTACCACCTACCTCGTGTATAGACAAAACTACGACGTGAAACGCTTCTTGGAAAACAAATTCGAAGAATAAATACTACATATAAAAACTCCCGTCCTCTTCGACGGGAGTTTTTTTTATAACATCTTGATATACGAACGTCTACGCTTATGCTGAATGGATTCGAAATGTTTCCAACCAGCTTGAATGCTAGTGTTCGATTCCAAATTGAGGTTGGTTTCCAAATATTCTACGCCGGGGGTAGAGAGCATATCTTGCAACATCGTGAACATGTACGCGGTGAGCCCGGATTTTCTGTATTGAGGAAGAATCCCCACCAACGCCAAATCGATGCTCTTGGGTTTTTTGATCGCTTTCAGTAAACGAATCAAGCAAGCAGGTGTCAATCTACCGCCACTCTTTTGCACAGCTTCGCCAATGCCTGGCAATACGATACCAAATCCCACTACCTTTTCGTTTTCGTCGCAGATAACCATCACGAACTTACGGTTGAGCATCAGCTTAAATTGCCCGATCATCTGATTCATCATCTCTGTTGTGAACGGAACAACGCCGTACAGCTCTTTATAGCATTCGTCAATGCATTCGAAAATGCCCTTTGCATACTTGTTCACGAACGCATTCATGGACAATCCCTCGCCGCCAAGGTGCAAATTGTTGCGTTGCAAAGCGCGCGTCGCCAACTTCCTCAATCTTTCGTCGGGCGCGGTCATTTTGAAGAGTCGGGATTCCACCCAGTCTACGTCTTTCACGTAGCCCTGCGCCTCAATCAACCCTGCATAGTACGGATAGTTGTACTGTTCTTCGAACGTACAAAGATAATCGAACCCCTCAATCAGCAAGCCTTCTCTTTCCAGATCGCTATATCCCAAGGGGCCCACGATATGTTCCATGCCTTCCGCTTTTGCCCATGCTTCCACCGCATCAAACAAAGCTTTGGCTGTTTCTACGTTATCCTCGCAATCGAAGCGAGTAAAACGCGCCTGTTTCGTACCGTGAATATCGTTATACTGATTTTGAATAATGCCTTGGATTCTACCTACCGTCTTACCATCTCTTTGTGCAAGGAAAAATGCGGATTTACACGTCTTCATGTAAATATTCTTCTTGGTGAACATAGCCATTTCATCGCCGTAAAGAGGTGGAACAAAATAAGGATTCCCTTTATAGAGTCGCAAAGGATATTCCACAAATTCTTTTCTCGTTTTTCTGTTGTTTACTTCAATAATTTCTAACATAAAACTTCCTTTTTCGCTGTAAATTTTACTGCACTGTTTATTATATTATCATAAATGATAAAAAAAGTCAAGCTTTCGATAAAAACTTACGTCATTTTGTCGTAATTTGACGAAATACAGCGTATATTTTTTTTAAATCGGATAAAAAATTATTGACAACCTATCCAAAAGAGTATATAATGAAATCACGTTTGGGGATATGGCTCAGTTGGTAGAGCGCCTCGTTCGCAACGAGGAGGCCAGCGGTTCGAATCCGCTTATCTCCACCAAAACAAAAACACGCCTTAATGGGCGTGTTTTTGTTTTGTGGATAAGCGTTCGCCGAAACGCTGTATACGCAGCGGTTCGTGTGACGAGCATCCGCAAATCCAATCTTGTGATAAGTGTAACCTCGTCGGTGCGAGGAAACTCTTGTGCTAGCACAAGAATCCGCTTATATATGTAATAATTGTGAGAACCGCTGAATTATCAGCGGGTCGCGTGACGAGCGTCCGCAATGCAAATCTTATTTCTTCCGTACTCTTGACGGCGCGAGGATACTCTCGCCATAGGCGAGGATTCGCTTATCTCCACCAAGGTAACAAGGTCGCTGTAGTTCGAGTTTAGCGCGCAAACAAAACGCTTTGCAAGATAAGATAATTTACTTGATTTTTTTATACACATATAGTATAATTTAACAAATATATTATGACAAATGAAGGAACAATTATGATTTTTGAGCTTTGGTCTGTTTTTCATTTTTTATATATGATTTCCCCTTTCGCAATATTTCTCGGGATTTATTTTCTCGTAAGAAACCGCAGTGAAAAAATAAAATATATCGTGAGTGCAGTGCTTGGCGCAATTTCAGTTTCGATAATCATCGTTAGAAACGTAGATATTTTTCTCCGCCAAGGCTGGGGTGCAGAAGTTATCCCCTTACAGGTTTGCCATATCGGCAGCCTCGTTGCAGGACTTGCTTTGTTGACAAAAAATAGGTGTCTGATTGTCACGTCCTTCTGTTTTAACATGATTCCTGCTTTTTTGGCGATGGTATTTGCAGACGCTCTCGCAAATTACGATACGCTTTTAAAAATAAGACCTCAAACATACATTTGGGGACATATTTTTATTATTGTTTGTGCGCTCTACGGCGTTTTTGTCCTTAAGCCGAAATTGAATAACCGCGATTTACTGTATTCCCTTGCGTTGATTGGTTCTCTGTCGATTATCGCAATTATATGCAACTCTGCTTTCCGCGAGGTTTTTGCTTGGGAACCTAACTATTTTTACCTTTATAATTATAAAGGCACACCTTTAAAATTCTTATACGAAGTGTTTCCATCTTCAACGTACGGTTGGTTCTGTATAAACTGGTTCTATACGCTTACATTGTTTGCCGTATTTGTTGCGGTGTTTATCGGGCTGTTTTTCTTAATAAAATGGATTCTAAAGAAAATAAGCAGCTACACCGCTTCGATTTAAGTTGCTTTAACTACACCAAAACAAAAAACACGCCTGATGGGCGTGTTTTTTGTTTTGTGGATAAGCGTTCGCCGAAACGCTGTATACGCAGCGATTCGTCTGCTCAGCTTGCTCCACTAATATATAAAATAATCTAAGATTACACACGCCTCCCCTTTTTCTTTTCGCCAAATTCTATATTGTCATTAAACAATTCCGAGGCGAAAAAATCCCTCAACGTAATATTGAGTGTTTTGCAAAATACAATTAGCGTTTCAAACGTTATAACACTAACCCTGCCGTTGATCGTTCTGTTGATTGTAACCCTTGATATATTGCTTTTTTGCGAAAATTGTCTTTGAGTAAAATTCGCTTCTTTTAATAATTCACCTAATCTTCTACCAACTGCTTCCGTATATTTCATTCCTTACTCCTTATTATGAATATTATATTCTTAGATTTCTAAGAAGCCAAGCATTATTCTTAGTTTTCTGATAAAATAAATATAATTATGAAAGGATTAGGTGAAACAATTAAATCTTTGCGATTAGAAAAAGGATTGACGCAACCGGAACTTGCTAAGCTCGTCGGCGTGTCAAACGGAATGATCTCCATTTGGGAAAATAACATCAACGAACCGAAAGCAAGTTATCTAAAAGCACTGGCAACCGCATTAGACGTTAATGTAAATGTTCTTTTAGGAGATGAAACTTAAAAGTTCAATTCAAGTTGCTTTTACCATACAAAAAAAAATATAAGCCGAGAACATTTTTCTCGGCTTTTTCATTTATCTGTTTCGTTTTGCGGACTATATTAAATTTTCTTTTTGAATATACGCGACATTGTCAACAAAACAACTATTCCCAAAAGCGGGAAAATGGCGCTAATCAGCATTCCCGTTTGCATTCCGGCATAGTCGGAAACAATCCCCATAAGCTGTGGAGCAAACGACGCGCCCAAATCTCCGCCTGCCGCCATTAACGCGTATGCAGCAACACCTACTCCGTCCACTTTTTCTTCCATCAAAATCAAAGATCCCGGCCAAAGCATTGCTGTGAAAAATCCCGTAAATACACAAGCAATAAATGCGGGAATTGCGTGCTGTGATATACCTGCAACAAAGTAACACACAAACGCCCCCACCATGCCGATAAGTAGCATTTTCCAAATATTTTTGCCCCATTTTGCATAGCAAACTCTTGTAGCGCCAAGCAGAATTGCAAACCCTGCCATTCCCAAGATATCGCCCAACGTTTTGTCGAACCCAAGTTCGGCTTCCATATAGCTGGAAACCCAGTTGGACATAACATTTTCCGCACAGCTTCCCAAGAAAATACACAACACGCAAAGCATGATTTTAAGCGTTTTGCCCTTGTTTGCTTCCGCTTTCGCGCCGCTTTCCCCCAAATTCATATCGGGCATAGGCGAAATCATGAAAAGCACCGCCGCAATAATCGGCAAAGCCGCAAAACACATCGTCAAATACATCCATGTATCCGAGCCGAATATTTTCAAAAACAGCGTTCCGCATACCACAACGAAGAAAACCCCAAATGCATACAAAGAATGCAATAAGCTCATATCCCGTTGCGGATTTTTAGACGGAATTGCCGCAATCGTCGGGCTTAACAGCACCTCGGAAAGTCCTGCGGAAACAGAAAATATCACCGTACCGAGCAAAAGACCGATATACACATAATTTCCCGTAAAAATAATAGGCGACAAGGCGTATATCAGCAGCCCAAAAGAAGTGATTAAGGGCATAGTCCTTACAATGTTAGCTATGTTAAATTTTTTCGCAAAAGCGGTAAAAACAAAATCGACAAGTAGTTGCGTGCAAAAATTCGTCAAAATCAACGTACCAAGCAACGTCCACGATATACCGTAGCTTTCGTGAAAGGTTACAAACAACAACGGGGGCAGACAAAATACCGACGACATCGTAAAATACGCCGCGTAGCAAGCAAATTTTGTCCTTCGAAATTTTGTTTCACACATATATATCCTCTCATTAATTTCTAATTTAAGCCATTATACTCTTTTGTTATCATTTTGTCAACAATAACGCCCTAAAAAAAGGATGCAACAGCATCCTTTTTTATCATTTATTCTACAACGTCTAATATCAATGGTTCGGCTTGCGGTTTTTCCTTGCCAAAGCGAGTCCCTGAAAGCAATCGTTCTTCTGAGGCCTTAAAACCACTTTCTTTTTCGGAATACAAAATCGCAATCGTTTCACCTTTTTCTACGTAGTCGCCCGTCTTTTTACAAAGATAAACGCCTGCCGCCGCATCAATTTTATCCTCTTTGGTGTTTCTACCTGCGCCAAGAAGCAAGCTCGCTACGCCGTAGCTTTCCGTATCCACGCCAACAATATAGCCGCTTTCCTTCGCCGTGACCGCATGGGAATATTTCGCTTTGGGGAAATTTTCGGGATGCAAAATCCATTCCTTATTCCCGCCTTGCGCCTCTGCCATGCGCGCAAACATTTGCAACGCTTCGCCGCTTGCGATTGCGTTCTTTGCCATGTTTTCACACTCTGCGTACGTTCCCTTTTCCGCCAGCGCCAAAATGTGCGCCGCCAAGGCAATACAGAGCTCGGTAAGGTCTTCAGGGCCTTTCCCTTTTAACGTTTCAATCGCCTCGATAACCTCTAAGGAATTGCCGATTGCATACCCCAAGGGCCTATCCATGTCCGTGATCAACGCTCTCATGCGCTTACCTGCGCGCTTGCCGATCTCCACCATCCATTCCGCAAGTTCACGGCTCTTTTCAGGTGTTTTCATAAACGATCCGCTGCCCGTTTTTACGTCCAAAACAATACAATCGTCGTCCGCCGCAAGCTTTTTACCCATAATACTCGACACAATTAACGGCAGACTGTCCACCGTCGCCGTTACGTCGCGCAAAGCATATAACAGCTTATCCGCCGGCGCGAGCTCGGCATTCTGCCCAACGATTGCAATACCGATTTCATTAACGATATTTTTAAATTCTTCTACCGGTATATCGGTACGGAAACCGGGAATCGCTTCCAGTTTATCAATCGTACCACCTGTATGCCCGAGCCCTCTTCCACTCATCTTAGCAACTTTTACACCAAGACACGCCACAATCGGCGCAACGACAAGGCTCGTTTTATCCCCAACGCCGCCCGTGGAATGCTTGTCCACACGCAAACCGTGGATTTCAGAGAAATCCAGTCTGTCCCCCGAATCACGGACGGCAAACGTAAGCGCCGTCGTTTCCTCAAGCGTCATGCCTTGGAAATAAATCGCCATACAAAGCGCAGATACCTGGTAATCGGGAATTTCTCCCTTTACGTAATTCGTAATTACCCAGTTAATTTCCGCCTCGCTCAGCTCGCCGCCGTCGCGTTTCTTGCGGATAATATCATACATTCTCATCCTTTTACCTCAAATCACTTTTGCCAAACGAGCGCGGCAACAGCTCGTCAAGTGTGTATACTTGCACGTGATCGGGCGTTCCGAGCAAAATTCGAAAATCCCCGTCGCAAAATTCCGCTAACACCTGACGGCAGACGCCGCAAGGCGCGCAAAAATCGGCAGGTTCTTCACCGTTTCCGCCTACAATGGCGATGGAAAGAAACTCTCTTTCTCCCTCGCTCACCGCTTTGAAAATCGCTGTACGCTCCGCACAATTCGTGGGCGTGTACGCCGCATTTTCAATATTGCAGCCTGTATATACTTTTCCGCTTTTACACAAAAGCGCCGCGCCTACCTTGAACCCCGAATAGGGTGAATAGGATTTCTTTCTTGCTTCGACAGCCAACAACAGTAACTCACGGTCAGTCATTTGTAATCTCCTTCAAAAAGCTCTTGCCGTAAATCTTTTCCGCCGATAACCCAAACCATTCTAAAACAGTTGCGCCGATGTCGGCGAAGCTTTCTCTCGTGCCTAAATTCACGCCCTCTTTTAACTTTTTACCGTATGCAATCATGGGCGTATATTCGCGAGAGTGATCGGTGGACGGCGTAGACGGATCACAACCGTGATCTGCCGTAATAATCAATAAATCCTCTTCCGTCAAAAGCGGAAGCAATTCCCCTAAACGCTTATCAAAAGTGGTCAAAGCTTTGGCATAACCAGCCACGTCGTTACGGTGTCCGTAAACCATGTCAAAATCCACTAAATTCACAAAACAAAGTCCGTTAAAATCGCGTTTTGCGATACCCATGGTCTTATCCATGCCGTCTTCATTGTTGACAGTAGGATAACTTTCCGTGAAGCCTTCCCCTGCAAAAATATCAAAAATTTTACCGACGGAAATCACGTCGAGCCCCTCATCCTTCATTTGCTGAGGAAGGGTAGGCGCGGGCGGTTTCAACGAATAATCGTGACGTCTTGACGTGCGCTTGAAAGGATACGCGCCTTCAAAGGGCCTTGCAATAACTCTGCCCACACCGTGCTCGCCTTGCAACAATTCTCTTGCAATCTCGCAATAGCGATACAGCTCTTTAATTGGCACTAGATCCTCATGCGCCGCAATTTGGAATACGCTGTCCGCAGAAGTATACACAATCAGTTTGCCCGTGCGCAAATGCTCTTCACCGTAGTCTTTGATGACTTCCGTGCCGGAATACGGCTTGTTGCAAAGCACGCCTCTACCCGTAGCTTTTTCAAACGCTTCGATCACCTCTTCGGGAAAGCCGTTCGGATAGGTGGGCAAGGGACTGGGCGAGTAAATCCCTGCAATTTCCCAATGCCCGATTGTTGTATCTTTTCCTTTCGATGCTTCACGCATTCGAGCATAGCAGGTACGAGGTGAAACCTTGTTTTCCCCTATCCCGTCTATGTTAAAAAGCCCCATTTTCGCGAGGTTGGGGCAATCAAATTCCACATGGTTACGAATAGCGGCTAAGGTATTGCTGCCCTCGTCGTTCCACAATCTGGCGTCGGGCATCTCTCCGATGCCGACACTATCTAAAACTATCAAAAACGCGCGTTTTGCCATGGCGTTCTCCTATATCGTTATTCTTCAGCGATCGTCAATGCGATTTCCATCATCTTTGTGAAAGAAACCTGTCTTTCCTCCGCCGTTGTATTTTCTTCGGGATACACGAAAGAATCGCTTACCGTACAAATACACAATGCTTTTTTGCCTGCTCTTGCCGCGTTACAATACAACGCCGCCGATTCCATTTCTACGCCGAGTACCCCCATCTTTGCCCATTGCATACCGGAGTTTGCATCGTCGTAGAACATATCCGAAGACAGTATGTTACCAACGCGATAATTTACACCCATCTTTTCGCATTCGTCTGCCGCTTTGCGTACCATATTAAAATCCGCAATGGGACAGAACGTTCCAGGTAAATTATACTGCGAAGCGTAGTTTCCATTCGTACATGCTCCCATCGCAATGATGATATCACGCGCATGGAGCTCGGGCGAGAACGAGCCGCAAGAACCGACTCTTATAATCGTTTCCACACCATAGAAATGATACAACTCATAAGAGTAAATGCCGATCGAAGGTTGTCCCATACCGGACGCCATAACCGATACTCTTTTGCCCTTATAATAACCCGTATAACCTTGTACGCCGCGAACGTTGTTCACAAGTACTGCATTTTCCAAATAATTTTTTGCGATAAATTCCGCGCGCAAAGGATCTCCCGGCATCAAAACCGTCTTTGCAAAATCACCGTACTTTGCGGAAATATGAGGGGTAGGAACTGACATAATATATTCTCCTTTTTTCTATTCTTAATAACCTTTGCCTTCGATCCCTTGTACCGCTTTTACCACGCGGCTGGTACCAAGACGTGAAGCACCTATATCCAAGAAGTTTTGCGCGTCTTCCAAACCGGAAATACCGCCTGCTGCTTTCACCAACACCTTTTCGCCTACGTTTTCACGCATCAAGCGCACGTCTTCCAGCGTAGCGCCTGCCGTCGAAAAGCCCGTAGAGGTTTTAATGTAATCCGCGCCTGCCTCCGTAACAATCTTGCACATGCGCAGCTTTTCCTCTTCGGTGAGCAAGCACGTTTCAATGATAACTTTCAGGATTTTATCCCCACAGGCTTCTTTGATTTTTTTAATTTCATCGCATACCTGCCCATCTTCTCCTTGTTTAAGAAGGCCGATATTGATGACCATATCGATTTCGTCTGCGCCCTTAGAAATAGCGTCTTTCGTTTCGAACACTTTCACTTCCGTCGTATTATAACCGTTAGGGAAACCGATAACCGTGCAAATTGCCAACTTGTTCCCTACGTACTTCTTTGCCTGTTCGACAAAGCTGGGCGGAATACAAACGGACGCCGTTGCATATTTCATGCCGTCGTCGCAAATTTTTTTAATTTGTTCCCACGTTGCCGTTTGCGCAAGCAACGTATGATCGCATTTCGATAAGATATTTTTAACGTCAATCATTATAATTGCTCTCCATTTTGGATATTTGTATTATTATACCAAATTTCTGAAAAGCTGTCAAGAAGTACGGCAAAATTTCTTAGGTATTTCCTGCTTTTTCTTTTCAGCAATCATAAATGTCGATTTTCACTTCACGCTTATTTCAATTTTTTATAAATAAAATTTTATTCTTTTTTCATTTTTTACGAAAAATAATTTGCATTTTGTCGAAAATTGTGTTAGGATAGATATGTATAATGACGTAATGTCGGGTTATCCACATTTTTTGTGGACAGTTGTCAACCGAAATATTTTTAATATTTAACGACTATTTCCCTTAGAGGCTTTTTTATGGCAATTACAATTCAAAAAGCGAATTTTTGGAAAAGAATTTCCGCATGGATGTTTGATGCGGTTATGACCATCGTTATTGCGATGGGATTAGCGATTCCTACCCTCCAAATTTTTCGCTACGATGAATATTATGAACAATTTACCGCGATTCAGACGGTATATACAGAGCAAGCCGAAACAAAATACGGCATAGACTTCGATTTATCCGCAGAAGAATACAATCAAATGGGAGAAGACGCGAAAAGCGACTACAACCAGAAGAAAGCAGAGGCACAAAAGGAAATCAACGATAATTTGGAAAAGGATGAACAAGCTACTAAGCTTTCTTCGCAGCTGATTTCCATTATGGTTTCCACCTTCTGCATTTCCCTGTTTTTGACGTTTATGGTTTGGTACTTCGTTCTTCCCATTATCTTCAAACATGGACGTACTTTGGGGAAAAAGATTTTTGGGCTTGCTGTTATTAGAACCAACTGCGTAAAGATCTCCACCCCCGTTCTGTTCGTACGTTCCATCATTGGATTATATGCAATGGAAACGATGGCGGTTCTATTATTGTGCACCATGGGTAGCGTTGGGATCATCGCCGCGGGATTGGTGCAAGTATTGCAAATCTTCGTTATGTTTAGAACCCCTATGCATGCTTCCATTCACGATTTACTCTCTGATAGCGCCGTTGTGGATTACGCAAGCCAACAAATTTTCGATACCCAAGAAGAATTGGAAGCGTATAAAGCGCAGGAAGCGGCAGAAGCGAGCGAAACGTCTGACGTTTCCACCCCTAACACAGAAAATTAATTGTGGCTCGACCACATAGATTTGTATAAAATTCATCTTTGGATTCTATAAGGAGAAATTATGAAAGTAGAATTGCAAAACCTGACAAAAGTCTTCCCCAGCCGTAATAAAAAGTCTGGCGAAGAAGTCGTAGCTGTAAACAACTTTACGTTTACAATTCCCGATGGTAAGCTCGTAGGGCTTCTCGGCCCTTCCGGTTGCGGTAAGTCGACCACCTTGTACATGATTAGCGGCCTGCAACAGCCTACCGGCGGTAAGATTTTCTTCGGAGACGAAGACGTAACCGAGCTTTCCCCCGAAAACAGAGGTATTGGTCGCATATTCCAAAACTATGCGCTTTATCCGCATATGACCGTACTTCAAAACATTCTTTTCCCCTTGCAGAATCTCAAGGGCGAGGACAAGATGACAAAGCCCGCTATGATCGAAAGAGCGCACGAAGTTGCTAAGCTTGTTCAAATTGACGAGCTTATGGACAGAAAGCCCAGCGAACTTTCGGGCGGTCAGCAGCAACGTGTTGCTATTGCGCGTGCACTTGTTAAAATGCCCCGCGTTTTGCTTTTGGACGAGCCTCTTTCCAACCTCGACGCACGTCTCCGTTTGCAGACGCGTGAAGAAATCAGAAGAATCCAAAAAGAAACGGGTATCACCACCGTATTCGTAACGCACGACCAAGAAGAAGCTATGAGTATTTCCGATATGATCGTCGTTATGAAACTGGGCGTTGTACAGCAGGTTGGTAAGCCTCAGGAAATTTACGACGATCCCATCAATCTTTTCGTTGCAAAATTCTTGGGTACGCCCCCTATCAACGTATTCAAGGGTTGTATACAAGACGAAAAGGTATACATCGGCGACGCGGCTGTTTTAGACGTTCCCGGCATGGAAGACAGAGACGTTACCATTGCCGTTCGTCCCGAAGGCTTTATTCTCGATGATAACGGAGCTTTAGAATGCGAACTTTCCAACCTCGAAGTTATGGGCCGCGACGTGAGCGTCGTTTCCCGTCACGAGGCTTCCCTCAATCCCGTTATCCGTTCTATTATCGACGCAGACAACTCGATTGACGTTAGCAGCGCAACCGTTCGTTTCTCCTTAAAAGCACATAAGACTTTCTTGTTTGACGCTGAAACCGAAGAAAGAATTCGTCTTGGGGAGGATGCTGAATAATGGCTATTAAAAACGCATTGAAAACCTTTTTCGTAGATTGGATTTGGAAAACCTTCTGCGTGAAATGGGTTTGGCAAACGTTTTGCGTGGCTTGGGTATATCAGGGTTTCATTATCAATCAGGCTGTAAGAAAGTTTGATAAATGGAAGGCTTGGATTTACTTGGCTCCCGCTGTTGTATTGCTTGCCATCTTTACCGTTTATCCCATCTTTAATACTGTTTTCTTTGCTTTTTCAAATAATTACGACAGTATTGACAAAAACTACGTATGGGAATTTGGTATCCAAAACTTTATCAACATTATTGACTCTGGGGAAACTTTCCCGACGGCATTGAAAAATACGTTATTATTGACGGTTATCACCGTTCCTCTTTCAACGATTCTTGCATTATTGATCGCGGTATGCTTGAATGCAATCAAGCCTTTGAGAAAATTGCTTCAAACCATCTTCTTCCTGCCCTACGTTACCAACTCGATTGCAATCGGTATGGTATTCGGCGCACTCTTTAACCTTAGAGGTCAACCCGATCTTGGTACGGAATACGTAGAAGCATTCGGTTTCATCAATACATTAATTATGAAACTGGGCGGCGAACCCATAAACTGGTTGGACGGCACAGGTACTAGCGGTTATATCGCAAAAATGACCGTTATGGTTGTCTACATCACGTGGAACGCATTGCCTTTCAAAATCTTAATTTTGCTCGGCGGTTTGCAAAGTGTAAACAAACAATATTACGAAGCGGCAAAAATCGACAGCACCCCGAAGTGGAGAGTATTCACGAGAATTACCGTTCCCATGCTTTCCCCGATGATTGCATACGTTGTTATTACGGGCTTTATCGGCGGTTTCAAAGAATATACCAGTATCATCGGTGTATTTGGCGACCCGATCCCCACGGACATGTATACCATGGTTGCCTTCATTTATGATAACATCAAGGGTAACACGCAATACGGTTCTGCCAGTGCGGCGGCAATTATCCTCTTCGTTATCATCTTCATTATTACGATGATTAACTTGCAAGTCAGCAAGAAGAAAACGCATTATTAAGGAGGTAAGTTATGAGTGAATTAAATGTAAACGAAAACGTAACCACTTCTGAAACCTCCTCGCTTATTAAAGGCGTAATGCACGAACAGAATATCAATCAAGTAACCAAAAAACAACTTATTGGTAAGATTTTTGCGCAGATTGGCCTGTACCTTTTCTTAGGGATTATGGCGTTTATCGTTATCTTCCCCTTCCTTTGGATGATTTCCGCATCCTTAAAATCACATACTGAGTATTATACGAAAGAGTTGGAAATGGTGCTCTTCCCCGAAGGAAAAAGAGATTTCCTCAACTACGCGGAAGTATTCACCACCAAGCAATTACACAAGTATTTAATCAATACTTTGATTGTCGGCTTGGCTTCTACCATCTTCTCCTTGGTGATCACCATTCTTTCGGCGTTTGCTTTGGCAAGATTGGAATTTAAGGGTAAAAATGCATTCTTCGCTTTCCTTTTGGCGACGATGATGATCCCTGGCGAATTATTCACCATTACAAATTATGCAACTTATGTTGATTTCAAGTGGCATATACAAGGCAGCACGGGTGCGCCGTTTAACTTCCCTCATGCGGCAAATGCGTTTATGACCTTGACCATCCCTTTCCTTGTCAGCGTGTTCTATATCTACCTTTTGAGACAGAACTTCATGCAGATCCCTAACGAACTGTATTTGGCGGCAAAGATTGACGGCACGACGGATTTTAAATACCTCATCAAGGTTATGATCCCCCTTGCTATGCCCACCCTTATCTCTATTACCATTTTGAAGATGATGGGCGCTTGGAACACGTATATGTGGCCTAAGTTGACGATTAACAACGACAATTATAACTTGATTACCGTTATGTTGCGTGAAATCATCGATACCGGCGCAGATGCGCAAGAACCCGATATCCCTATCCAAATGGCGGCGGTTACCGTGGTTTCTATTCCTTTGTTCATGGTATTCATTTTCCTCAGAAAATATATCATGCATGGCGTATCCAGAAGCGGCATTAAGGGTTAAGTCCCCCTCATCAATTATTAAAAGCAAAAATATTTATATAATATAAAGGAAGTATTTGTTATGAAAAAAATCACCAAATTACTCTTCTCTGTTACCTCCTCTTTGTTGATCGCAGGTAGCACGCTTACGGCGACGTCCTGTGGCGGCGAAACCGTCAGCGGTCTTCGTGACGGCATGGCTAGCCCAGTGGTATACAACGGCGAAAAGGTTACCATCAGTTTCTATCACTGTATGGGTAGCGCGTTGAGAGACATTCTTACCACCGGTATTGCGGATTTCAATAAGATCTATCCCAACATTAAGGTAGAACAGAAATCCTTCGGCGATTATGACGGCGTTCTCGACCAAATCACCACCGAACTTTCTACGGGTCTTGCTCCTTCCTTGGCGTATTGCTATCCCGACCACGTTGCTATGTATAACAAAGCAGAAGCTACCCTTCCCCTTGACGGTTGGATTGCGAACACAGACAAAGTAGCTGATACGGGTGAAACGTTTGGTCTTACGAATCCTGGGGATTACGTTCCTTTCTACTACGAAGAAGGTCAAATTTACGACGACGCAAAGACGATGTATACTTTGCCTATGTTGAAATCGACCGAATTGTTGTATTACAACGTAGAATACTTCACCGAAAACGAGCTTGACGTTCCTACCACTTGGGCAGAAATGGAAGCTACTTGCAAGAAGATTCTTCAAATTGAAAGCGCAAAAGAAGGCGGTTTGGAGGCTAATCCTTGTATTCCTCTCGGTTATGACTCTGGTGCAAACTGGTTCATCACGATGACCGAACAGTATAAGTCCGGTTACACCACGTCGGAAAAGGGCAACTATTTCGTATTCAACAACGAAAAGAACCGTGAATTTGTAGAATATTTCAGAAACTGGTATAAGGCTGGTTACGTAACGACGGAAGAAATCTTCAAGAGCTACACCTCCGACCTCTTTACCCAAGTAGATCCTACGAAGGTTAAGTGCTATATGTGTATCGGTTCGTCTGCAGGCGCAACCTATCAGTGCCCCGATCCTTTGCAGGATAAGAGCTATCCTTTCACCGTAGGTATCGCTCCCATTCCTCAGGCAGACAAAGAAAACGTGAAGATGATTTCTCAAGGTCCTTCCATCTGCTTGTTCAATAAGCAAAATGACCAGGAAATTGCAGCAGCTTGGTTGTTCGCTAAGTTCCTTACGACGAATCACGAATTCCAGGCAAGATGTTCCATGAACAACGGTTATACGCCCGTTATTCAGTCCATCAAGACCAACGAAACGTATGCAAAATTCCTTGCTAAGGCAGACGGCAATAAGAACTTGCAGGCTACCAGCGTTTTGAAGACGATGGAATTGTCTACGATGAAGAATACCGACGGTAGTTCTTACCTTTTCGTATCCCCTGCATTTGCAGGTTCGTCTGCTGCTCGTAAGGATATGGCTGTCTTGATGAAAGACTGCTTCCGTAACGAACCCGAAGGCGGTAAGACCGTAGCTCAGCTTATCGAAGACATCTTTACTAAGTCGCAAACGACCTTGCAGAAGAAGTACGATAGATAATTTTAACAGGTATAACCTATGAAAAAGAAATTTTTAGCATTTTTATTGCTGATTTGTTCCGTATTCTGTTTGGTTTCCTGCGATTTCTTTGGTTCGAAACCCGAAAAAATCGACTACGCTTCGCAGGTTTCCCTGGATACGCACAGTTCCAGCTTGAAGGAGGAAGTCACCCTCGTGAATCACGTTGACGGTGACACCTCCCACTTCAAGGTTCCTGCAAGTATGGCAAATCTCGTAAAAACCAACCTTTTGAAGGCGAGATATGCGGCAGTAAATACCCCCGAATCCACGGGTAAAATTGAAGAATGGGGCAAAAAAGCATCCAACTACACGAAAAACGCTTTAACCACCGCCTCCTCTATCGTCATCGAATCGGACGGCGCGGAATGGGAAGTTGACTCCACGGGCGAACGTTTCCTCGTTTGGGTTTGGTATAAACCCGAAGGCGGCACGGAATACAAAAACCTGAACCTTGAACTTTTGCAAGAAGGCTTGGCTTGGGGTTCTAAAGCAAATTCCTCTCGTTATGGCGAACTTGCCGTTAAAGCAATCAGCCAAGCGAGCGAATTAGGTTTACACGTACATGGCCCTACTGGACAAGACCCTGATTTCTACTATGGCGCAGCAAAAGAAGTGAACTTGAAGGAACTTCGCCTGAACATTAAAGATTACACGGGCATGCGCGTTTCCTTTGAAGGCTTAGTTACGCAGTATAGCAGCAACGGCGTTTACGTAGAAGAATACGACACCGAAACGGATATGTATTACGGTATCTACGTGTATTACGGCTTCGACCTTGGTTCTGACGGCGAAGACGCTTTAAGCGAAGGTAACCATGTACGCGTTGTTGGTGAAGTTAGCTACTATGAAACGGGTAACTCCTATCAGGTATGCGACCTTGAATATGATATCTTCGAACCCGATAATCCCGAAAACTTGCAGCTCATCAGCGAAGGCAATCCCGTTGCCAACACAGTAACGACGGCAGAGAAATTCCTCAGCAAGATTAGCGTTACGGTGCTTGACGAAGAAGGTGAAGAAGTATCTGAAGAACGCAAGTATGCAGACGTTGCTATCAATACCTCCATTTCCATGAAGAATTTGAAGGTAGAAAAGGCGTACACCACGGATAACGACGGTAACAACGACGGTGCAATGACGTTGACCTGTACGGTAGACGGCAAAACCGTTACTGTTCGTACGATGAAACTTTATCACGGCGATAAGCCTGCTAACGGACTGGTTACGCAGGATGAACTTGTTGGCAAAACGATTGACGTTGTAGGTATTATCGATTCCTATAACGGCGAGTATCAAATTAAGGTGTTCGCATTCAGCGATATCACTATCCACTAAAAAATAATTATATAAAAGGAGATATATTTATGAAGAAACTTTTAGCTTGCCTACTCATTGCTTGCACTAGTTTAGCCACGCTTTCCAGCTGTTCGATGGACTCCGTAACGGGCGCTTTCGACACTGTCAAAGACAAGGTCACTTCCGTAGTTGACACTGTCAAAGACAAAGTTGATGAATTGCTTGGCAAAAAGGAAGAGTATAACGTAGAAAAAGCAGTTGACCTTGTCGACAGCATGTACATCGACAAAGTTGGCGCAGGCCGCGTAGACTACGAGGTATCCAACAGTGTAATGATCGGTTCCACCAAGTACACGGTTGTATGGTCCGTAGACGTTGCTGAAGACGTTGTTAAGCTTGTTGTAGGCGAAGAATCCACCAAAGTTGTGGTTTCTAAGGTACTCACAGAAGACACCGATTATAAGCTGACCGCAACGGTTACGGCGCCCGATGGCACCACCGGTTCGGTTTACTTTAACGGTACCGTACTTGCAATGCCCTCTATCATTCCCGAACTTATTTCGGCGAAACCCGTTGAAGGCACCGCATACAAACTGTACGTATGGCAGGACGCTAAGAAAGTTGACTGCTACTTTAACGGCGTTCAGTCTGGTTTCTACTTCTCTACGGATGCAGACATCAACGAAAGCGTTAACGTATACGTTAAATACGTAGAAGGTAGCGATACAAAGTTCAACATCTATTTTGAAATCGACGGCAAAACGCAGTATATTGGCGTTAAAGAAGCTTGGCATCAAAAGAATAGCCATTGGACGTACAACGTTGCTTTAGACGACGAACCTGTTAGCCAGTTCGAATACAGCGAAGAATATAAGACGATTGTCACGACTGTTCCCGCACGTAGCGAAGAAAACAAAGAAAATCCTGACGCAACGGAACAAAATTCCACGGAAACCCTTCACCTTGGTGCAAACGGTACATATACCACCATCAGCGCATACAACGTAGAAGAATTCGGTACGAAGGACGACGTATACGTAGGCGGCTTGGCAGAAATGATCGACACCAAGTCTAAGACGGCAGAAGAAAAAATCGCATTTGAAAAAAATGCATTGAAAGTTTCCGAAGCTTACGTTGGTGATGCATCTGTAACCCTTCCTCTTATGGGTACGAGATTTGCTAACGTTGCTATCGCTTGGACGGAAAACAGTGATAACGTTTCCATCGACGCTGAAGGCGTTATGACGGTTACGGCTCCCGCAGCAGCAACCACCTTCACGCTTACGGCTACGTTCACCTGCGAAGGTAAGACGGATACGCTTGAAATCACGGTTTCCTTGAAACCCGCTCCCCTCACCGTAACGGCTCCTGTAGAAGGCGTTGCTTACACGATGATGATGGAACAGGTAACGTTGAACAAAACGCTCTACATCACGAATACTGCAAAAGCAACTGCAAGATATTTGAATACGAGCGAATATGCTGTAGACGCATGCGACGTTTATGCTGAAAAAACAGGCGAAGCATACAAGTTCTATACGGAAAAGGATAACACAAAGCTTTACCTTAAGGTATACTTAAATAGCGAGGGTAAGACGTGCATTACGTTTGCTGCAGACGGCACCAACACGTTCTCTTATGACGCACCTTTGAACTGCTGGTATACCACGGTTGAAGATACGACGTATGCAATCGGTACGTATAGCAACTTCAATACGGTTAGCGCTTCCAAGAAGAGCTACTACACGGAAGCAAACACTGGTGTAGAACAATTCCCCGTTCAGTTCATGACGAAGGAAAAGGCACTTGAAACTTCTCCCACGAAGCCCGAAGGTCCCGCACTTCCTGAAGCAAACTCCTTACTTACCATTGAAAAAGCACTTGAAATCGGTGCTGCAATGGCTCACAACACCTATACCGAAAACAAGTACTATGTAGTAGGTACCATTACCGAAGTTAAGACTTCTGCAAATAATGATGGCGTTTGCTATGGCAACATGACCATTAAAGATGAAGCTGGTAAGTCCATCTATGTTTACGGTACGTATGACGCAACGGGCGAAAATATGTACGGCGCTATGGCTAACGCTCCCGTTGTTGGCGATACCGTTAAATTGTACGGTATTATTGGTCAATTCAGCGGCACGCCTCAGTTGAAGAACGCTTGGATCGTAGAAGTTACCCCCGGTACCGGTGAAATTGATCCCGACGAAGTTGTAAAAGCAACCGGCGATTCCTTTACTATTGAATCTTACGCAACGGCTAACAACTGGACAAATGGCACCCTTTATGAAACCGTTGAACACGAATTCTACACGGTCAGCACTTCGGGTACTCCCGCTGGCGATTATGGTCTCAACACCGGTAAATATTACGCCGACGGCCAAACCTGGAGAATTTACCAAAGTGAAAACGGTACCGTTACCTTTACAGCGGTAGAAGGCAAAACCATCGAAACTATTAAAGTTACCTATGTAATTAAAAACACGGGTATCCTTACGTTCAACGATGCAAACGTTGAATCCGGCGAAGTTGTAACCGTAAACGCAACGACCGCTACTTTTGGCGTTGGCCAAACCGGTACTGTTACGAATGGCCAGGTACGAATCACGGCAATCGAAGTTATTTTAGCTGAAGAAGAACCTGAAGAATATCTGTTAACTATTAAAAACCTTAATCCCCTTGGTTCTTTCTGGGATCCGTCGAATCTTCGTGATTACGAAACACCGCTTACCGAAGGTTCTGCAATCAACGTAAATCGTCCTACGATTGAAGGCGCTACGTTCAAGGGTTATTTCACCTATGAACTTGACGAGAACTATGAACGTATCCCCGAATCGAGAACAGAATTTACTCTCCCTGCAACGATTACCGAAAACATAATGGTATGGGCTGAATGGGATGTAACCCCTTACACGATTACCTTTAAGATGAGCGATGGCACAGTTATTTTAACAACCAAATTTGGTGTTATCCAAGATACATCTGCCGATATCAAGAACGCTGCAGGAGACTTGAGTATCGATTCTCTTGAATATCTCCTTGACGAAGTTAAAGGCGAATATCAGTATTCAATCGCAGACGAAACGACTGTTCCTGAATATGGCAGCTTTGAACTTGAGGACTATACGTTTATTGTTAACAAAGAACCTGCTGTTTATCAGTTCACGATTTTAAACTACGATCCTACTGGTGATAACCCCACTTACTGGAAAGAACTCACCTACGGCTCCGCAATTGGTAACGTTGCTGATCCTGAAGATTCCACGGGACTTACCTTTAAAGGCTACGTTCAATACGTCGAAGACCCCATTACTTGGGAACAGACAAAAGTTGCAGCTTCGATCCCCGAAACCTTGACGGAAGACGTAACCATTTACGCTGATTGGGAAATAGAAGTATTTACCCTTACGATTAAATACCCTGAAGGTTATACGCCTGATCCTTACTTGACTAACCCTATCAAGTTCGGTGCAATCTCAGCTTATGAAAATGGCGTTAATATTGAATCTGTAAAGAACTTAACCTCTTGGATGTTGGGTTGCTACCTTCCCCAAGCAGACGAAAACTACGTTTACGTTTGGAAGGAACCTCTTCCCGAAACGTTCGAACTTAAGGATTATACCCTTGAAATCGAAGCAAAAGACGCTTTCACTTTGACGATTGAAAATTATGCTCCTCTTAGCGAAGAATCTACTTTGACCAGCACGATCGAATACGGCGCTACGCTTAGCGTACAGAACCCTACGAATATTGAAGGCGCTACGTTCTCGCATTTCGCATACGTTGACGGCACCAAAGTTGAAAACCTTCCCGAAACCTTGACGGAAAACTTGGTACTTGTTGCTGTTTGGGACGTTGATGCTTATACCGTAACCATCGCATGTGATGACGAAAATGAAATCGTTATTACTTTCGGCGCAATTGCCGGTGAAACTGAAAACTCTACTCCCATTGTTGCGCTTAAAGATCTTGCAACGGCTATCGAAGAAGCAATCGCTGACAAGGCTGGCGTTAAGTATACCATTAACGAAGAACTTCCCGAATTTGCTCTTCAAAACTATGAATTCACGGCAAAAACGTCTTACGCTTTGACGCTGAGAAATGGCAACCCTATGATGGGCGGCACCTCGGAAACGCTTTACTTCGCTGCTGGTGCGGAACTGTCTATTGATCCCCTTACGGCTGATGGCAAGACTTTTAAGGGTTGGTTTGATTTAGATAACAATCCTATTCCTGAAACTATGCCCGCCGAACCTCTTGCATTCTTCGCAAATTGGGAAATTATCCCCTACACGGTAACGATTACGTATCCCGAAGCTTACACGGCAGAAAAGAGGGAACTCATTATCTTCGGCGTTGAGTATACCATGGATATCATGTATACGAACAACAACCTTCCTGACGTTATCGCAGATATCGTACTTGCAGACGGTTACTCCTTCAAGTCCATTCCCGAAACGTTCGCATTGAAAAACATCACGTTGGAAGTTGTTCATGATTGCGTAGTTTCCGGCGAGCATACGTATGCAGACAACACTCACTACTGTGTTTGCGGTGCAGTAGATCCCGATCATTACTTCCAAATGTCTATTCCTGACGCTCTTGCAGCGGCAGACGGTTGGAACGTAGAAGTAAGCGGTACGGTTTCCGTTGCAAGCGCATGGAACACCACCTATGGGAACATGAGCGTAACGATTGTAGACGAAGACGGTAACGAACTTTACGTTTACAGATTAGCAACGGAAGTTGCGCTTGGCGATATCATTACGGTTAAAGGCACAATGGCTACCTACAATGGTAGACAGATCGGTGCAGGCGCTACGGCAGAAATTACCGGTCACGACACCAGCTACGATGTCATTCCCGAATACACCATTCCTGACGCACTCGCAGCTGCCGATAACACAAACGTAATCGTAACTGGTACCGTTGTTAAGATTAATACGGCTTATAGCTCGCAATATAACAACATTTCCGTTACCATCGCTGATGATGAAGGCAACCAACTTTACATTTATAGACTTACCGGCGAAGTTACACTTAATCAAATCATTAAGGTAACGGGTGCTATGGCCACGTATGAAGGCGCGAGACAAATTGCTGCTGGCGCTACGTTTGAAGCAGTTGGTACGCATACTTGCTCTACGTATACGGACGCTACTTGTGCTGAACCTGCTAAGTGCGTAGTATGCGGCACGGCACAAGAAGGCAGTGTAGCTACCGGTGAGCATTCCTATGCGGATCCTACCTGCACGACACCTGCTACTTGTACGGTTTGCGGCACGGCAAAGGATGACGTTTTACTCGACCACACTTATGTAGAAGGTGTTTGCTCTGTTTGCGGTGCTACGGAAGGCGTAACAGAAACGACTGTTGATGTTGACTTCAGCACAATATCCGGCACGCAATATGCGGATGAAACGCATGTTATTAACGATAATCTTACCATAAGCACACAGAACGAGGGTTGCCACTTCAATACGCAGCTTCGTATTTATGATAGCTCCTCCAACGACGGTAATGCTATCTTGACCTGCTCCGGTAGTATTTCTTCCCTTTCGCTCAATATGGGTTATAAGAAGACTACTGTAGCTGTCTACGGTTCTACCGATGGCGTAACGTGGGAAGAAATAGGTACGATTACGACGACCTCCACTTCCTATCTTGACTACGCGCTTGATATCGATGAATCGAAGGGTTACACCTATCTTAAACTTGACCCTAATGGTGGGCAACAGTTGAGAATTAAGAGCCTTTCTATTACGATGGTTGGCTAATTGTAAATCAACTGCATAAAACTGAACCGTCCCCTTTCGGGGGCGGTTCTTTTATTTGACTTATACGCTTTCTTATGTTATAATAATCTTATTGATAAGATATAGGTTTTATATGAGAAAAATCACAAAAGCATTTTTGACAATTTTATCTTTGCTGTCTCTTTCTTGCACAGCAACAGCTTGCGACGAAATTTTGCAAAGCTTTTTACCGCAGAGTGAAGCTTCGCAAAGCAGTTCTTCCTCTTTTGATGAAGACTCCAGCGACTCTTCTACCAACGGCACTGATAACAGCTCGCAAGGAAACTCGGACAGCAGCTCGCAAGGCGGCACAAATAATGATAAACCCCTCCCTGATTTCTCCACCGATCCTTATGCGGATATGACGAAAGATGAGTTCTACGCCGACTACTCTGTAGCGGTTTGCAATCAAGATGCTTATTATCGCACGTTACACGGCTTTATTTCGGGCGAAACGACCGTCCCCGATCAAGCACCCGACCTTTCCTCTTATCAGCCGAAAAACGGCAATTCCTACGTGAGAAACAGCGATATGCTTTATGCGGAGAACGGAAACGCCTATATCGTTGTGGATGCGTACGGAAACGAGGCGTTCCGCGTATTTAAGGACGGCGCGTATATCACTTTGGAAGAGGTAGCCGCATACGTGTATGCGTTCGGTACCTATCCGAAAAATTATACCACTTCTAAAAAGACCAAACCAACGGAGAGCGTTTGGGAAGAGCATCTCCGTGTGAATCATTCCAAATTCTCGGGAAGTACAAAAAAATACCCCTACGAACCCGAGCTTCCTAACATTTCCGGTTGCGGTGGAGACTTGCAATACTATGAAATGGATATCGGCACAACGGGTACCGATTGCGATCCTTCCTACGATATCGCTATCTATAACGACGGCTACGATATCACGCGCGGCGCGGCGCGTATCGTATACGGCAAAGACGATTTGGACGGAGACGGCGTTTACGAGCAAGGAGAGCTCCACGTATTCTATACCTACAACCACTACAACGATTTCCAAGAATACCTCAATTACGAGGGCGGTTGGGGGGAAATGTTCGGCAATATCACGGGCGGAGGCACTCTTTCCAGTAAGAAACATTACAACCCTACCGATTACGTAGAGGTCGTATTCGAATCTTTTTCGAAAACGGTGAGCGTCTCCAAGATCGATTATTTTTATCAATCGGAAAAACGCAGACTTTTTGCGGCGTAATATAAAAACCTCCCTTTCCTAAGGGAGGTTTTTCTTCCTTGCCTTTATGCTTTTGTGCGATATTTTTCAAACACTGCCATGTTTGTACGAGTCGCCATCAGCGGCGTTATACTGATATAATCGGCGTGTAACGCTACGGTATCTCTGTCCATATCGTTCGGGCATTCGTCGGGGATAATGTCGCCGTCCTGACGGTACATATCTACCTCCCCTTCGACAGGAACAAATGCATCAGAGAAATAAGGCGAGCCCTGATACGTCATACGAATCCCCTTTGCCGTTTTGGGAATGTTCACGTTGAAAATCGGATTTTCGTCGAATAAGCGATTTTCCGTCAAATAGGCATACACCTCGTCGAAATACTTCGCCGCCGCCTCTTGACCGTCGGGAAATGCGGAAAACGCAATGCCTTTCATATTTAAACGAGCCGCTTCAAACACAGCGCCGCACGTACCCGAATACATGACGTCCACGCCAACGTTTACCCCTCTATTGACGCCTGAAAGCACCAAATCGTATTTCTGCTTTAACCCAAGCACGCCAAAGCGTACGCAATCGGCAGGCGTGGAATCCATAGAATACGCCGTTACGCCCTCCATAAAAGGGACTTTTTTTATTTCAATATGTTTTAACAGCTCGATCGCATGGCTTTTTGCACTCTGCTCCACTTTGGGGGCAACCACCGTTACTTCCCCAAGCTTTTTCGCCCATGCGGCAAGTAAACGAATCCCCAGCGTATCGATGCCGTCGTCGTTTGTGATCAAAATCCTCATAACCAACCCTCGTTGTTTTCCTTATACTGTTTGAGCAGTGCGTCTGCCTCGCTTAACAGCTGTTTCATCTCCGCCTTAGAGTATACCGTAGCGCCTGCCGCGCATGCGTGACCGCCGCCGTTGTAACGTTCTGCAAGCTCGCTTACCGTAACGAAACGGGAACGAAGTCGCACGCGGATAGAGCCGTCGCCATTGTCGATAAACGCAATCCAAATCAACGAGTTTTTAATCGTTTCCATGTGTGAAACGCAAGCGCTTGCTGCTTCGTTCGTCAACCCGAATTTCTTCTTCATGCGCTTGGTAACAAACAACGAAGCTACCCCGTTTTCGCTGATTTTCATCTTCTGGTGCACGTATGCTTCGAATTTGAACGCTTCAAATTCTTTCAGGTACAAGTGCGCATATATCGTATCCAAATCAATCTTTTGATCGAGCATCAACCCTGCAAGGCGCATGGTTTCCCCAGATACTTCACGGAAACGGAAGCGCCCTGAATCGGTAACCATACCCGTATAAATATACGTTGCAGCCTCTTTATCAATCTTCAATTCATCCTTGAATGCATCGTAGAACGCCGCAACCATTTCACAGGTAGAAGAACGCCCCTCCTCTACCCATTCGTACGGCGCGTACGATTCCACGGGAATGTGATGGTCGATTTTAACAAGCTCTTTGCAAAGGGAATATTTTTGGTTGGAAATACGCTTCTGTGTTGCCGTATCCATCACAATCCCCAGCGCGTCTTGATACGCTTCATCAGGAAGAAGTTCGTCCTCCTTGCCTAAAAACGCAAGATAATCGGAAAAATCGGCATTCTGTAAATAGATTTCTTTTTCAGGATAGGTCAGGCGCAAAATCGCCGCAAGCCCTTTCGTCGAGCCGATCGCGTCTCCGTCCGGACGGAAATGACGGAATATTATGATTTTGTTATATTCCTTGATTTTATCTAAAATGATTTTCATATTCTCGTTCATTATGCATTCTCCTTATTGTATGCGTTGAGGTCTTCTAAAAGCGCCATAGCTTCCGCACGGTCCTTGATGGACGCGCCGCTTGCCTTGGCATGTCCGCCGCCGCCGTATTTTACCGCTACGGGATTTATGTTATATTTATTCGAACGGATTTCTACAAGAACTTTGTCCTCCGTTTCGGTGAAGTTTACCCAAATATCTACGCCCTTGATATCCGACATGGTGCTTACCATGCCTCTCGAAATCGTAAAGGTATCCACGCCGTAGCTATTCAGCTCCTCTTTCGTCGTATAGATATAAGCTACCCTGTAATCGGTGAACTGAATTTTTAAGATAAACTGTGCGCGCAAACGAAGGTTGGCGAAATCATCCGCATACAGTTGTGAATAAATGCTGCTGGGATCAAAATCCTCTTTCATAAGCGCAGAAGCAAGACGGAAGGTATTCGAGCTTGTCGAATCGTAACGGAATCGCCCGGAATCGGTAACCATACCCGTAAACAACGCCTTTGCCGAGGTCGGAGAAAGCTTTAATCCGCTTTCCAAAGCGAACTCCGTCACTTCGCCGCAACAGCTTTCATACGTAGTATCCACCACCTCAACGTCCGCAATCTTTTCGCAAAAAATATGATGATCGATGCGTACCGTCTTCGCCGCCAGTTTATATCTGTCGTCACTGATTAAAAAGCTAGAGCCGCAATCGAGAATGATAGACAATGCCCCTTCAAATACCGAATCGGGAATCTCATCCATTGTCGATCCGTCCATAAACGCGTAGCGTTTGGCATCGTCGCCCACTGCATATATCTGCTTTTCAGGGAAATTTTCCTGCAAAAGGCACTTCATCCCGATTTGACTGCCCAACGCGTCGCCGTCGGGGCTGGAATGTCTGTGGATTATGATTGTGGAATGATTTTTAATTTCTTGCAATATCTGTTCAAACATAGTTTTCCTCTTTGTAACTTAATTAACTTAAGCCGCCGTTTGCAATATAATCCGCCAATAAATCGCGGGCAAAGGTCGTTTCATCCAGCCTTGCGATTTCCGTTAAGCCGTTCGGCCCATACGTTGACGTGTACGTGTCCGTGACGATGTAATAAGTTTTATTATACGACAACGTTTCCCGTACCGAAGCGCCGTATTCTTCATAATAAATGTGATACCTACTCTCGCGCGATTCAAAAAACTTCGATTTCAACTTATCCCCTGAAATCGAACATAATACGATTTGATTATCAAACGGAAGCAGACTCATCAAGTCGCTGTAATACACCGTGCCTGCCCATAAGTTGTACGGGCTTCTCGTTTGTAAAAACGCGCCGCCGAGCACGATTTCGTATCTATCGCCCCACGTTTCCACGCCCGTTTCATAATACAACTGCGCAACCAAATCGCATATTTCGTAGCCCGAACGATAGTAATCGTTTTCACCGAGCTCTTTGTTCCCTTTTAAAATTTGGTCCTCATACTTATCCATGAGTACGTCCACGATCGGATCGTCTTCATAAGCGGTTTTGTATCTCGACGTGCTGACAAATTCTGCATTCAATACGTTGTAGGTATCGTTTGCGTAATTGATTTTCACCTCTGCGTGGGAAATGCCGTCGTTGTCGCCACCGTTTTGCAGGTGGTAAACGCCTTTCGAATCACGCAATACGTAGCGCTGATGGGAATGCCCCTCAAATACCAAATCTACGTAACCGTCTGAAAGAGAAATATCGTAGTAAGAACGGATTTGTCCGTCGGAAACGTCGGTTTTCGTGTTGTTTGTAGAGCTTCCGTAGCCATCATGCAAAGAATACACGATAAAGTCTGCGCCACGCGCACGCAAAGCGTTGGATTCTGCTTTCACAAGCGAGGTCAACTCTGCGTCCGTTTTGAAATATACGTCCTCTACTTTATCCCTTGCAATCGAGGAATAGCAATCCCCTATCGCGCCGATAATACCGATTTTTACCCCACTCTTTTCCACCATAACGGAAGGCGTGCAATAATCCACCAATTTATCGGTGTCCCTATCGTAAATGTTCAGCGCCAGAAAAGGAAATTCCGCTAATTCCGCATTTGCTTCGATGAATTCCTCCCCCCAATCGTATTCATGGTTACCAAGCGTCATGGAAGAAAAGTCTAACTCGTTCATCCAGTCCGTCAAAATCAAACCTTTCGTGAGGTTGGATTCCGAGCTCCCCTGCCACATATCCCCTGAGGAAAGCAAAACCGTGTTTGCATTATCCTCTTTCGCTTCCTTTAAATAGGTGGTTAGTTCGTCCACGCCCGGTTGTGTATCCGTGTCCGCAAACTTGCCGTGTAAATCGTTCAGCGCATAAAAATCAAACGTAGCCGTTACGTTTTCATCGCATTGATCACAACGTTCATTGTTATCCGCGTCTGTATGCTCGTGGGAAGCGCCACTGCTGCTATTTCCGCTTTCAAAACCGTTTTTAATGATAGAGGAAAAGTCCTCGAAACTGCATGCGGAACCCAGCAAAAGAAAACTTAATAACGTTGCGACAATACTTTTTTTCATGTCTTCATCCTCAGCTAACGTCGTACGATATATTATTATATCATAAATTACACTATTTTACAAGCAAATTTTAGGATTTTATAGGAAGTTACCCTTATAGGGTAAACTTTTATCGCTTAGATTACTAAAAGGCGCAGAAAATAATTGCTTTTTCTTGGGAAACAGAGTATAATAGATAAGCAAAACAGATTTGCCTGTATAGTTAAATGGATATAACAGTCCCCTCCTAAGGGACAATTATAGGTTCGATTCCTATTGCGGGTACCAAAGGACAGAGTGATACAACTCTGTCCTTTTTTGTAAAGTATAAGGAATATTTATATGAAATATAATGAATAGTTATTTTTAAGCAAATTTTTTGATAAAAATGTAAGAAATATTTATATTTCCTTTATAAAACCGTTGCAAAAGATAGAAAAAAGTGATAAGATATAAATATCAACAAAATCGATTGTTGACAGTTTTGAAATCAAAATTATTGAGGAGAATAAATTTTATGTCTTACGTGCAAAGAGTTTTAGACGATTTGAAGAAACGCAACCCCGGTGAAAACGAATTTCATCAGGCGGCGACGGAAATTCTTTTGACTTTGGAGCCCGTTATTAACGCGCATCCCGAATATGAAAAAGCGGCGCTTTTAGAACGCTTTACCGAACCTGAACGCACCATTTTGTTCCGCGTGCCTTGGGTAGACGACAACGGCAACGTACACGTAAATAAGGGCTATCGCGTACAATTCAACAGCGCGATTGGCCCCTACAAGGGCGGCCTTAGATTCCACCCCTCCGTTAACCTTTCGGTTATCAAGTTTTTAGGGCTTGAACAAATTTTGAAAAACAGTCTTACGGGGCTTCCCATCGGCGGCGGTAAAGGCGGCTCTGATTTCGACCCCAAAGGTAAATCCGACCGTGAAATTATGGCGTTTTGCCAAAGCTTCATGAACGAGCTGTTCCGTCATATCGGCGCGGACACCGACGTTCCTGCAGGCGATATCGGCGTTGGTGCGCGTGAAGTTGGGTATCTTTTCGGGCAGTATAAGAGACTGCGTGACGAGCACGTGGGCGTATTGACGGGACGCGGACTTTCGTACGGTGGCTCGCTGATTAGAAAGGAAGCGACAGGCTACGGTCTCGTATACATTACAGCGGAAGCAATGCGTCTTCGCGGTGATTCCTTCCAAGACAAGGTAACCATCGTCTCAGGTAGCGGTAACGTAGCCATTTATGCGTGCGAAAAAGCGCAACAGCTTGGGGCAAAGGTAGTAGCCATGTACGATTCTAACGGCTATATTTACGATCCCAACGGCATTCAGCTGGACGTTATCAAACAGATTAAAGAAGTGGAACGCGCGCGTATTAAAGAATATGCTGCACGTGTACCCGGTTCGAAATACGTAGAAGGTTGTAAAGGCATTTGGAAAATTCCTTGCGACGTTGCGCTCCCCTGCGCTACGCAGAATGAAATCGACGGCGAAAGCGCGGCGAGCCTTGTTGCAAACGGCGTGAAATACGTTGCGGAAGGCGCGAATATGCCCTCCACCCTCGACGCAATCGAAACCTTCCAGGCGGCTAAAAACCTCGTTTACCTCCCTGCAAAGGCGGCAAACGCAGGCGGCGTTGCTACCTCGGCATTGGAAATGGCGCAATCTTCGGGAAGACTGTACTGGTCTAGCGAAGAGGTGGATGCAAAGCTGAAAACGATTATGGTAAATATCTATCATAATATCGACAGCGCGGCAAAACGTTACGGTTTCGAAGGCAATTACGTCATGGGCGCAAATATCGCAGGCTTTGAAAAGGTTGCTGAAGCGATGATGGCGCACGGTATCGTTTAATTTTTCGATAAATAATAGGCAGGTATGCGTTCAACGCATACCTTCCCTTTTCATTTGATGTAAAATTATTCGAGTTCCTCTATGAAAGTTTCTTGCCCACATTCTATCTTCGCCTGCTCCTTTTTCAACGTCTTAAAGAACAAAAGCGTAAACGGAATCGCGAATAAGAAAGCAAGTACGTCAGACACCGCTTGGCAACTCTGCACGCCTATCAAACCAAACAACGAAGGCAAAATCAGCACCGAAGGGATATAGAACAAACCTTGTCGCGATATGGACAGTAGCGCGGCAAGTCCCTTGTTGCCTACTACTTGATAGGTAAGCCCTGCCATGAAGTTGGTTGGAAGCAAGGGCATTGCCAAACACTGCAATCGCAAGGTGAGCGAACCGATTTCCGTCGCTTCATTGGAAAGACTGAATAATCTCATAAATCCGTCGGAGAAGATACCGCACACGATGGCAAACGCCGTCATAAGCGCCGTGGAAAAGCCCAACGTGAATAAGTAAGCAGAACGGACTCTATCAAAGCGTTTCGCACTGTAATTGTATCCCAAAACAGGTTGATAGCCCTGCCCGATACCAAGGGAAATAGAGAACGCCAACATGAATATTTTCTGCACGACGCCCAAAGCCGATTGCGCAGCGTCACCGCCTACACCTGCACCATATACGAGTTCACCGTGCGTAAATGCCGCGTGGTTTAAGAATACCGTACAAAGGCTGGCAAGGATTTGACGGCAAAAGGACGGGAATCCCGTTGCAATGATGTCGCCGTATTCGCGCAAGCGCAAAGCTACCGACCTTACACGCAAACGTACAACCGTTTTATTCGCCAGGAACATAAACAGCAAGACAAGGAAGCTGATCACTTGGCTGATAAAGGTTGCAAGCGCCGCGCCCACTACTTCCATGTGGAATACGAAAATAAACAGCGGATCCAACGCTACGTTGATTACTGCGCCTGTAATCAAGCCGATCATCGAAAGCACCGCTTTCCCTTCCGCACGCAGCACGTTATTTAAAACAAACGACGTGCACATAATCGGCGCGGATAACAGAATATAAAACGCATAATCCCTTGAATATTTCATTGTTAAGGGATTTGTGTTAGAGCTTAAAAGATTGATAACGCCGTCCATAAAAAGAAATCCAAATAGCGTAATCAATAAGCCGCTGGCTAACGCGATCGCAAAGGCAGAAGAAGCAATTTTATCCGCCCCCTCTCTATCGCGCTTCCCAAGCAAACGGGAAACGATGGCGCCGCTGCCCATACCGTACGTAAAGCCGATCGCTTGAATAATGGACATCAAGGCAAGCAGATTGCTTACCGCAGCGATTGCAGGATCGCCAAGCGTGGAAACAAACGCAGTATCCGCAAGGTTATAAAGCGAGGTAACCATCATGCTGAGCATCGTAGGAATCCCCAGGCTGATAACTAGCTTCCCTATCGGCGTTTTCGTCATTTTTTCATACTGTTTTTTCTCTCGTTCCGCTAAAATAGCGTCGGAAACTTCCGTTGTATGTGTACTCATAAACTATATCCTTTTATTTTTGCAATACCTTATTATTATAACGCTTTTCCATCTTTTTTGCAAGTTTATCCCCTGCCGTTTCATAGAAAAAAATAGAATATTTTTTCTTCTCTTTATAGGCTTGCTTTTTTATGGATTCCGTGTTATAATGAGTGTATGAAAAAGCAATCTTCAAATAACGATAAATCGTTTAAATTTATTTTTACCCCCATTATGATCGTATTAGCTTGCGCTGTGATTGCGCTTTGCCTGGCTGGTATTGCGCTTAGCATCCTACGCATCATAAACGAAGGCATCCACGAATTTGCAGACGCGTTGAAATCCCCTTTCCTTATCGCCATTTGCATATTCGGTATTGTGATTGTCGTTGCGCTTCTGATTCGTTCGCAATACGTTATCACGGACGAACACTTTATTACGCAATTCGGATTGATTAAAAGCAAGTTTGCCATCAAGGATATCACTTCCATCATTTTGGATACCGACAGCCGTAAGCTGACGGTGTATATGGGCGAAGAATATTTCGTGGTTACAACGAATCCCGAATGGAACAACGATTTGGTGCAAGCCCTGCGCGAACGTAAGCCCGAAATTGATTTCAGCTTTACCTTGACGGAGAAAAACGATACGGAAAAAAAATAATCTGCTTAAAAAGGACTTCGAAATGAAGTCCTTTTTTTTGTAATATAAAAACCCGATTGCCATCGCAATCGGGTTTATGTTTTTGTTAACGCTTAGTTATCCATATCCAAAAGGTCTTGGTAAGCTTTCTGGAAACGGGTTACGCTGTTATCGTTGCTATACTTCAAAAGAACGCGGTTCTGTTCTTCCGTTGCGTGGTTCGCAAATGCAGATTCCTGAACGTATTCATAGAAAAGGTTTGCAAACGTGCCTTCCGCTTCGATTTGCGCCTTGAAGTTATCAGCATTCTCTTCATCGTATACTTCGTCGCCGTAAACTGCGTCGCCTGCATACTTGAAGGAGCAATAGATGATATGCCAACCGAAATCGGTTGCGCAAACTGCGTAGCTACCTACGCCCTGTTCTACAACGTATTGCGCTGCCCATTCGAATTCCTTAACGAAGTTCGTCGTGTAAGGGGTTACCGAATAACCCATATACTTGTTCAAGCAACCGGTATCCGTGCTGTATGCGAACATCAATTCGTTTACAGCGGAAAGCGCTTTGTACTGCTCACTGGTCTTATCGAAATACAACGTAGGATCAACGCTGTCAAGCGTTACGCTACCCGTATAGTAGGTGAACTTGCTGTAATCCACTTTCTTGCTGTTGTCTTTCTTGAAGGTGGTATAGTTATAGAATTCCGCATTTTCCGTACCGTTAGCAACGGTTTTACCGACTACGCTATTGATATGGTTTTCGAAAATATCGATGAATTGATCGATGTCTACTTTCTCTTCATTGTATGCATAGGTACCAGCATAGTGATCAAGCTTTTCATACTTCGGATTTTCCTTAAGGTTATCCTCGAAGAAGTACGTCTTTCCGTCCTTTTCATACGAGTAGTTTGCATGATCGTGTTCGGAGATCCACGTATCACGAAGGTCGCTACCCTTTATTTCCTTCATAATCTCTCTTCTATCGACATAAAGCTGATCGGAGGTAAGGCCTCTGCTCTTTGCTTCTGCATAAGCGATATTCTGGCTAGCCGAGAAAGGAATCAAGATGTTGTAAACGTAACCGTAGTTTTCCAAGCCGTACGTCATGAACGTGCCTTCCGCCGCGCTGTCAAGCGCCGTACCGAATGCGGTGGGATCGCTTGCATACGTATTCGTATCCTGCGCAAGGTGTTCTGCGTATTTCGCATTCATGTATGCAGCCGTCAAATCGCCGCTAACTTCCTCTTCCAAGGAATCGAAATACTTGTTGATCAGGCTTTGACCAAGAACAGAAGAAAGCTCCATATAATAATAGTTGAGCTTAGTGATGTCTGCCGTACTTTCTACAACGCCATCCGAATTATCCGTATCGATCAAGCTGTATGCGTGAAGGTTGGTAAGGAAGGAGTTGTACGCCTTTTGACGCGTCGTTCTGGAAGAACCGTCCTGCTTTTCATATTCGCCGAGGTCTGCATCCGCCGCTTCAAAGCCCGTATATACCTTATAATTCGTGCTGTAGTAGTCTTCCCTTTCGGTATCTACGCCGGTAGGAAGGGTACGAGCTTCTTCATGATCGTGGTCCTCTTCCTCTTCGGAAATATACGTCTTTTCCAAGGAATCCAACGAGCTATTGAAAGAATAATGCAAGCTGTAAACCGCTTTGTCATACTCTTCCGTATATTCCTCACCCGACTTACCGCCATCGGTAAGCAAATACTTCAAAAGCAATACTTCTTCGTTTTCTTCCAAAAGCTTCTTCACCGTTGCGTCCGTCGTAGCGGTAAGTTCAGCCCCCTTGAATGTTTCATAGTTCGTCTTGGAAATATTGCTGTCCTTGTTCAAATAATACGCAACAGCATATTGAAGAATAATTTTTCTATTGATAAGATTATCCAACAACATGTTAAAGGTATCTTCGTAAGAATAACCGTAGCTTTCTACGTACTGATAACCCGTGCTAAGATATGCGGACATTAAGTCTCTCTTCAAAATATCCTTATCTAAAATTTTGATCAAGTCTTTGATGTCAGTAGCCTCATCCTTGAAGTCTTCCTCTGCCGCAAGCGCGTCGGAAATATCCACGGTGGCAACTTTCTCTATAAGATCTCTGTGACTGTTCGTCGGAAGGAAATTACATCCCGTCGAACCAACCGTAAGCGCAATGCCAAGCAACAATGCCGCTACTTTTTTAAAACTGTGTTTTTTGCTCATAAAATCTCTCCGATTTTTTATCCTACTTTCTCGATATAAATAGCTATAAAAGGGCATTTCTCCCCTATATCATTATATCGTCAAGTTATATTATACCTCATTTTTTCGTAAAGTGCAAACGTTTTCACTTACAAACTACACGAAAGTTAATGCAAATTTCAAAAATTTTGTCATTTCTGCCATTAATTCGGCTGCATCGCGCTTTCCAAAGAACTCTATCACCGGCGCTTCGGACATATTCAGCCGCACCTTGCCTTGATACTTATCCATCGCCGCAAGCAGTCCGGGGCTTCCCAACGTTTCCAAAGACGGGAACTCTAACGCGCCCACCCCTTTGATTAGGGATATTTTCTTCACGCGGAACTTCGCGGCGTAGCTTTTTAACACCGCAATCACCATCAAATTCTCCACTGCCTTCGGCGGAGGACCATAGGTGTCCTGCAAGGAGGTATACACGCGCTTGTAATCGGCAACCGAGGAAATTTCCGCAATCTGTTTGTAGGAATCCAGCCTCCCTGCGGAGGATTCGATATACTTTTCCGAAATATAGGCGTTGGCGTGGATATCCAGCTCTGCCACCGTCTGCGCTTCCCCCGTAAGCTCCTCTTTGAGCAGCTTGGAATACAGCTCGTACCCGACCTTGCCCATGTGTCCGTGCTGCTCTGCGCCGAGCACGTTGCCCGCCCCACGAATCTCCAAATCGCGAAGCGCCAACTTATACCCCGAACCAAGCTCGGTAAATTCCATAATTGCTTTCAATCTCGCAGACGCATTTTCCGACATGACTTTTTCCGCCTTAAAGGTAAAATACGCATGCGCCAAACGAGTGCCTCTGCCCACCCTGCCTTTCAGCTGATACAGCTGAGAAATGCCCAGCTTATCGCTGTCAATTACAATGATGGTATTTGCATTCGGTAAATCGATGCCGTTTTCAATAATTGTCGTCGTGATGAGAATATCCGATTCGCCGCCATAAAATTTCAGCACCGCATTTTCCAGCGCCGTCTTTTCCATTCTGCCGTGCGCAATCGATAAAGTCGCCTCGGGTAAAATGCGTTTGATCTGCGCCGCAAACGTGAAAATACTCTCCACTTTGTTATAAAGAATAAATACCTGCCCCCCACGCGACAGCTCTCGAATGCAAGCGTCACGAATCAGCGTTTCCGTTTCTTCCACCACGTACGTTTGTACAGGCAAGCGTTCATGCGGCGGCGTTTGAATCGTGGAAATATCACGAATCCCCGAAAGCGACATGTGCAGCGTCCTGGGAATGGGCGTTGCCGTCATGGTAAGACAGTCGATATCCTTTCTTAAATGCTTGATTTTTTCTTTATGTTCTACACCAAAGCGCTGCTCTTCGTCCAAGACCAAAAGCCCTAAACTCTTAAACTTAACGTCGGCAGAGAGCATTCTATGCGTGCCGATCACCAAATCAATCGTCCCCTCTTCCAGTCCTCTAAGGACTGCCGCCTGCTCTTTCGGGGTGTTAAAACGGTTTAAGCAAGCTACTTTGACACCGAAATCGGAAAATCTGGCAAGCGCCGTATTGAAATGCTGACTGCACAAAACGGTACTGGGGCACATGAGCGCCGCCTGCTTGCCTGCAAGTACGCAAAGATAGATTGCGCGGAAGGCGACCTCCGTCTTGCCAAAGCCTACGTCGCCGCAAAGCAATCTGTCCATGACCTTGGGCGAACACATATCCATTTTAATTTCTACCACCGAGCTTGCTTGATCGGGCGTCAGGTCGTGATGGAAAGCGTCCTCGAATTCCTGCATGAACACCTCGTTTGCAGGGAATGCATAGCCTCTGTTTTCCGCGCGCTCTGCATATAGCTGTTTTAAATCAAACGCCAGCTTCTTTAACGAAGCTTTGACTCTCGCTTTGACTCGTTCAAACTCCGCGCCGCCGATTTTACTCAGCGTCGGATTGTTATCCCCGACGTATTTGGAGAGCGCGTCCATGCATTCGGCAGGCACGTACAGCATATCGCCGTCCTTGTACGATACGGCTACGTATTCCTTCGCGCCGTCCGTCGTTTCAATGACCTTCATGCCGACCGCTTTACCGATACCGTGCGTTTCGTGCACGACGTAATCCCCCACCTCGGGTGCAGAAAACATATCCCCACGCTTACGACGAATACGCTTGCTTTCGCGAGGTTTCGTATACAAATCCCCCGTACCAATAATCGCTAACTTACACTCGTGCAAAACTAGCCCTTTGTCTAAGGGTTCATCAAGAATACATACCCCCGTAAACTCGGACATGCTATCTGGTAATTTCACTGTGGAAATGTATTCTTCCGAGAGCTGTTCGCTCATTTTCACCGCGCGTTTTTCATCGCCGCAGTACAAAAGAATACGGTAACCGCCGCGCTTCCAGTTGACAATATCCGTCATCAATGCAGAAATACCGTTGAAGTATTTCGTGATGGGCGTTGCGGTAAAATTATAGATTTTTAAGGGTTGAAAGAAGAACGGATTGCCCGTAAACGTCTGCATCGCCACTCGGCGAACGGAAAGAACTTTTTCCACGAATGCATCCTTATCCACGTATTGCTCGCAAGTGAAGTCAAAGGCTTCGCCACCCGTTTGCAAACGGTGAAATCTCTCCTCATGTTCCTTATAAAGGGCATTAAACTTATCCCAAAGCGTCTTACCTTCATCAAAAATCAGCACCGTATCTTTGGGCAAAATGGAGAAAAAGTCGGTAGCGTTTTCCAAAAGCGGCAATAAAAACGAGTTACTGCAGCTTGCGTCGGAAATCAGCTCGTCTGCGATTTCTCTCGCTCTTGTATACGATTCCGCCGTTTTGAATTTCTTAGCGCAGGCGTCCAAAATTGCAGGAATCTTTGCCCTATCTGCCTCGCTTGCAAAGACGTCCGTCGCGGCAAGAATCGTGATTTCTTTCACGTTTGGAAGCCGTTCCCCCGTGACTACGTCGTACGGCTTAATTTTTTCTACCGTGTCTCCGAAAAAGTCGATACGGACAGGGTTTTCCGCATTCACGGGATAGATATCCAAAATATCCCCTCGAATGGCGAATACGCCCTTTGTCTCCACCTCGAAAGCGCGCACGTAACCCAGCTCCACCAGCTTTTGCGGCAAGGAAAGGAAATCATAGTCCTCCCCCTCTGCCAAAGCCAACGTTCCCAAGCGTTTGGGAAAAAGCTGAATAAGAGCGTCAATCTCCGCCGTCACCACTTCACAGCCGTTTTGCAATGCGTAAATTCCGTTTAATCTTCTAAATAACGAGTCCTTGGATAACGCCTTTCGATACATAAGGACTTCGTCCTTGGCAGCAAGCACCTCCGTGCGTTTACCCGTCAAAGCCGCAATATTATCCGCTGCCTTTCTCGCAGAGACGCTGTCTGCCGTGACGTACACGACGGGGAAGGGCGTCAGCCCTGCCAACAGGTACTTCAAGGAGTCGGAAACGCCGAAAACCGCCGTAGGCGTGCCTCGGCGGATGTCTTCTGCGTATAAGGAATATTCCTCTCCTATTTGTTCCAGCGTTAAAAAATTGCGTTTCATCGTTTTCTTTATGAAGACGTTAATTGTATTTGCACATTACCTTTTCAATGTCCAAGCCCTTGGCAAATTCCGCCGCGGCCTCCCCTGCTTTATGGCAGGCTTCCGCGAAAAGTTCGTAGTCCTCTTTGCGAACCTCTGCAAGTACGTAATTGATGATGGGAATATCCACAGCCTCGTCGCGAATGCCGATACGAATACGGGCAAAATCTTTTAACCCCGTTTCACCGATGATACTGCGCATGCCGTTATGCGTACCTGCGCTACCGCTTGCCCTAATGCGGACTTTCCCCTTGGGTAAATCGTAATCGTCATAGATCACCAACAGTTGATCTTCCGCAATCTTGTACTTGGACATCAACTGCTTTACCGCCCTACCGGAGTTGTTCATATACGTCAAAGGACGGGCGAGAATTACCTTCTCGCCACCGACGAATGCCTCTGCAACGGATGCTTCGCACTCCTTCTTTTTGAACTTCGCGCCAAGCGCTTCCGCCGCGTCTCCTACGGCAATATAACCCATGTTATGAAATGTTTTTTCATACTTCTTATCGGGATTTCCCAGTCCAACGATCAAATACATATCTTTCCTCGTTTTAGTTATTAAAGCCACCATTTTTGTGGTGGCTTTTAGATATTTTCTTGAATTTCCTATGTTAATCCTTATATTAATCGTAAAGCTTCGACATCGGCTTGTCGAGGTATACGTTTTCGATTGCCGCGGCGAAAATGTCCGCAACGCTGAGCACTTCGAATTTATCCAACTTCTTTTCGTCGGAAAGATGCACGGTGTCCAGCATAACCAACTTTGTGATTGCCGATTTTTCCAATCTATCGATCGCAGGGCCGCTGAGTACCGCGTGCGTACAGCCTGCGTACACTTCCGTTGCGCCTGCGTCTTTGATCGCCTGCGCGCCTTGGCAAAGCGTACCTGCCGTATCGATCATATCGTCAATCATAAGGCATCTTTTGCCTTTGACGTCGCCGATGATGCTCATAACTTCCATAACGTTCGCCTTAGGACGGCGCTTATCGATGATCGCAAGAGGAACACCGAACTTTTCCGCTACCTTTCTCGAACGCTTAACGCTACCCAAGTCGGGCGCGACAACAACGTCGATGTTGTTTTGCTTTGCAAAATAATTATACAGCGTAGGGCCTCCGAGAAGATTATCCACGGGAATATCGAAGAACCCTTGGATCTGGTCAGCGTGCAAATCCATTGTCAAAACACGGTCTGCGCCGGCTGCCGTGATCAAATTTGCCACAAGCTTCGCCGTGATAGGATCACGAGAACGCGCTTTTCTATCCTGACGGGCATATCCAAAATAAGGTATTACCGCCGTGATACGACCTGCCGAAGCACGCTTCGCAGCATCGATCATGATGAGAAGTTCCATTAAATTATCATTGACAGGAGAACAGGTAGATTGAATGATGAACAAGTCTCTACCACGTACAGTTTCTGCAATGTGTACGTTAATTTCACCGTCAGAGAATTTGGTTACTTCGATTTCGCCAAGCTCGGTATTGAGCTTTTTCGCGATTGCTTTCGCCAAATCGGGATTGGAGTTACCGGAAAACAACTTAATTTCATTACCGTGAGTTATCATGTGTAACCGTCCTTAATTATTTTCTCCACTTATCGCCGTGACTTTTCCGCCAACGCCGCTTTGCGGATTGATTTTCGTTTGTATGCTTCTCACCTCGGGCAATCGCCCGTTTCCCCATATCTGTTATTATATTTATAATACAGATTTTTATCGATTAAGTCAACCAAATGAGCCCTATTTTCAAATATCTTTTTCAACCAAATTTTCAAGCTCTGCTTTTTTACGCTCTTTTTCCTCTTTTTGCTTTTGTCGCATGGAAATAAAAAATCCGCTAAGCAATGCCGAGCATTCTTCCTGCAATACGCCGCCGATAACCTCCGTTTTATGATTTAACAGGTTTGCATCGGCTAGCTCCGCCGTCAGCGAACGGCCTTTTTGTTCGTATGCGCCAAAGTACAGCTTGTCCACCCTCGCGTTCAAACTGGCCCCCATACACATGGGGCATGGCTCTAACGTAACGTATAATTCACAACCTTCCGGCAGACGCCATGAACCAAATTTTTTGCAGGCTTTATCAATCGCCATCATCTCGGCATGTGCGGAGGCGAGCTGCAATCTCGCCCTGCGATTATACCCCCTCGCTACCACTTTATCTTCATACACAATCACGGCGCCAATAGGCACTTCGCCCTCATTGCCGCCGCGTTTCGCGGCTTTGATCGCCGCACGCATAAATTTCTCCTCTCTCGTCAATCTTCTCATTCGCCTATTTCCTTCGACAATTCGTAAACCGTCCGTTCGTTCTTTTCTAAAATATCGTCTAACGCCTCCTCCCCCAAAGGATGAGAAAGACTATCTTTCCCCACCTCGATTGTAAAAGAGGGAATACCCCACCGTGTAATACACCAATCCTTATATCCGCCCACGCTTCCTTTCGCCTCGGCAAGCGGATAACCGCAACTGCAGGAAATCTTCTGCGCATACCGTCTATCCCGTAGGCAGGTACGCGTTGATTGATTAAAATACCAATATATTTCCTCACCTTTCGTATGATAACTGATTGTATATTGCGGCCGAATTTGCTCGGTAAAACGTTTTAAAGCAAGCGTTTCCAGCTCGGAAAAGGGATGCGCGCCGATATAATTTTCCGCGCTTGGGTATCCCACGTTTTTCACACCCTTTCCCCAGTCTGCGTCAAAGTTTACGTTCAAATCCACGCCGCGCCCGTTGGCTTTCCACAAGGAAAAGTCCTCGCTTTGGTTGATTTCTATCAATCCCTTTCTTACATATTGCGGCGCAGTTGAAATACCCTTTTGCGACAACAACGCGCCATCGGGATTGGAAAGCGGAATAAACCAACAGCTCCCCTTTTTCACGCCGATTTCATACTGCCTTAAAGCAAGTAGCGCAGTGATGTATTCCCGACCGTGGATGGCGCATTGCACAATGCCGCAAGGACTTCCTTCCCCCACTTTCATCGCATACATGCTGCGCCCAAATGTACTTTTACCGATAATTCTCTTTTCCATTTTTATCCGTTCGTAAATATGCGTGATTTGCGTATAAATATCCATAGAATACTCTATGAAAATTTGCTTTTATTTGTGATAAGTTGCCCCGACGTTAATCATAAACGCGCGGTATACCTGTTCCGCTAAAATCACACGCATCAGCTGGTGTGGGAAGGTCATATCCGAGAAAGAAAGACGGTAGTCCGCCGCTTTTTTTACCCGATCGGATAAACCGCAGGATGAACCGATTACAAACGTAACGTCCTTCCCCTCGTCCGTCAAACGGTTAAGCCGTTTGGCAAGCTGTTCGCTGGATTGCTTTTCTCCCTCGACCGCCAACGCAATCACATAACCCTTGCAGGCGTTTAAAATGGGCTCCGCTTCCGCTTCGAGGTCCGTCCCTTCCGCCAGCTCTTTGATTTCCACCTTTGCAAAACGAGAAAGGCGTTTGACGTACTCCGCAACCGCCTCCCGATAAAAGCTTTCTTTAATTTTTCCAACGACGACAAAATAAATCTTTTGCATATTACATCCCCGACAACAAAACGCTCAGCCAAGTAATGCCGCACAACGCAATCCCCAGGGCTGCCGTTAACCAAAAATGTTTTCTTGCCTGTTTCGACTCCGCCTTATCCGCTAAGGGCGCAGGTTTGTTTTTGTCAAAGAAAATAAGATACCCCAAAGAGCAAATCAAACAAATTATCGACGTGCAGATAACCGCAATAAAAACGGGTGTCGTAAATTCGGTAATCCCGAATTTCGTCAACGTCAAAATCAGCGCATTGTTAATAAAATGCGAAAGTACGGTGGGTAAAATGCTCCCCGAACGAAGCGCTACCAGCGCAAAGGCTGCTCCGCAGCAAAATTGATATATGGTCTGGGCAGGGTTTTGATGAAAGAGCGCAAACAAGGCGCCGCTAATCAAAATCGCCCCCACCATTCCAAACGCGCGCATACCTTTCAAGAGCAAACCACGAAAAATGATTTCCTCGAAAACCGCAGGCAGCAGCGCTACAGCAAGCAACACGCCGACAAAACCAACGCCATCCATAGACGGTAAAATAATCGGTGTGTCCTGGTACCCAAACTGCGCCAAAAATTCCAAGAACAGAGAATTGAGCTCGGAAAGGCACAAAAGCCCTATCTGCAAAAGCACGGCAAGCCAATAATACTTCGGGCGGCAGTTTTGCGCCTTAAGCCTTTCCTTTACGGGAATTTTCGCCCAGTACGCGATGAAAGCTGCAGCCACAGCAAAAGCAAGCGGCGTGATTAAATAGTTGCAGTATTTATACCACTCGCTGTCCTTATACGCCTCCGTATCCGCAATTCCGCTGGCGATAAGCACCAGAAAAAATATATATGCAAAAGATATTGCAAATACGTTTGCGTACGTGAACGTCAGTCCTGAAGTCTTTGCTGGCGTCGGTTCGCCTATAAGCGAGGCGAAGCTCCCTCGGTTTTTGCCATTTTTTGTATTTCTCATAGTATCATTATAACAAATTTTTCTACGTTTGAAAAGCATTTGCAAACAAAAAACGCGGTAATGTAAAATTTTTTACATTACCGCGTGCGATTAGCCACTTAATTTTTGACGAAACTCTTTGATGATACGGTTTTCTATCCGAGAAACCTGTACTTGACTGACGCCGATGCGCTCGGCGACCTCGCTCTGCGTCATATCACGAAAATACCGCAACATGATGATGCGCCGATCCCGTTCGGGAAGCTCTTCAATCGCTCCTTTTAAAAGCATTCGATCCAGCAAATCCTCCTGATCGTCGCACGCAGGTAAGGTTTCAATTAACTCACGCTCCTTTCCCTCCTTTGCGTCCGCGCCGCCATATAAAGAAAGCGGCATTTTCGAAGAACCGATGATGAACACAATTTCCGCTTCTTCTAAGGCAAATTTTTCCGAGAGCGCGGACATGGGTGGTTGTTTTCCGTGTCGTAGCATGTATTCTTCAATGAACACGTTGATTTCTTTCGCCGTCTGTTTCATCGTTCTTGACACTTTCACCGAGCCATCGTCGCGCATAAATCTTTTGATTTCCCCTGCGATCATCGGCACGGCGTACGTAGAAAACTTTACCCCAAAACGCTCGTCAAAGCCCGCTATCGCCTTTAAAAAACCCATGCTGGCAATTTGGAATAAATCGTCGTAATCCACCCCTTTCCCAAGATAACGTTTTACGATACATTTAATCAAGGAAACGTTGTGTTCCAGCAACGCTTCTTTGGCTTTTGCGTCCCCATTTTTGGCATTTCGGATATATTCGATTGTCAACCGATCGTCAAGCATTCATTCTTTCCTTTGCGGCGGCTTGTTGCAGTCCTTTTTCAGCCTGGCTCATTCCACCGATACAGCGGAACATCGATACCTTCGTACCCTTACCCCTCTCGCTGTCCAAAGAAAAGCCGTCCATAAACGTTTCCATAATCGTAAAACCCATACCTGAACGTTCTTCGTTTTCCAACGTCGTGTAAAAGGGCAGAACCGCCTTTTCCAAATCCTCAATCCCACAACCGCCGTCTGTTACCGTGATATGTAATACGCCGCCGTTTTTTGTTTGCGTTGCTTTGCATTCAATCGTGATTTTATTCTCCGCGCTCTGCACGGAATATGCATGCACGATACAGTTTGTCACCGCTTCGCTAACCGCAGTTTTTATGTCCGAAAGTTCGGTCAACGAAGGATTTAAACAGAGCGCAAACGCCGCTACCGCGCTCCTTGCGAAACTCTCGTTTTGCCCAAGCGCCGCTATTTCCATCTTCATATAGTTATCCATATCTTTCTCCTTTTTAAAGCTTTGGCATCAGCGTGTATACGCCGCTCATTTTCAGTATTCTATCCGTGGACAAAGACGGGTTCGTCACGTACACGGGTATGCCGTATCGCCGAAATTTCTTATACCTGCCTATTAAAAAACCGATCCCCGTCGAGTCCATAAAGGATACGTCGCCAAGATCGAATACCGCGCGCTCGCTCTTTACGTAATAATCCGCAAGCTTGTCCGCTTGCGTACGAGCCAACGAAGCGTTATGTTCGTCCATTTCCCCACTAAGCCGCATATATAATACGTTGTCTTTATAATCCGCGTTTATCTGCATGCTTGTTCCTCCTAATTTTCTTTTTTCTATTGTAAAAAAAATGCCGACGGATATTTTGACTAAACCCGTCGGATAATTTTTTATTTTGTCGAAAATATTTTTTTGCATTTTCTATAAAAAACACTTGACTTTTCTATATAAATCGTTTAAGATAAATAAGCGTTGTGTGATGACTACACGTCGAAACAAAACGGGCCTTTAGCTCAGTGGTTAGAGCTGCCGGCTCATAACCGGTTGGTCCGCGGTTCGAGTCCGTGAAGGCCCACCAAACCCGCTTATATGTTTTTGTCATAAATTGGCCCAGTAGCTCAGTTGGTTAGAGCGCCAGCCTGTCACGCTGGAGGTCGACGGTTCGAGCCCGTTCTGGGTCGCCAAAAAAACAGCACTTAGAAAAGTGCTGTTTTTTTCGTGCAACATATTTAATTTTTATGTGGTTTTTATCAATTCACCGCGTACATGGTATACTTCCCATCATCCGCAACGGAAATCACAATACTACCTATTTCATCCGTGCGATACGAGCTAACGCCCGCGATTTGCAAATTCGTTTGTACCTCTTGCGAAGGATGCCCGTAAAGGTTATTCTTCCCACAAGATATCACTGCCGTTTCCGCGTTTAGATAACGCAAAAACTCTAAGCTCGTCGAATCGGCACTGCCGTGATGTGCCACTTTCAAAATTTCCGTGCTTTTTAAATCTACGCCCAAATTGGAAAACAATCCCAACTCATTATCATCACGCATCAAAGCCGACTCCACTTCCATCGGCGCGTCCCCTGTCAGTAGAGCGCTCACGCCATGATAATCTAACCAAATTACAGCCGAACCGGTATTATCGTCCGCTTCCTTTTGCGGATCACTTTCTGTCACCGTATATGGATGCAAGAATGTAAACACGTACGGCGCGTCTTCATCCGCGAGTGGAATCCCTCTAGCGGAATAGTGTTTCACACAGTCCTCTTCTTCCATAAGCAGCGCGTACAATTCCGCATATTCCGCCCCTGTATTCTCGGGAGAAGTGGTAGGCAGGTACGCATTTAACACCGTTTTATACCGAACAACCTTATCCAAAGAGCCGCAATGATCGGCGTCTGCATGTGACACAATCAGGTAATCGATCGTATCAATTTTCAGCGCGTTCAAATACCGCAACACTTTCGTTTCGGTGCTTTCTCTGCCATCGCCTCCATCGATCAAGGCAACCTTTCCGTCAGGCAACTCGAGCAAAATCGAATCACCTTGTCCCACGTCAATAAAGTGTATACGCAGTGCGCCTTCCTCGCGTTTTACCATCTTTGGCAGGCTGACGTGGTATTTCCACGTTTCCGGGGGTACAAAAGCGGAAAAGATACAAAGCCCCAACAGCACAGCCAACAAAACACACAGCACAACGATTTTGATAATGCGTAGCTTGCCTTCTATTTTGTTTTTCTCTGCTTGATAGCCCATATTTATATTTTCTTTCGTTCGATCTTCTCAATCTGTGCAAAGACTTCGCTGAGCGCGCTTCCGTCATAGTCCTCAATGCGGCCGCTATCGGCAAGCGTGGAAATTTTTGGATCCAAAGGCATACGCGCCACCGACGGAATACCGTATCCCGCCGCGATCGCCTTGGCTTTGCTTGCACCGAATACCTCGATTTGCTTTCCGCAATCGGGACAGCTAAGATAGCTCATATTTTCAACGAGCCCAAGCACGGGGATATTCATAATTTTCGCCATATTTACCGCCTTTTCTACGACCATTTTCACAAGGTCCTGCGGGGTGGTTACAATGACGATCCCTGCGATGGGAATGCTTTGGAATACCGTCAAAGGCACGTCTCCCGTTCCGGGGGGCATATCGATGAACAACAGGTCCACGTCCTCCCAAATCACATCCGTCCAGAATTGCATCACCGTGCCGGAAATCACCATGCCGCGCCAAATGACGGGCGCCGTTTCGTCGTCCAACAACAAGTTCATGGAAATCATCTGCATTCCCGAAGGAGAAATAACGGTGTGAATACCGTCCTCCCCACCGGTAACACGTTCGGTAACCCCGAACATTTTCGGTATGGAAGGTCCTGTAATATCGGCGTCCATAATCCCCACCGAAAGACCTTTTTTATGTGCAAACGACGCCAAAAGCGAGGTGGTCAGCGATTTTCCAACCCCACCTTTACCGCTTACGACACCGATTACTTTCTTAATCGAAGACTTCTTATGCGGCTCCTTTAAAAAGCTTTCCTTTTTTCGGGAAGCGCAGTTCGAAGAACAGCTTGAACAATCATGCGTGCAATTTTCAGACATAATCCTCTCTCCTTTTCAATGTAAATATTATACTCTTTTACCTCAAAATTGTCAACGTATTGCCGTAAAAAAAACGATAAGTAGACAAAAAACAGCAAAAAAAAGGTTGCATTCCTGTGCTAAATAGTGTATAATAAATAGGCTGCGCATAGGTGGGGAGTTAGCGGCACCCTGCATCTGCAATCCGCTATAGCAGAGCCGAATGCCTTTCTCGACGGAGTTTATGGAAGGTTTGCGCGTCGTAAGGAACGTTGATCGCAAGGTCTTATGCAACGTAATGCCGTGAACCGTGTCAGGACAGGAATGTAGCAGCACTAAGCGGATGTTTGCGTGTGCCATAAGGTAGCTTTGCAGGAGTCACCTGCGGCGTTTCCGCTTCGGTAAATTTCGGCAAAAAAGGCTTGCGCAGTTTTTTATTGCAAAACGAAGGGCTATGGGAAAATTCGATTTTCTCATAGCCCTTTTTATATTGAAGCGAAAACTCTCATTTCCGCCGATATAATCAGTATCGGCAGATTTTTTTTATTTATTCATGATTCCCGTCAGGATTTGTATCCTCTTTTTTGCCGCGAATATCCAAACCGTTCAGCTTTTCATCCTCCATCACAATACCCCGTTGCAAGGATGCGTAGCCATACTTTTCACGAAGCTTTGCAACGGCGTTCTCCGCGCGCTCCTTCTTCTCGTAACGTCCATTCTCTCCCTCTAAGAGCGTATCGATACTCATCTGTTGCAAATGATAATCAAATCCCGAAACGGTAACCCCCAAAAGACGCACCCTCGTCCCAACTGGAAAATGTTTACAAAATAGATTAAAAGAAGCTGTGGCAATATCTCCGCAAAGGGTTGTAGGCGAAACCTTCGTTTGGCAAGTTTTAAACTCTAAACGCTCGTTTCGAACGGTGATTTGGACGGTGCTAGCCCTGCCCACGTCTGCGTCGCGCAGCCTTGCGGCGACACTTTCAGAAAGCGCATAAAACCAGCGTTTTACCTCCTCTCTATCCGTGATATCTTTAGGTAGCGTCGTCGAGTTTCCAATCGATTTTAAATCCTCTTTTTTCTTCTCGGATTTAACCGCTTCATTGTCCTCGCCGCGCGCGTAAACGCGTAACTGCCTGCCTCGTTTCCCTAAAAAACGTATCAATAAGTTCTCGTCGGCGCTTGCCAAATCGCCGATGGTACGTATGCTTAAATTATGTAAAGTTTCCGCCGTAGACTTACCCACAAACAGCAAATCCGTCACGGGCAACGGCCATACTTTTTCCTTGAAATTCTCCTCCGTGATTTCCGTTACGGCATCCGGTTTTTTCATCTCGGAGGCAAGCTTTGCAAATACCTTGTTGAAGCTTACCCCAACGGAGACGGTCAACCCCAACTCCCTCTTCACGTCCGCGCGTATACGCTCTGCAATTTCCCAGCCGCTACCGAATAAAAGCGTACTTTCCGTGACGTCCATAGAACACTCGTCAATACTACATTCCTCAATACAATCGGTATAACGAGAATAAATCTCCACCACCTTTTGCGAGTAGCGCTTATACTCCAAATGATGAGAGCCCACCATCTGTACTTGAGGACATTTTCGCAGCGCGGAATATACCGTTTCCGCCGTTTGAATCCCGAACCTTTTCGCCTCTTCATTTTTCGCAAGTACAATACCATGCCTTTCCTTGGGATCACCGCAGACAATCAACGGCTTCCCTCCTAACGCAGGATTGAGCGCAATCTCTACGGAAGCGAAAAAATTATTCAAATCCGAATGTAAAATAATCCGTTTCCGCTGTTCCATGCGTCCTCCAAATTTATTTCAAAAATGCGCTGACACTATGCGCAGCTATATTCCCTTCTCCTGCCGCTTTTGCATACTGATAAGGCCTGCCCGTACAATCCCCCGCGGCAAAACAACCGGGAAGATTGGTGCTCATATCACGGTTGACCACCACGTGGCCGTTATCCGTTTGCAAACCGCCCACCAAAATAGCAGGAGAAACACTCTCTCGCAGCATAAACACACCGTCGATCGGTAACTCTGACGGAATATCTCCAATCGGAGCGCCGAAAATCAAACTCTTTACACGCATACCGCCGTCAATTTTTATAGGCATCTTTTTAATCACCGTGATATTATCGGCCTCAATTTCCACGTTTTTGTACATGGGAATCAAATAGACCTTTTGCGCGAAGTTCGCCAAATAGCCAATTTCATGTTCTAAGCGTTTACTGGTGCAAACCACGGCAATCGTTTTGTTTTTGTACAGGAATCCGTCGCAGGTAGCGCAATAACTGACGCCGCGCCCGACAAAGGTTTCTTCCCCCTCAATCTGCTTTACGCTCTCCACGCCGCAGGCAAGAATTACCGTACGGCTTTTATACTCCGTTCCGTCCTGCGTTAAAAGGGTAAACCCGTCTTTCAACGCGTACACGCCTGCCACCTTTTTCTCGTTTATTTCAATTTCCGCCTGTGCAAGCTGCGCCTTTAATGCATCGACAAACGCTTTTCCCGAAATATCCGCAAGCCCGGGATAGTTGTGGATTTTTTCCGCCTTTTCTATCTTTTCACTTAAATTTTTCGAACCGAACAGACCAACGCTTTTCCCATTCGCCTGTAACGTCAGCGCCGCAGAAATTCCTGCGATTCCGCTACCGATAATCATACAATCCGTCATAACTTTCTCCTTTCCCACAGTATACCACACTTTTCATAAAAAATCAACCTCGAAGACGAAACTCTTCGAGGTTGTAATTTTACTTAGAAAAGCTCTTCCTCCAACATAGCGCATAAACAATGATAGATGGGCAAATGCAATTCCTGCACCTTGAACGTTTCTTTCTCGGGTGCAATGATAGCAGCGTTGGCAACCTCTTTCAGCTGTCCACCGCTACCGCCAACCAGTGCCACCACTTTCATTCCTTTCGCCCGCGCAACCGTCGCCGCGTATATGCAATTTTTAGAATTACCCGACGTGGATAGCGTGAAAAGCACGTCGCCTGCTTGTCCCAAAACGTTTACCTGCTGCGCAAACGTGAACATGGGATCTTTATCATTTTGATACGCCGTAGCAAAGGCAGGATGGCCACATAAGGATACGGCAGGTAAACCGCCTTCTAAACCTTCAATCAATACCTGCCCCTTATCTCCAAGCGTATTTAAAGCTTCAACTAAGCTTTGAGGAATCGGCCTATCCTTCTTAAAGCGTTTTAAAAGCTCCCCTGCGATATGTTCGCAATCAGCAGCGCTACCGCCGTTGCCGCAAAGATATACGCGATGCCCGTTTTGGAAGCAATCTTTCATCAACCCAAACGCTGCCTCTATATCGTTTGCCACACCTTGTAAAGCAGGGTAACGCGCGAGGGTTTCCAACAAAATATTTCTCGTTTCCGTTTTCATATCATACTCCTTTCGCGATGGCGAGCGCCGCAATATCGCCGATATTTTCACTAAGCTGCGCCGGTAAAATTTCGCACACTTCCGCACTAAGAGCCAACGCTTCTTTAGCGATCTCTTTCCGCATTGCAGGAATCAACAAATCCGCCGAACGCATAAACACGCCGCCTAAAACGATTTTTTCGGGATTGAGAATATCAATTAAAATACTCAAGCCTTTCCCTAACATCTGTCCGCTTTTTGCAAACACTCGCCGAGCGAAGCGATCTCCACTGCGTGCCGCTTCCGCCAACTTTTTGGTTGTAATCTCGTCCATACCCCCCATCTTTTCAATGCAGTCAGGCATTTTCTTCGTCCGCAAAGCCATTTCTTTTGCAAGCCGAGCGATTCCACCACCGCTACAAAAACCCTCAAAAGAGCCTGCTTTACCAAAACCGATGGGACCGCGTTTCGCAAGACGAATATGCCCTACCTCGCCTGCGTTGTCGTTCGTACCGCTATATAAATGTCCGTCTAAAATCAAGCCGGCACCAAGCCCTGTACCAAACGTAAGAAATATCATATTCTGCGAGCCGCGCCCTGCGCCAAAGCGCCACTCTGCTACGGCGCAAGCGTTTGCGTCGTTTTGAAGCCGCGCTTCCAAGCCAAATTTTTCTTTTACAAACTCCACAATGGGAAATCCATGCCAGTGCGGAAGATTAGGCGGAGACACAATAATACCGCGTTTACAATCTAACGGACCACCACAGCTAATCCCTGCCTCCGCTGCCCCCGTTTGGGCTTTATAACTTTCCACAAAAGGCAATAACGCAAGCAACGTTTCCTCCGCTGATTTGCGTGTGGGAACTTCGTTTCTTGCCATGATTTCAATTTGCTCCCCCTCGACCTTACCGAGGGATGCGGCGCATTTTGTGCCGCCGATATCCAAGCCAATATAGTACATGTTCCGTCTCCTTATTCCTTGTTATCATTCTATCAATAATCAATAAATTTGTCAAGATATACACGGAAAATTACAAAAAATTTTAAATAAATATCCCCGCGTGAAAACGCGGGGTATTTCATATGCGGGCAAAGCCCTATGCTACCAGCCACCCTCTACAAGGGTTTTGAGGTCTGCCATTTGCATATTACTCCTTGAACGGG
>JAZNXS010000021.1:0-13498 GCA_045594025.1 Candidatus Scatosoma sp.
CCATATCTCTTTTTGAACTTATCGACACGTCCACCGGTATCAACCAACTTCTGCTTGCCCGTGAAGAAAGGATGGCAATTGCTGCAAATATCCACTTTCATAACGTCGCCTTCTTTGGTCGTACCCGTTTTGAAAGTAGCTGCACAAGCGCAAGTTACAGTTACTTCGTGATATTTGGGATGAATATCAGCCTTCATTATTTTCACCTCGCTGTTAGTTTTTCTTTCAATATGCTTACCAATTATACCGCTTTTTTTTCTACTCGTCAACTGTTTTTGAGGGAATTTATAAAAAATAGTTGCAAATTTCAAGAAAATAGTTTATACTAAAAATAACTTGACGCGTAAACAATAAGAATTCAAGAATTATCCATAAAAGAGAGTTTCCTACATGAAAGTTTGGCAGCTTACTTATCCCCACAATTTACAGCACGTTACCGCCCCCGATTTAAAACGCACGGACGACAAGGTAAAGGTAAAGGTCACGAAAGCCTTACTCACCGAATCGGACGTAGCGGTATATTCTGGTGCGCTCAAGGTGACTCCCCCGTTTATTCCGGGGCGATTTGCCATCGGTCAGGTAACGGAATCGGGTGAGGATTCCTTTATTAAAAAAGGAACGCGCGTGTACCTTGCCGGTACGACGGAGGACGAATGCGCCCCCGACGGCTTGCGTATTGCCGGAGAAACCGCCGACGGATTCTATCGGGATTTCGTTTTGGCAGGCGTAGACGACGTCTATCCCCTCCCCTCCTCCGTTTCCGACGAAGCGGCATTCCTCATCGACGCAATCGCGCTTGCGGAACACGTGGTTGACGAAATGCACGTAGACGTAGGCCAACACATCCTCGTTATCGGCGGCGGCTTGTACGCGAACATTCTCTGTCAAATTTTGATTTATCACCGCGCCGTGCCCATCTTGGCGGACAACAACGCAGAACGTCTTGCCAGAGCAAAGCGCAGCGGTATTTACTATACCTTCCCCAACGACGATACCTTGAAATCGAAAGTCCTCGAAGTGACGGGCGGTAAGCTCGCCGACGGCGCCGTATATATTGCGTTTGCCAACCGTTGCGAACCCTCCGTTATGTTCCCGTTGGTCAAGAGAGAAGCTTACGTAGCGTATTGCGCGTTAACGGGCAAGGCTTTGCACGTCAATCTTGAAAACGCGCTCAAAAACAACGTTACCATCAAGGGCGTCACCGAAAGTAGAGAATTTGTCTCCACGGCGATCAATCTCTTGGCAAACAAGGCGGTGAATTTCTCGGAATTCCCTTTCCGCAGCTATCGCGAAGAGGAGCTGCCGCAACTCATTCAAAAATACGCGCAGCTGTATGAAAGCAACGCCTACCTGCCCGAGCAATTCGATATTATCAAATTTATCTTCTAATACTTCAGCTCCCTTGCTAGGGAGCTGTCCACTTTTCACAAGGAGTTTTCTATGAAATACGTTATTGCATCCGATATTCACGGCTCTGCTTATTGGTGCAGAGAGCTGCTTACCGCTTTTGAAAACGAGGGCGCGGATAAACTAATTCTTTTGGGCGACCTACTCTATCACGGGCCGAGAAACGATTTTCCCGACGAATATTCCCCAAAGCAAGTTTTTGCAATGCTCAATAACATCAAGGACAAGCTGTTGTGTGTGAGAGGAAACTGCGACAGCGAAGTAGACCAAATGGTGCTGGAATTCCCCATGATGGCGGATTACGCCCTGTTCAACGTCAGTGAAAAGACGCTGTTTTTAACGCACGGACATTTATTCAACGCGGACATGCCCCCTCTCTTAAAGAAAGGCGATATTCTTTTTAACGGGCATTTCCATTCCCCTTGCAATCGGGAATTAGAGGGCGGTGCTATCTATGCAAACTGCGGCTCGGTTTCTCTGCCTAAGGAAGGGACTCCCCATTCCTATATTCTGTTAGATGGGAACACTTTGTATTGGAAAGATTTGGAAACAGGCGGTATTTTTGATTGCTTGTCCCTTTAAATTTCGTTTGAGTTTATTCTTAAAACTTATAATACCGTCATTATGCTATCTACTACGATTTTCGCGCCCAGGGATAGTGCGCTATATCCGCCCTGCGGCATGTTTACAATTGCACATTTTATCGTCCTTGCGCTTGCTTTACTTCTTGTGGCAGGCGGTTGGTTTTTCTGTCGGCGTTTCACGGAAAACAACCTTCGCTTCGCCACCAAATGCGCGGCGATTGCCGTAACGGTGTTGGAAAGCGTCAAAATCGGCTACAACTTCGCCTATGGGTATACAAACCTCGACGCTTGGTTGCCGCTTGCCTTTTGTTCCTTGTTTATCTACGCAACTTGGCTGGCAGGCTTTGGAAAAGGCGTTTTGGAAAAGCTCGGGAAAGGATTTTTGGTGGGCGGTTGTCCGACGGCAGGTACGCTGTTTCTGATTTTTCCCACCACCTCCTTGCAAATGCACCCCGTGTATCACTACCTTTGCATATACAGTATGTTGTATCATGGAGCCATGCTTTGGCTTGGCGGTATGTACTTGGTACGGGAAAAGGAACTTCTGTCCTGGAAATCATTTGGCTTTTACGCCGCGTTTTTCACAGCGTTTGCAATCCCTTCCATGATTATAAACAGCATTGCAAACTGCAATATGATGTTCTTGAGAGAGCCTTTCAATATTCCTTTGAAATTTGTGGAAAGCATTTATCATTTTTCCAAACCTATCTATTCCATTTTGATATTCATCGCGTACCTGGCATGCTATTTGGTAAGTTTAGGAGTGCATAAGTTGATGAAATACATAAAAGAAAAACAACTCGTTCGCGAGAAAAATATAGAGAGGATATAACCATGAATTATAACTTTTTCGATTATAAAAAATTCATCGATTATCATGGCGAAGACTACTGGGGTACTGCGCACTTGGTGTTTATGGTGCTTGCCGTACTCGCTATCATCGCCGTACCCATTCTGCTTAGAAAAGCGAAAGAGAAAAATATTACGCTGTTTTTAAAAATCCTTTCCATCGGCATCATCGCACTGGAAATCGTTAAAATCACCTGGGAAACGGTTTGGGATATTAAAACGGGCGGTTCGTTCAACTGGGACGGCTTACTCCCCCTGTATACCTGCAGTATGTTCCTCTTCGTTTTACCCGTAGCGGCTTGGGGGAAGGGCAAAGTAAAACGTTGCGCCGTCGCTTGGCTGTCCAGCATCGGCATCTTCGCAGGACTTACCAACTTCTTTCTCCCTCCCATCCTTCACACCTATCCGTTTTGGACAATGGCAACGTTCGCTTCGCTCAACTTCCATTTCTGGATGGTGTTTGTAGGTGTGTTCCTCGGCGTAACAGGCTATTATAAAGCGGAATGGTCGGATATTCTTTACGGTTGGCTCCCCTTGGCGGCATTCTCCGTAATCGTTATCCCTGCCAACTACATTCTGCAGGGCTTGCATTTCTATCCCGACTACATGTTATATATGCACGGCAACGGCGCTCCCATTCTGCCGCAAATCTCCGCGTTCTTCATCGACAACGGCATGCAACTCGTTTATACCTTTATCATGATGTTCGGTTATATGCTCATCGGCGCGTTGTTCATCAGCATACATATCGGTATTCGCGCTTTGGCAAAGCTTATTAAAGAAAAACTGATCAAAAAAGCATAATCGGCTTTATTAAACGTGGCGCTACTCGAAAAAACGAGTGGCGCTCTTTTTATTTATCGATTTCACTGTTTGAACGCTTGACTACAATCGATTATTATGATAATATAGGGTAACCATTTATGAAAGGAGTGAGAGAATATGAAAAAAGAAATCCCGTATAAGATTTATTTAGACGAAACGGAGCTCCCGAAATATTGGTATAACTTGCGCGCATTTATGAAGAATAAACCTGCGCCACTGCTCAACCCCAGCACCTTGCAACCGATGACGCAGGAGGAGCTTTCCGAAGTCTTTTGCGAGGAGCTGGTCAAGCAAGAGCTTGACGACGTGACGCCGCTGATCGAAATACCGCAGGAAATCCGTGATTTTTATAAAATGTACAGACCTGCCCCCCTCGTCCGTGCGTATTGTTTAGAAAAGGCGTTGGGTACGCCTGCACATATTTATTATAAATTTGAAGGGAATAACACATCGGGCTCGCATAAATTAAACTCCGCAATCGCGCAAGCGTATTATGCGAAAAAGCAGGGCTTGACGGGCGTAACAACGGAGACGGGCGCAGGACAATGGGGAACGGCTTTATCCATGGCTTGTTCCTACTTCGGTTTGGATTGCAACGTGTACATGGTCAAGGTCTCCTACGAACAAAAGCCCTTCCGCAGAGAGGTCATGCGCACGTACGGCGCAAAAGTCACCCCCTCTCCCTCTACGACAACAAACGTCGGTAGAAAAATTTTAGAAGAGTTCCCGGGGACGGGCGGTTCGCTTGGTTGCGCCATTTCCGAGGCGGTGGAAGCGGCTACAAGCCGCAAAGGTTACCGCTACGTATTAGGGAGCGTACTCAATCAAGTGCTACTGCATCAATCCATTATCGGTCTGGAAACGAAAACGGCGCTGGATAAATACGGCGTCACCCCCGATATCATCATCGGTTGCGCCGGCGGTGGCAGCAACCTCGGCGGCTTGATTTCTCCGTTCATGGGCGAAATGCTGCAAGGCAAAGCCAAGTATCAGTTCATCGCTGTAGAGCCTGCTTCTTGCCCTACGTTAACGAGAGGCAGGTATGCGTACGATTACTGCGACACGGGCAAGGTTTGCCCGCTTGCGAAAATGTATACGCTTGGTTCGGGATTCATTCCTTCGGCAAGCCATGCAGGCGGCCTTCGCTATCACGGCATGACGACCACCCTTTCCCAGTTGTTCGAGGACGGCTTGATGGAGGCGCGCGCTATAGAGCAAACCAAGGTGTTCGAAGCCGCAGAATATTTCGCAAGGGTAGAGGGCATTTTGCCTGCACCCGAATCCTCGCACGCAATCAAGGTTGCCATTGACGAAGCCTTGAAATGCAAGGAAAGCGGCGAAAAGAAAACCATTGTTTTCGGCTTGACGGGAACGGGCTACTTTGATATGATGAGTTATGAAAAGTTCCATGACGGAAAAATGAGCGACTATCTCCCTACGGAAGAAGAATTGCAAACAAGCTTTGCCAAATTGCCGAAAATTTAAGATGGCTCGGCACCCGCATATGTGGGCAACCCCATTTATAAAATGAAAAAATCTCCTATCTTTAGCGATAGGGGATTTTTGTTTTAAGCGAAATATATGGGGTTCAACGCATACCTGCCCCCTCTTTTTGCCGATTTTTACGTATGTGGTTTCCGAGATATGCGGCTAAATACATTCGGGAGAAAACGACGGCGTTCGAGTATCGAATTTTGTCATATTCGTTTACGGGCATACGCTAAGTTCGCGAAGATAAAGCGCATAAAAAAAGAACGGCGATGCCGTTCCCCTTCTTATTCCGTTTTCGGTTTGGAAAACCTGCAACCGCAGAAATCCTGCCGATATAAGCCGTATTCCTTGGAAAGCTCAATAGATCGGTGATAACCGCCCTTCTTCTTAAAATCGGTATAAAGGTAATTCAATCCGTACATACCCCCTACTTTTTCCCCGATTTCATTTAACCATTCCGCATTTTTATAGGGACTCAAGGTCAAAGTCGTTGCAAAATACGAAAATCCACGTTCTTTGGCGATTTCCGCCGTCCTTTTCAAACGCAATTCGTAGCAGAGATAGCAACGTTTTCCGCGTTCGGGCTCTTCCTCCAAGCCTTTCGCCATACTTTCAAAGGCTTCTTCCTCATGATCGCAATCGAGAAACTTCGCCCAGCCCGTCTCGTTTAAAAAACGAATTTGCTCCGCTTTGCGCTTTTCGTATTCCGCCCGTTCGTCAATATTCGGGTTGTAGTAAAGCACCGTCACCTCAAAATACTCTTTCAAGCGTTCTAAACACGCAGACGAACAAGGCGCGCAACAGCTATGGATAAGCAACGGTGTTCCACGGGGAATGTTTTTCAGTTGTTCCTGCATCAGCAGCTCAAAATTGCGTTTCATAATTTTATTATATCCTCTATTTCCCTTTTTGTCAAGCTTGACAAAAATCTATTTTCCATATATAATAGTGTTATTATGAAATTACTCATTCCCGTAGCGTCGGGGTTAGAACAAACAACCAAACGCCAGCTGTTTGCGCTCGGCTATGAAAAAGCGCCTGCCGATAACGGCCGCATTGAGGTCGATGGAGATTGGCAGGACGTCGCACGGCTGAACGTGCTACTCCGCAGCGGCGAACGGGTACTTATCGTGTTGGATAAATTCCATGCCGTTACTTTTGACGAGCTGTATGAGGGAATTTATAATATTCCTTGGGAAAACTGGCTGACCGTAGAATCCAAAATTCTTATGGACGGCAAGAGTGTGAACAGCCAACTCGCCGCGATTAAAGCGGCTGGCGGTGTAGCGAAAAAAGCGATCATCTCTCGCTTGGCGGATAAAATCCGAACGGGTAGAAAGACCTTTTCCGAAACGGGCGCAAGGTCGATTGTCGGCGTGTCCGTGTACAAGGACGAAGTGACAGTGACGCTGGATACTTCGGGCGACGGCTTGCACAAGCGTGGGTACCGTTCGTTGGCGTACAGCGCGCCTTTAAAGGAGACGATGGCGGCCGCCCTTATCGATTCTACCTTTTACAACCCTGATAAGGATATCGAGAAACCGTTTGCGGACGTCTTTTGCGGCAGCGGAACGTTGCCCATCGAAGCGGCGATGAAGGCGCTACACATCGCGCCTGGGGCTTGCCGTGATTTTGATTTCACAAAATGGGCGTGCGCCCCCAAAGGGATTTTGGAACGGGCAAGGGAAGAAGCAAAGGACAACGAACGACCCTCGGCAAGGCCGTTGATTTTCGCAAGCGATATCAATTCCGAAGCCATTTCGATTGCGAAATATCACGCCAAGCGCGCAGGCGTGGAAAAGCATATCCGCTTTTCCGTCGCGGACGCAACGAAATTTCACAGCGATTTGAAATACGGCGTTTTGCTTTCTAATCCCCCTTACGGAGAACGGCTTGGAGAAGAAAAGGACGTACAACGGCTAATGGCGGCGTTTGGAAAAACGTTCCGTTCTCTCCCCGATTGGAATGCATATATTTTAACCGCTTTGCCCGATTTTGAACGGCACTTTGGTAAGAGCGCAGATAAAAAGAAAAAACTGTTCAACGCGAACCTGGTATGCGGATTTTACTCTTATTTCGGGAAACCGCCCAAGTTTGAAGATAGCAAAAATAAAAATTGATAAGAGGTTACTTTATGGTATTTTTAGGACACACAAGAGCCGCTGTAACGTTGATTTGGAATGAAATTAAGAAAATCGGCTTTATTTGCGGTATCGCAGCGCATGCATTTACGATTATATATTTAATTACCACGTTTTTTACAAGCACTGGGCTTTGGTATGTGAATGCTATCCTGTTAGCACTGGCAATCGCAAACGCTTGTTTTGCCGTTTACTTTGAAAAGCATGAAAAGGAAACGAAAAAATTAAAAAAGACGGTTTCCAATACTTATAAATGGGCGAAGCGGGCATTGAAACTTTTTACCATTGGCATTACCTTGTACGGGTTATTCCTTATTCCAAACAACTTAAATCCTTTTTCCTTAATCGGCCCTATTTGCATTGCCGCTTTTTGGCTACTGGACGTACTGATTGCGATTATTTGTATCGTCGTAGAATCTCGTGTTGATTATATTCTTGAAGGATTGGCGGCTGACTTAGGCGATCTCCCGATCGTCGGTAAGCTAGTAAAAGAAGGGACCGGAAAAGGGTTAGAGCTTGGCGAGCCCAACGAAAAGCTTGAAAAACTCCGCGAAATAGCTGTTGCCAACAACGCCGATTGGAATGTTAAAGTGGAAAAATCGAAAGCATATAAAAAAGAAAAACGCAAAGAAAAAACAAAATTATTTTTTAACACCATGAAAGGGAAGCTTTCTAAAAAAGAATCTTCCTCCACGAAAGAAGAAGATAACTAATACTATGGAAACGTTAAAGAAACTAAGGATACTCAATAGCAATACGCTGAAATTGATTGCAGCGGTAGCCATGCTCATCGACCATGCCGGTCTACTGCTTTTTCCAAACGTGATTTGGCTTCGATATATCGGTAGATTGGCTATGCCGATATTCGCATTTGCGATCGCAGAGGGCGCGCGCTACACAAAAAATAAGGTGAAACATTTTTTCCTTTTGTTTGGCTTGGGCGCTGTTTGTCAATTCGCCTACTTCTTCATCTCTCCCGATGAACTCTATCTGGGGATTTTGATTACATTTTCTATCTCCACTCTGCTCATCTATGCATTGCAATACGCAAAAAAATGCGTGTTTGACGAAAAAACAGCGCTGTGGCTGAAAGCCGCTTCTTGCGCCTTATTTTTGGCGATGGCAATCGGTACGCATTTCTTCTGTAAGTACGTGCATATAGACTACGGCATTTGGGGCTGCATGTTGCCTGTGTTCGCTTCCCTTTTAGATTTTCATCGCATACCTGCCCCCGACTGGGTGAAGAAATTTGACCTTTTGCCTTTGCGCGTATTGTGCATGTCGGCGTTGTTAATCCTCTACGTTGTCATCTCCCATTCCCTATTCACTGTATGGTGCTTGTTCACAATTCCTCTGCTCTTCCTCTACAACGGAGAAAAAGGAAAATGGAACATGAAGTATTTCTTCTATATCTTCTATCCCGTACACCTTGTCGTTTTAGAGGGACTTGCCATTCTTCAATATCTATTAAAATAAAATATACCATCAAAAAAACAGCGGAGATCTTTCTCCGCTGTTTTTTATTGCAATTCGTTTATTAAACCGTTTAGCCCTCGCATAATATCACGGTAAGTAACTTCAAAATTGCCCGTATACCAAGGATCTGCAACGTCGCCGCCGCCTGCATAGTCAAGCAGTTTTTGGCATTTATGCGCATACTTTGCGCCAACAATTTTTACCGCTCGCCGTACGTTCGATCCGTCCATACAAAGCAGTAAATCGTATTTTTCTCCGTCCTCTTCCGTTAACAACTGCGCGCGCTTCCCCTCGCAGGATATACCGTGTTTGGCAAGCTCTGCCCTGGCAGGCGGATATACAGGATTTCCGATACCGTTCCAGATTTCTTCCGTACTCACTGCGCTAGACGCGATTTCAAATTCCGCCGCCCTGCCCAGCTTTTTCACCAAATCCTTTAATAAAAATTCCGCCATCGGCGAACGGCAGATATTGCCGTGGCATACAAACATAATCTTGTACATGGTAGCCTCATTTGTAGTAAATTTATCTCTGTGCAACTAAGGAGCGTCGTTACTTGGTTTTAGAACCGAGTAGTTCAAGGCGCGGCGAAGGAGCGTACCGAGTAGTACGTGACTGAGCCGCAACGAAGAAATGCGATGTGTTATAAAATCAAGCACGCGTCGCCGAAGCTGAAGAAACGGTATTCGTTCCTTACCGCATACTTATATACGTTCAAAATCTCCTCTCTGCCCGTAAGACAGGAAACAAGCATAATCAAGGTGCTTTCGGGAAGATGGAAATTCGTAATCAATGCGTCCACGCATTTCATTTTATAGGGAGGATAGAGGAAAATTTCCGTATTGCCTCTACAAGGCTTAACCATTCCCTTTTCATCCGCTACGCTTTCCAAGGTACGGACGGACGTTGTACCTACCGCAATCACACGGCGGCCTTCCGCTTTCGCACGATTGATGATTTCCGCCGCCTCTTCCCCGACTTCATAAAATTCCGAGTGCATTTTGTGGTCGGTGATGATTTCCTCACTGACGGGGCGAAACGTCCCCAAACCAACGTGCAACAGCACTTCTGCCACCTGCACACCCTTATCTTTCAGCTTTTGCAAAAGCTCCGGCGTAAAATGCAAGCCTGCCGTAGGCGCCGCCGCCGAGCCGTCCACCTTGCTATACACCGTGTTATAACGCGCTTGGTTTTCCAGCTTCGCGCGAATATACGGAGGCAACGGCATCGTTCCCACTTCATGGAGTACGTCCTCAAACGCTCCCTCATAAGAAAATTCGATGACGCGCTCACCCGTTTCCGTAATATCCTTTACTTCAAAGGAAAGCTTGTCGCCTACCGTCATTTTTACACCGATTTTCCCCTTTTTGCCGGGACGCATAAGCACTTCCCACGTATTCAAATCATAGCGCTTTAAAAGGAGTACTTCTACCACGCCGCCGTGAGGCGTAAGCGCATACATACGGGCAGGGATTACCTTAGTGTTGTTAACAACCAAAACGTCGCCAGCCTGCAAATAGTCGGCAATATCACGAAAAATTTTATCTTCGATCACCTTTTCGTCTTTATGATAAACCAAAAGCCGAGAGGAATCTCTCGGTTCGGCAGGAGTTTGCGCAATGCGCTCCTCAGGTAAATCATAATAAAAATCACTTTTTCTGTACTGTACTTTCTCTTGCATATATCCTAATTTCATTTAGGACATGGTAGACTTGCTTATAATTCAATGCATACCTGTCCCAGCCTTATTGTCTTAGTCGTCTGATTCAAACATGGAAATTTGCCGCATCGCTTTCACGCTTGGCGTATACCCCATGTGCTTATAGCCGTCCTTTAAGCAAATACGTCCACGCGGCGTACGCGCGATAAAACCAAGCTGTAAAAGGTAGGGCTCGTAAACGTCCTCAATCGTGTTTGCGTCCTCGTTGATAGTCGCCGCCAACGTCTCCAACCCCGTAGGGCCGCCGCCGAATTTTTCAATCAGCGCCCTCAACAGATTTCTATCCGTTTCGTCTAAGCCGTAATCGTCAATTTCCAAACGAGCAAGCGCAAAGCGCGCGTCCGCTTTCGTAATACTTTGGTTTCCTTTCACCAACGAGAAATCTCTTACACGCTTCAATAAGCGGTTGGCAATACGTGGCGTACCGCGGCTACGACGGGCAATCTCCGCCGCCGCTTCCTCATCGATGGAAATATCAAGCGCCTTCGCCGAACGGGTAACAATCTCCTGCAATTCCTGCGGCGTGTACATTTCTAAACGGTTGATAATACCGAATCTGTCGCGCAAGGGCGCAGCCAACATCCCCACGCGCGTGGTTGCGCCGATCAAGGTAAACTTCTTCAATGAGAAACGGATATTTCTTGCCGACGGCCCCTTCCCTACGATGATATCAAGCGCGTAGTCCTCCATGGCAGAATACAAAATTTCTTCCACCGAACGGTTTAAGCGGTGGATTTCGTCAATGAACAGCACGTCACCGTCGTTGAGGTTGGTCAAAATCGCCGCCAAGTCCCCCGAACGTTCAATCGCAGGGCCGCTGGTAAGCTTAATGGACACGCCAAGCTCGTTAGCGATAATATGCGAAAGGGTAGTTTTACCAAGCCCCGGAGGCCCGTATAAGAGTACGTGATCGAGCGCTTCACCGCGCGCCTTTGCCGCCGCGATATAAACGCTGAGGTTTTCTTTCACCTTTTGCTGACCGACGTAGTCCGCCATCGTCTTCGGGCGCAGTACGTTTTCCTCCGCATCGTATTCCGTTTTCGTGCTGACGATCAAACTCTCGTCCATGCCGTAATCTTCTTCAAACATAATTTACACACCTTGTAACGCTTTCATAATCACTTCTTCAACGGAGCTAGCGCCAAGATCGCGCGCCTTTTTCACCGCTTGCGTACTTTCCGTCCGCGTAAAGCCCAACCCCATCAACGCGGATACCGCTTCTTCATCCGCCGCCGACAGCTTATTAACAGCAGGCGTTTCCGCCGTGAACGAATCGCCGCTAGCACTCATAACTTCCGCTGCGGAAATCTTACCGTGTAACTCTAAAACGATTTTCTCCGCCGTCTTTTTACCAAGCCCCTTTACCGCGCTAAGCCGCTTGACGTCCGCCGTTGCAATCGCATGCGCAAATTCGTCTGCACTGAGCGAAGCCAAAATAGCAATACCCATCTTCGGCCCAACCCCCGATACGGTGATTAACTTTAAGAACAGCTCCTTTTCCTTGACGTCCGCAAAACCAAACAGCGTAACGCCGTCCTCTTTTACTTGTAAATACGTGTACAGTTCCGCAACCTGCCCTACCGTAATTTTACGGAATGCGCCACCGGAACAATACGCTTCATAGCCGACGCCGTTCACGTCCAAAATCGCCGTTTCTGCCGTCGTCGTCAATACTTTTCCTCTTAAATACGCAATCATTATTTCTTCTCCTTATTCCCTCGTGAACTCGTACCTGCCCCCATCGTTTTAATCGTGGAAGCGCGTCCAACGCCCGTAATTCCCGCAATGCCCGTTGCCTTTTGCAGCGCACCCGAGGTTTGCGCCGAGGAAAATCCCTTAGATGTTTTTCCCTTGGACGCCCTTGCGCCCGCCGCCATCAGCTCTTGATACGCTGTAGCAGGAGCCGTGGTGTTATTCCCTTTCGTTCTCGTCATATTGTTCACAACAAAGAGTTCGCCAAACCTTCCTGCAAAACCATGACAAAGCGCAATCCCCAAAGCGTCCGCCGCGTCGTCGGGCTTTGGTACACTCTTTAAATGCAATAGCGAAGTGACCGTCGCTTGGATCTGCTTTTTATCCGCCTTGCCATACCCCGTCAATGCCTGCTTGATCTGCATGGGCGTGTATTCATAGAGCCGTCCGCATTGCTTTACGCAGGTAAGTAGAGCCACTCCGCGCGCATGCGCTACGGCGATACCCGTCGTGATGTTTTTGGAGAAAAACAACTCTTCCATCGCCACTTCATCCGGCTTGTAATTTTCCAGAATTTTCGTGAGGCCCTCTTCCAACATAGCGAGACGGACGGGCAAGCCCTCCTCTTTGGGCGTGGTAATCACGCCGCAATCTACCGCGCGGAAATTTCCTCTTTCATCCTTTTCAATTACGCCGAAGCCGAGGGTTGCAATCCCTGGATCGATACCAAGAATAATCATGCCGTTTCTCTTCCGTTTTTCTCTTTCCTATTATTGTACCGCAAAAACAAGAAAATGTCAAGCCCCAAGCCAAGCGTTAAGGCAAAGCCTTAGAAAAAAACTGTCAGTACCCCCTTGACAAAAAGAAATTTTGTGCTATACTACCCTTGCGACGGACGCAGGCGCGGAAAATCCGACCTTTTCGCCCCTCTTTTTCGCATAAAATGCAGGTGACGGCTTCGCCAAGAATTAACCAAGAAGGAGAATACGGTTTATGAAAGCGAAAGTAATCATGTTGTTGCACCTGTTTGGACTCGACGTGCTCCTTTTGGGGCTCGCCGAGAAATTATTGCTCGGCTTGAGCAAGAAGCTGGCGGCATGGAAAGATGCCGCTAAGGCTTCCCTCGACCGATGCAAAAACCGCAACGGATAATCCGAGAATTGCGTGAAAATAATAAATATCCCCGCGTGAAAACGCGGGGTATTTCATATGCGGGCAAAGCCCTATGCTACCAGCCACCCTCTACAAGGGTTTTGAGGTCTGCCATTTGCATATTACTCCTTGAACGGGCTATCTGGATAATCTATCCGTAG
>JAZNXS010000022.1:0-13262 GCA_045594025.1 Candidatus Scatosoma sp.
CTTCGCTTCCTCCGGGAATCTCGGTAGGTTCAGAAGACCAGAAATCCTCAGACTCCGGCGCTGGCGTTGCGGTAGTGCGGGGAGTCAGCGTTTCCGCTGCATCCTGCGCGGGAGCCGTCACATCCGGCGCGTTCACGGGCCAGGGATCCACATCCTCGTAGCACGCGCTCAGGCAGACAGCGCAGCCAATCAGCATCACAAGCAAAATCATTTTGCAAGTGATTTTATTAAATAAGGCGACGGGCATCTGCCTAAGGGCAGAGTTTCCTCGCGCCGATGAGAAAGAGGAAGAAATAAACCGCCGTTTTCGGACACTCGTCACACGAATCCACGGCAATGCGTGGTTTCTCGCGACTGTCAACGAAGACAAAAAATACGGTGCAACCGCAAGGTTTCACCGTATTTTTGGTCGAGGCGACGGGGATCGAACCCACGACCTCAGCGTCCCGAACGCTGCGCGCTACCAGCTGCGCTACGCCTCGATTTTTTCAATTTTTATCTATTTTCGTAAGTGGTCAAACATGTGGTCAAGCCACTTATTTCGAACGTTTTTTAAAAAAGTATACCGCCCGAATCGTTAGGTTTTTCAAGGGGTTCAGCGATTTTTAAAAATCACTGCTTCAAGACCGGTGGCGGTGTCCCGAACACTGCGCGCTACCAGCTGCGCTACGCCTTGTTGTTTCCTGTTTTTTCCACGAAACGCATTTATTATAACAGATAGTAGGGGAAAAGTCAATCTTTTTCTTTGTATTATTCAAAACAATTTTATGGATTTTCATTTCAAAGGATACGGACGGAAAAGATTTTCCGTCCGCTAAGATTTATAGGTTTTTTAGTTATTTTCTTCGGCTAAAAGATCTTTCATCTCGTACATGCCTGCCGCTTTATGGGGTAAGTATTTTGCCGCGCGGATCGCGCCGACCGCGAAAACACGCTTGGATCTGGCGCTGTGCGTAATCGTGATAATCTCGTCTTCGCCGGCAAACATCACTTCGTGTTCGCCCACGATTGTTCCGCCTCTTACAGCATGAATGCCGATTTCGCTTTTTTCACGCGCGCCTACAATGCCTTCTCTTCCGCCAACATAGCGTTTTTCACCTTCGAACACTTCGTTGATGGTATCCGCAAGCATCAAAGCCGTGCCGCTAGGAGCATCCTTCTTCAAATTATGATGACGTTCGATGATTTCGATATCGTAGCTATCCCCAAGCACCTGCGCCGCCGCTTTACAAAGTGCTTGCATCAGGTTAACGCCCAAGGATAAATTTGCCGTCTTGAAAATCGCAACCGTTTTCGAGTATTCTTGGATGAGTGCCAAATCCTCTGTCGTAAAACCCGTCGAAGCAAGCACGATACCGAGGTTATGCGTTTTTGCGTATTCCAAACGTTCTGCAAGTCCGATAGGAGAGGAAAAGTCGATAATGACGTCCGCTTCTTCTTGGATATCGGCAAAGCTCGTGTAAACGGGAATACCGATTTCTCTGGGATATAAATCCACGCCGCATACAGCTACCGCCGCCGAGTCTTCACTCAATAGAGAGAGGACGTTGCCGCCCATCTTACCGCATGCGCCGCAAAGGATGATTCTCGTTTGTTCCATTACGCTTTACACTCCAAACCGAAATTTTTCATAGCGGCAACCAGTTTTTCGCGGTTGCAATCTTCCATTTTTGTCAACGGAGCACGAGGCGTACCTGCGTTAAACCCGAGAATATTGACAGCCTCTTTGACGGGGATGGGATTTACTTCGACGAAACAAGCGTTAGCAAGGGGCAAAAGCTTATCGTTGAGCGTCGTCGCCTCAGCAAGAGCGCCGTTTTTAATCAACGTGCAGAGTTCTTTTACCTCTTTGGGTGCAATGTTAGAAACAACGGAAATTACGCCCACGCCGCCAACGGCAAGGATGGGGAAGTTTAACGCGTCTTCGCCCGAATATACGTCGCACTTATCACGGACAAGGCGCAAGGTTTCCATGGTTTTGCTCATATTGCCGCCTGCGTCCTTAATACCTGCAATGTTGGGGATTTCCGCAATTTTCGCCATGGTAGCAGGCTGGATCTCCACACCCGTTCTGCCGGGAACGTTGTATGCGATAACGGGGATGGAAACGGCTTCGCAAATCGCCTTGTAGTATTCCACCAACCCATTTTGGGTACACTTATTGTAGTAAGGGGTAACGGCGAGCAAGCCGTCCGCACCGAACTTTTCACCGGCTTTCGCGGTCATGACGGCGTCTGCCGTATTGTTGCTACCGCAACCGAAAATGACTTTGGCTCTATGATTGACTTTCTTCACCGCATAATCCATCAGGATATGCTCCTCAGCGAAAGACATGGTAGAGGGTTCGCCCGTCGTACCGAGGAAAACGATGGCGTCCGTGCCGTTGGCAATTTGGAACTCGATGAGCTCGCCGAGTACGTCGTAGTTAACGCCCGATTCGTTAAAGGGAGTAATAAGTGCTGTTGCGCTACCGCTGAAAAATCCTTTCATACTCTTATAATATTCTCCTTATATTCTTCCTTGTGCGTAATTAGTTGAAATAACCTTTCGCCGCCAAAAGCTCAGCTAAGAGTACGGCGCCGCCTGCTGCGCCGCGGAGGGTGTTATGCGAAAGTCCGATAAATTTATAATCGTAAACGCTATCTTCACGGAGTCGTCCTGCGGTAACGCTCATGCCGTTGCCTGCCATTCTGTCAAGCTTTGCTTGAGGGCGGTTATCTTCTTCAAAATATTGTAAGAACTGTTGGGGGGCAGAGGGGAGCTCCAGTTTTTGAGGCACGCCTTGGAAACTTGCCCATGCGGAAAGAATCTCTTCTTTAGAGGGTTTGTTTTCAAAACGTACGAATACAGCTGCCGTATGCCCGTCGGAAACGGGTACGCGCAAGCATTGCGCCGTGATGGCAGGGGAGGTGGCGGAAACGATTTCGCCGTTTTCCACGTGCCCCCAAATTTTGAGGGGTTCTTTCTCGCTCTTTTCCTCTTCGCCGCCGATATAGGGGATTACGTTATCCACGATTTCCGGCATGGTGGTAAAGGTCTTACCTGCGCCCGAAATTGCCTGATAAGTGCAAACAGCCGCTTCCTTGATGCCGTACTTTTTCAAAGGATGCAAAAGGGGAACGTAGGACTGTAAGGAACAGTTCGATTTCACGGCAATGAATCCGCGCTTTGTCCCCAAACGCTGTTTTTGCGCCGCGATTACTTCGAGGTGTGCGTCGTTGATTTCAGGAATCACCATAGGTACGTCTGCGGTGAAACGGTGCGCGGAGTTGTTGGACACCACGGGGATTTCCATCTTCGCATACGCCTCTTCCAGCGCCTTGATTTTTGCTTTGTCCATATTAACGGCGCAGAAAACGAAATCGACGTTTGCTGCGATTTTTTCCATATCCGATTCCGCGTCCATAACGACCATGTCCGTATATTTTTTGGGCATAGCCACGTCAAAGGCCCACTTATTGCCTACGGCTTCTTTATACGTTTTCCCTGCGGAGCGAGAGGACGCTGCCAGGACGGTGACGTTGAACCAAGGGTGATTTTCGAGGAGTAGCATAAAACGCTGACCTACCATACCCGTTGCGCCGATAACGCCGACGTTAAACTGTTTCATTTTCCAAAATTCTCCTTTTGATAAAAATAAAGACGGGATATATGTTGTCCCGTCTGAAAAAAGCGATATAAGCCAGTGTAAAAACAATATTTGAATACACGAAATAGCTCATCACGGACGGTGACAGTCATATGAGTATTCTCCCATATGCCCAGCGTAAGTAGGGGGTGATTACGCTTCGGCGGAGATACCCTTTTGTTTGTCGCTTATAACGTCCGCGCCCCAAAGCCGACTTGCAACAAAGGACTCATGTTCATCCGCTCCTCTATTTAACAGGTATATTGTAACATACCTTTTTATAAATGTCAAAGCATTTTTCGTGCGTTTTCCAAACAAATGGCGCAGAAAAATAATATTTCTACGAAATAATTTCATTTTTTTTCAAAAATTCCTTGAAATAATCACAATTTTATAGTAAAATAGAGGGTAGAATGTTCGATTATGGGTTTAAACGTACCCCAAACGGGTATAAATCGGACGGAAATAAATAGTAATTCATTTTGGAGTATCATAAATGGCGCAACAAAAGAAAGGGCTTATTGCCCGTATGCTCGAAGGAAAAGAGCGCAGTGAGGAATATGCAAGAAGTACGTTGCCTACCAATCGTTGGCAACTGTTTTGGGATATATTCAAAGGGAACTTTTGGAAACTTGTAAAGGTCAATCTGTTGACAATCGTGTTTTTCATTCCTTTGTTGGCGGTGGTTATATTCAATATATTGCTGGCTTCCAATAATGGGATTATCTATCCTTTCGGTGCAAGCCTCGGTATCGGTTACCCTGCGATGCCAGCGCCGTCCTATTTATCGGCGTCCTTGTCTTTGCAAGGGGACTTTATGATGTATTTAGGCGTTTTGCTTACTTCCATCATTGCTGCGGTTGGGCTTTCGGGCGGTATGTACGTAATCCGTAACATGGTATGGACGGAAGGTATCTTTATCGCCAACGATTTCTGGAGAGGGGTAAAGCTGAATTTCAAAAATGCATTGCAAACGGCGTTGTTCCTTACCGGTATCCTTTTGATTAGCACCACGCTTATCAACGTTTCGAACATGAGCTTAGAAGTAGGCGGGGTTACTAAAGTGCAGAAAATTTTCCTGTATATTTCCCAGGGTACAAGCTACGTTATGATAGCGTTGGCTATTATGATGGCGTTCTGGATGATCGCGCTTGGCGTAAACTATAACATGGGTTTTGTCACTTTATTGAAAAACTCCTTCCTGATGACGATCGGTACGATTTTTCAATCGGTATTTTTTGTGGCGATTGCCTTGCTTCCCTTCCTGCTGTTTTTGATTTCCGACGCTACGTTTACGGCGATTGCGGTTATCGTAGTGCTTTTGTTCGGGCTTGCATGGACGTTACTCGTTTGGTTGGATTTTGCGCAATGGGTATTCGATAGATATATCAACCCGAAAATTGAGGGCGCAAAAGTGGGCAGAGGTATCTACAATCGCGACGGATCTTCGCAGCTTAGCGGAGATGATAGTGCCGCTACGCTTGAATATCAGCGTATTATTCTTGCGCATGGGAAATCCCGTTTGGTTGCGCGTCCGATCAAGCCGATCGACGATTCTCTGCAGGTTTACGAATTGCCGAAGGCGTTCACGCGTGAGGATCTGAAGAGACTTCGCGAAAGTAAGCAGATGATTGCAGAAGATTCGGAGGCGTATGCTGAAGAACATAAAAACGATTTGCGTTACGTGGAATACAACAGACAGTTTGACGAACGTGAACAGGCTTTGCAGCAAGAGTCTGCGAAGGGGAAGAAGAAACGCGCGAAGAAACCCCCTCAAGACTAATGTAAACGTATATTTGCGGCGCAATACTTCGTCGCGGCTCGGTTACGTACTGCTTGTACGCGCCCTCGCCGCTTCTCGTCTTGCTTGCATCTATCCGTTTTACGGTTTCGTACTGAATCGAGGTTGCTTTGGTTACGTACTGCTTGTACGCGCCCTCGCGACGCCTTGAACTGCTCGCACCTATCCGTTTTACGGCTTCGTACTGAATCTATTGTTTCGTTGTCGCTCGGTTACGATGTCCTACGGACGTGAACTTTGCCGAACGGCAAGTGAATTGCACCAAAGGTGCGTGAATTGCATTCTTTGAACGCATGAATTGCAAAGCAAAGCTTTGCGTTGTGGAAAATATTAAATAGCAGCCATAACTTTTAACACAGTTAAAAATTTCACTGCGCTAAAAGCGCAATTTCACTTATACAATAAATTTTACTTTTCGTAACACGAAAAATATCATCAAATAAACTTTCAGCACAGGTATTACCATGGAAAAGAAAACGGCGTATGTCCACCTTGCAAAATGGTTCGAATATCTCAATGATGACTGCGGCTATGAAAACTGGTCGCAGTATTTAATTAGTAAGCTTTCCCGCTATTCGCTTTCCACGGGGTTGGACGTTGGCTGTGGCGGCGGTTGGTTTACGCGCGCTTTTCAAAAGCAGGGCTACCAAATGACGGGGCTGGATATTTCCCCCGAAATGTTGGATTTTGCGCAGGAAACCGCGTTGAAATGCGGAATTAGAGGGGAGTATGTCCTCGGGGATATTACGAAAATGAAGTTGCCGCAGCGTTTCGATTTTGTCACGGCGGTCAACGATTGTGTAAACTATATCCCGAAAAACAAGTTGACGTCGGCATTCAAAAATGTCAAAGGCGGGTTAAAAAAAGGCGGAATTTTCCTGTTTGATATCAGTTCCCAACGAAAATTTGAGGAGAAAATTGCAAATACTGTTTCGGCGGACGACCGTGAGGATATCACCTACCTCAGCTTCAATAAGGCGGAGGAGGACGGCGTAACCATGGACGTGACCTTATTCGTCAAAACGGCGGACGGAACGTTTACTCGCCTTGACGAAATACACAGGCAGTATAGCTATACGGAGGCGGAAATTGCAGAGGCGTTAGTGGCTTGCGGTTTCGAGCTTTTGGAGGTAGAGGGACATCTTGGCGAGGATAAGACGCAAAGCGACAGAATTACGTTCTTAGCGAAAAAGAGGTGAGTATGAAAAATTTGATTCGTACCTTAATCTACGACGAGCAGGTGTCTTTAACGATGGCAGACACGACGGAAATCGTAAAAGAAGGCATGCGTTTGCACGGCTTGTCCGACGCTTCAGCGTACGCTTTTGGGAAAGCGTTATCTGCGATGACGTTTATGAGTGCTTCTTTAAAAGAAACGACGGGGGAGATTTCTCTTTCCGTCAAAGGGAACGGCGTCGGCGGTGAAATCGGCGTTTCCGGGAACAGACAGCTGCGTATTCGCGGATTTATCGGCAACGTGAACGTTGCAGCTAGCGCGGATTCGGCAGGCGAACGGCTTTGTCTTGGCGACGATACGTCCATCACGGTAATTCGTGACGACGGCTATAACCGTCCGTTTGTGGGGGCGTGTATATTGCCCGAAAACGCAGGTTTGGACGAGGGATTCGAGGAATATTTCCGTATCAGTGAACAGCTTCCTACGCGCATCAAAACGCTTGTGGAGATTGAGGACGGAGAATGCCGTTTTGCGGCGCTCATCGCCGTTCAACCTCTGCCTTTTGCAGACGAAAAGACGTTGGAAGCGGTAAACGCTTTGGATTTAGAAGGAATGTTACGGGAATGTAAAACCCAAGACGTGTTCACTTGCGCAAGGGCGCATTTTGGACAGTCGGAGGTTTGGGAAGAGCGTAAAGCGGCTTATAAATGCAACTGCTCTCGTCGGTATTTAACGAGGGTGCTGGTATCCTTGGGGGAAACGCAAATGCGTGACATTATCAAAGAGGACGGGGCGGTGCGCGTGCATTGTCATTACTGTAACACCGATTACGAATTTACGGACGAGGATGCGGATTTATTATTCCCGAAAGAAAATTGATATATGAAAAACGGAAAGGTAAAGGAAATCGATTTTAGCCGCAAACGTTTGGGCTTGCTTGCGGATAAATATTATAATGAAGGGAAATATCTCTCCGCGCTACGTATGGCGTATAAAGAATATGACGCGTACGGTGGCGACGGGGATATTTTCGTGCGCCTTTCCGATATTTACGAGGCTATGAATTTGCAGGGCACGGCGCTCAACTGGTGGTTCCGCTTTTTAGACGTCGCCGACGCGCAGGATCTGCCCGATATTTACGAAGGAATCGCTGTTAATTACCTAAATTTAGGGCAAGAGAATGCTTCCGCCTATTACTACAATAAACTGATCGACGCTGACGATACCTTACCCGAGGAGACGAAGCTGGACATTGCAGAGGCGTTTTCCACGGCGAAAAAGGAGAAGTTCCGTTTCGTTTACCCCCCTAAGCTTGCAGATTATTCCAAGGAAGTAAGTATCGGCTCGAAGGCGCTGAAAGTGGGGGATTGCGAAAGAGCCGTGGAAGAATTTTCCAAGGTTGCAAAAGGTTCGAAACAGTATGCGCAAGCAAAGGAAATGCAGGCGGTGGCTTACCTTTTGGCAGGGAAACCTGAGGAAGCGGAAAAGGCTTGTTTAGAGCTTTTGTCTATCTGTCCCGACGAGGTTCGCGTACAAGCGACGTTGGCGGCGGTGTATTTAGAGCAGAACAGGTACGAGGAGAGCAAAAAAATTGCTTTACGTTTAGCGGAAATCGTGCCCGCGGAGCCTGAAGACTTATATAAAATCGCTACGGTGTGCTGTGAAAACGGCTTGCACGAGGAAGCGTATGAAAAATTCTGCCTTTTGGATAAAAAGATTCCCTACGAGGGCAGAACGCTGTATTTTAAAGGGGTAGCCGCCTATAAATGCGGCTATATCGACGAAGCGGAAAAGGCACTTCACGAGCTGTGCACCATTTACCCCGACGCCGAGGTAGCGAAGTTCTATTTGGCGGCGATTCGTCGTTATAAGGACGGAGAGGAACGCGCGCCGGAGCTTACCTATTTTTATCATTTGCCGCAAGCGGAGCGCGAGGAACGTTGCCGCACGTTGATTCAAATCGGCAAATCTTCCAAGGACGAGGCGCAGTTATTCGGCTTGCTTGCGTCGCATGACGGGTACTTCCGCTGGTGTTTTGATGAAATGGACGGCAGCGATCACGAATTGCAATATTTGGGGCTGGCGACGGCAGTACACGTGCGCGCAGACGAATTTATTCGGGACGCTTTACTCGATTACGAGGTAGCGGACGTTTTAAAAATAGAAACGCTGAGAATGCTGTTGGAACGCAACGAAGAGGCGGAATTCGGGATGGTGCTTTGTAACATTTACCGTCGCTTGTATCTGCCTCGCGTGAAAATCGGTCGCAAACGCCGTACAAAGTTTATTGAAGCGTTTGCGAAAATCGCCTCGAAATTCATCGTCATTCGCGACGCTTACGGCGAGAAAATAAAAGGGGCTACGGAGACCTTATATCGCGCGTTAGAGGGGTATAATTCCCTCGATTTGGTGGATAATGCGGACGATTGCGCTTGCGCGATATTCCTGCTTTCTGGGTTAAAGGAGCTTGGCAATAATCCCGAAACGATTGCAAGTGCGTTTGACGCCAACGCAGACAAGGTAAAGGTGCTGCTTTCCGCTGCGGTCAGCGCAGAGCACGGCATAGAAAAACAAGAGAAGGAAACACATAATGAAGCTGATTGATTTTGACGGTTTGTTTGACGAAAAACTCACGCAATACATGGAAGAGAACAAGAATAAACATACCGAAAAACAGTGGGAAGATATTATTCCAAAATTATATAAAAAGTTTGGGGACACGTACGTAGCAAAAATCAAGTGTACCCCCAAGGAATATTACGCGCGCATGAGCGCGGAAGAGCTGGCAGAAACGTTGAAAGCGCATTTAGAGCAGGACGTTCCCGTGCCCGAATTCCTTTGTAGCGAAATTGAAAATAGAGGGGCGGGCAATACGCTGTTGCCACTTTTAAACAGCGAGGATACGGAGACGGTATCGTATGCGATCAACTTACTTGGCGACGATCCGCTTGCATTCGACGCGTATTTCTCCATTTTGGCGGAAAACCGCTTGACGGAGGATATTCGCAGTGATCTTGCGGACATATTCCGTTTGCACGCAGACGAGGTGAAAGACCGCGCTTTGGAGGCGTATCGAAAGGGTATCGCCGCAGAGTACATGTTAGAAATTCTTTCCCGTGTAAAAGGGAAATCGGACGAGGTATACGAAACGTTATTGCAGGCGTTTTTAACGGCGGATGAAACGCAAAGCCCCATGCGCGCAAGCTATCTTGCCGCATACGGCGACGAGCGCGCCCTTCCTTATTTATTAAAGCGGATCGAGGATAAGACGATCGGATTTGTGGAGTTTCAGGAGTTGAAGTATGCCATAGAGGCGTTGGGCGGCGAGTATGACGAGCCGCGTGATTTCACGGGGGATAAGGATTATCTTGCCATTGAAGCCGCGTCCTCGAAAGCGTTGACGGACGAAAATACAAGAAGCTGACAAAAAAATTTCATAAACATATTGATCTTCGCATATAGTAAATCGTACAACTATCTGCGAAGATTTTTTATTTGCATGGTCTTCGCAACCGCAATGGGAGGTCGGTAATGGAAAATTACAGCGTGTATCAGGATATAGCCAGCCGCACGGGCGGAGATATTTACATAGGAGTGGTAGGTCCTGTCAGAACAGGCAAATCTACGTTTATCAAACGTTTTATGGAGACGCTTGTCATTCCATCTGCCATAGAGGCGGATAAAGGGGTGATGACGGACGAATTGCCGCAGTCGGCGGCGGGAAAGACGGTGATGACGACAGAACCCAAGTTCGTGCCGGCAAAAGCGGCTACCATTTCCGTGGCGAAAGGAACTACCGCTTCCGTGCGCTTGGTGGACTGCGTAGGCTTTGCCGTAGAGGGTGCAAACGGGTTTGAAGAGGACGGCGCTCCGCGCCTGGTAAAAACCCCTTGGCAGGAGGAGGCAATGCCCTTTGAACAGGCGGCGGCGCTGGGTACGGAAAAGGTCATCAAGGAGCATTCCACCATCGGTGTGTTGGTGACGACGGACGGTAGCGTGACGGATATTCCAAGGGGTGCTTACGTGGCTGCAGAGGAACGCGCTGTGCGCGAATTAAAGGCGCAAGGCAAGCCGTTTGTTATTTTGCTTAACTGCAAAGAACCGTTTGCGCAAGCAGGGCTTGCTATCGAGCTGGAAGATAAATACGGCGCACCCGTGGTCGCGATGAATGCGGAAACGATGGGGGAAGAGGATATTCAAAATCTCTTACAAAAGGCGTTGTTTGAATTCCCCGTTATGCGGATTGACGTAAAAATCCCCAAATGGTTGCAATCCCTGCCCGAAGAGGATGGAACGGTGGAGAAGTTGCTTTCCGCTATTCGTAAAAGCTCGGAGAATATGTTCAAAATGCGGGATTGTTTGGCATTTGAAACGCTGTTTGAGGAGGAAAGCGGCTTTATCAATCCTACGGAGATCCGCATGGATTTAGGGAAAGGCAACGTAGAGATTGCCGTTGGCGCAACGGAAGGGCTGTTCTATAACGTGCTTAGTGAAACGTGCGGCGAAGCGCTGGATGACGATCTTGCGTTGATGCGCTACGTGCGTTCACTCTCGGAAACGAAACGGGCGTACGATAAGGTGAAAACGGCGCTCAGCGAGGCGGAAAACGGTGGATACGGCATCGTATACCCGAGGGAGGAGGATTACAAACTGGAACGGCCGCAACTGGTCAAAAAAGGAGCTGGTTACGGGGTGCGGTTTAAGGCGAAAGCGCCCAGCTACCATATTGTAAAGGTGAACGTGTTTGGGGAGGTAAATCCCATTATCGGCACCAAACAGCAGGGCGAGGATTTTGTGGAGGATACGCTGAAAAGCTATGAAGCAGGCGACGAGGTTTGGGAGACGAATATTTTCGGGAAAACGTTGCGTTCGCTGATGGGTGACGAGCTTTCGGGGAAGTCCAATTCTATGCCCGTGGAATTGCGCAGAAAGATGCGGCGCACGGTTTCCAAGATTGTCAACGACGGCAAGAACAACGTAATTTGTATTGTTTTTTAACCGCATAAAACGACGGTGGAAAGGGCATACTCATTGTAAACTCTAAGCGGAGGAACTTATATGAGTAAACCGTTAAAAACAAAGAAAAATAAAGTGCCTAAAATCACGGAAGAGGAATACATGGCGTACGTATCCGCATTGCGAGAGCTAACGGCGACGGAAGAGGAAGAAAAGGGCAACGAAACGCCGCAGAGAAAACAAGAGTAACCCAAAAGCGAAAGCGGTTTTTGCCGTTTTCGCTTTTTCATTGAAAAGTTTTTAATTTTTTTTAAAAAGCATGGAAAAAACAGTTGACAAATACAAATCTTTTTAGTATTATTATAAAGCTGTTTTGGGTGGCGAGCATAAAAATAGTTGTCCAAATGCAGATATATCGCGGGGTGGAGCAGCTAGGTAGCTCGCCGGGCTCATAACCCGGAGGTCGCAGGTTCGAATCCTGCCTCCGCAACCAAATGGCGGCGTAGCTTAGTTGGTTAGAGCGTCCGGTTCATACCCGGAAGGTCATAAGTTCGAATCTCATCGCCGCTACCAAAGACAACACACGATTTTATATCGTTACATATAGCGCTGCAAGGCGCAGATCTGGCCCGTTGGTCAAGCGGTTAAGACACCACCCTTTCACGGTGGTAACATGGGTTCGAGTCCCGTACGGGTCACCAATAACAACCTAAATCGAACCCCTCAATTAGGGGGTGGACGGTTTGGGTTGTTTCATTTTCTAAAATACTTTTTAAAGCGTTTCCTTTTGCCGTGGGAACGCTTTTCTTTTTGCCTTGAATAAATACCTGCCCTATAAAAATCGCGCTAAAAACGGCGGTTTATGCCGCGAAAGACTCTTGACAGGAGAAAGGAGTGTGTTAGGCTGTTCCTGCCAAAGGCAACAAAAAAGCCCCCACGGGGCGTTGGTGGTTGGCTCTTTTCAGCCTTTACAACGCACTCCGCAGAGGCTCTTGTCAAGAGTACCGTGGAATAAATAGCCGTTTTGCTCTTATACACTCATAATTAAGCGTATTTTACCGATTATCGGATATTGTGCATAATTGACAATTACGGGAATACTAACAATTTTGTCGTAAAAAGAAAAGCCCTGACTTTCGTCAGGACTATTCGTATTTAATGGGCTGTTGTAAATAATTTTGATTTCATCATCGAAAAGTACGATTTCTTTCACGTAATAATTGATGATGAGCAACGGCTCGGTTTTCAATAACTGTTTATAAAAATCACGGACTTGTTTTTCGGTTACGCGCATAGCGGTTTTACTTCGTTCAATCGTAATCAAGCGTTCTAATTCTTCTTGACGTGATTCCAACTCTTTCAAACGTTTACTCGTCGTATTTGTAAAAATGCCGTGTTCAATAGCTGTCATAATGTTGTTGATTGCCGTTTCATTTTGCTTTTGCTCCTTTTCAAGTATGACTAAATTGCTGTTTGTTTTAATCAATTCTTCTTGCTTTTTCATAACCGTCTGCACAACGTATTCAATTTGCTTTTGGTCGTTTAAAAGTTCAATAATAGAGTTTAGTACAAATTCTTCTAAAATGTCTTTGCGAATAGCTGTTTTCTTACAATTATTTTTACGATTTTTCCGTCCGTTACATTTGTAATAATACTTTTTCGTACCGTTTTTGGCAGTACCGCTTTCAGCGTTGATATTC
>JAZNXS010000023.1:0-15883 GCA_045594025.1 Candidatus Scatosoma sp.
AAGAAGGCGGCGTAGCCGATTTAATGATCGCCGATCTTGACGAGCGTTGGACGATCGATCCGACGAAGTTTATAAGCAAGGGCAAAAACAATCCTTTTGGCGGATATGAGTTATACGGAGCAGTGAAATATACGATTGTAGACGGCGCTATAAAATACCAAGCGTAAAGAATGAAAAGAGGTGAAATATAATGATTACAGATGGATTGATAGAAGGCATTATCGCTATGCAAAACCCTACCTGCGTAGGTTTGGATACGTTGTTTGATTATTTGCCCGAGGATATGAAAGCGGGCGCAAAGACGTTTGAAGACGTGGCGGAAAGAGTACTTGCGTTCAATAAAAAGATGATTGACAGCATTTGCGATATCGTACCTTCCGTAAAGGTGCAGATTGCCTATTACGAAATGTACGGCGTCGCAGGAATGAAGGCGTATTACGAAACGTTGAAATATGCGGCGAAAAAAGGGCTTGTTGTTATTGCCGACGCTAAGCGTAACGACATCGGCTCTACAGCGTCCTGCTATGCAAAGGCGTTCTTGGGTGAAACGCAGGTCAACGACGGCGCGTTGCAGGCATTTCCCTCCGATTACGTAACGGTAAACGGATATTTGGGCTCGGATGGGATTTTGCCTTTCGTGGAACAATGCGAAAAGAATGATAAAGGCATCTTCGTTTTGGTGAAGACTTCTAACCCTTCCGGTACAGAAATTCAAAATATGCTGTTGGAAAATGGCGTACCCATGTACGAGTACGTTGGCGGTTTGGTAGAAAAATGGGGAGAAAGTACGATTGGGAAATACGGCTATTCCGCAGTTGGCGCGGTGGTCGGCGCTACCCATCCCACCGAGGCGGCTCGCCTTCGCGAAGTGTTGCCGCATACCTTCTTCCTGATTCCCGGCTATGGCGCACAGGGCGGTAATGCGGAAATGCTCAAGAGCTGTTTCGGTAAAGACGGGCTTGGCGGCGTTGTGAACAATTCCCGTGGGATTTTGTGCGCATACAAGAAGAACGGCGGCACGTACTATGACGCGGCGCGTGAAGCTTGTATCGTGATGCAGAAAGACTTAGCTTCTGTTATTGGGAGAATGGGTTAAGGATCAAGGGACATTGAATCTTGCGAGGGGTGGAGCTCTGCGAAAGTAGATCCATCAACAGCAAAACACAGTTTTGTGCTACTAACGCCATAGGCGTTTAATACAAGTATCTATCAAAGGTTTATTTTATGAAAGATTACGTTGCAACCATTGTAAGAAATGAAAAGATTGCCGAAAATATTCACGCGGTAACGTTTGCGCTGGACGAGGATATTCAGGTGCGTTGCGGTCAATTTGGGAATATTTCCGTCGGCGGCACGCATTTATTGCGCCGTCCTATCGCTATTTGCAAGGTGGATGGCAGAGAAGTGACCTTCTGCTATCAAATCAAGGGCGAAGGCACGCAAAAATTGAAAGATATGGGGGCAGGTACGAGATTAAACGTACTAATGCCGCTTGGAAACGGTTTTTACGTAGAGGAAAACGAACGCAAAGTTGCTTTGGTTGGCGGCGGCGTAGGGGTATTCCCCTTGATTTCCGTGCTTAGACAATACAAGGACGTGAAAGAGATTTCCGCCTATATCGGCTATCGAAACAAAGGCGCAGTATGCGGCGTGGAAGAATTTGAAAAAGCGGCTCGCTTTATCGCCGTTACGGACGATGGCAGCTACGGCGAAAAAATGAACGCCGTGCAGGCGTTTCAAGCCGACATTGAAAAGGGCAATCGCCCTGACGTGGTGCTGGCTTGTGGACCGACGCCCATGCTCCGCGCATTAAAAGCGCTGGTGGAAAAGGAAGGGCTGTTGTGTTACGTTTCCTTGGAAGAGCGTATGGGTTGCGGAATCGGCGCTTGCCTTGTTTGCGTATGCGATATGACGAACGGTAAAAAGGCAAGAGTGTGCAAGGATGGCCCTGTATTTAATGCGCAGGAAATTGTACTTTGAGAGTGAATTGCCTAACGGCGTGAATTATAAAGTACAGCTTTACGTTATGGACATATTATGATAACAGCTGAGTTGTCAAATGATTAAAAGGACGAATTATGGCAAATTTATCAGTAAAACTTTGCGGAATTACATTAAAAAACCCCGTCATTGCGGCGTCGGGGACGTATGGCTTTGGCAGGGAGTTCAATGAACTTTACGACGTTGGAAAAATCGGCGGCGTGTCCACGAAAGGGCTGACGTGCGAACCTCGTCTTGGCAATCCGGTGCCCAGAATTGCAGAATCCCGTGGGGTAATTCTCAATGCGGTAGGGTTGCAAAATCCCGGCGTGGAACATTTCATCGAAAACGATTTGGAATGGTTGAAGTCTACGGGAACTTGCGTTATCGCCAACGTGGCAGGAAAAACGTTGGAAGATTATGAAAAAATTTGCGCGCGCTTAGACGGGCTTGTGGATATGATTGAGCTGAACATCTCCTGCCCGAACGTAAAAAGTGGCGGTATGGCGTTTGGAATCAAGCCCGAATCGGTGGAACAAGTGACGAAAGCGGCGAAGCGGAACATGACGAAAACACCGCTGATTGTGAAGCTTTCTCCCAACGTAGAGAGCATTGCTACCAACGCAAAAGCGGCGGAAAACGGCGGTGCGGATTGTATTTCGCTGATTAACACCTTGACGGGCATGGCGATCGACATCGAACGCCGTAGGCCTATCATTGCCAACAACACGGGCGGCGTGTCGGGCGCAGGTGTAAAGCCGATTGCCGTGCGTATGACGTACGAAGCGTCGCAGGCGGTAAAAATCCCCGTAATCGGCATGGGCGGTATTACGTGCGCGGAAGACGCAATCGAATTTTTAATGGCAGGCGCAACGGCTGTGCAAGTCGGTACGGCAAACTTTACCGATCCTTATATAATGCCCAAGATTATCGACGGATTAAACGCGTGGTGCGATCAACATAATGTGGCAAACGTATCTGATTTGACAGGCACGCTACAGCTCCATCAAAGATAAACGGAGTGCCCACGTCCGCGTTGACTTTAAAAAATAAACTTTTAGGAGTGTAAATATGTCTTATACGTACAAACAGGAATTTATTCGTTTCATGGTAGCAAACGGCGTTTTAAAATTTGGGGAGTTCACCCTCAAAAGCGGCAGAATCGCGCCTTATTTCATCAATACCGGAAACTATAAAACGGGCAAACAGCTTGCAAAGCTTGGTCAGTATTACGCAGCGTGCATTCAGGAAAACGGCTTAGAGGCGGAAACGCTCGTTGGCCCTGCATATAAGGGGATTCCTCTTTCGGTAGCGACGGCGGTAGCACTGTATCACGATTACGATAAGGAATTGAATTACTGTTTTGATAGAAAGGAAGTAAAGGACCACGGCGAAGGCGGTCTGTTTGTCGGCAAACAGCTTGTAGACGGCGAAAAGGTCATCATCATCGAAGATGTTATGACGTCGGGCAAGGCACTTCGCGAAATTTTACCCAAGTTAGAAGCGGCGGCAAAGGTACAGGTCGTTGGGATGATTATTTCCGTTGACCGTCAAGAAAAGGCGCTCAACAGCGAACGTTCCGCAGTGAGCGAAGCGAAGGCGGAATTTGGTATCGACGTATACTCCGTTGTTACGATGAACGACATTATCGCGGCAATCGAAGAGGGCGTTGTAGACGGTAAGGAACATTTGCCCGCCATGTATAAATATCGCGAAACTTACGGCGCGAACTGAGAGAAAAAACGTTTGTAATCTTTCGGAACTCGCAGCTTCGGAAAGGCTTTTTTAGGCAAAACGTCGCTTTGCTCGGTGGACGTGGTTACGGTTTTTGTAGGCCGTTCATCAAGGACATGGGTGCTTGAAAGCAGTAGTGCGATTGCCCCGATAAAGCAAATAGCAACAATTAAAAGATAATTTCTGTTCATATCCAAAGTATGGGAAAAAGCAAGGAAATTATACATAAATATTAGGTGGACCAACATTGGTTGTGAGGTAAAATATGAAGAACATTATTTTGACGGGGGACAGACCTTCGGGAAAATTACACATTGGGCACTACGTAGGCTCACTGAAACGCCGCGTAGAGTTGCAAAACAGCGGTAAATTCGATAAAATTTACGTAATGATTGCCGACGCGCAGGCATTGACGGACAACTTCGATAATCCCGATAAAGTCCGTGCGAATATTACGGAGGTTGCGCTCGATTATATGGCTTGCGGTATTGATCCGACAAAGTCTACAATTTTCGTGCAGTCGCACGTGGCGGAGCTCACCGAACTGACCTTCTATTATATGAATTTGGTGACGTTGGCAAGATTGGAGCGTAACCCCACGGTAAAAGCGGAGCTCAAGCAAAAGAACTTCGAGTTGTCCATTCCCATGGGCTTTTTGACCTATCCCGTTTCGCAGACGGCGGATATTACGGCGTTCAAGGCGAATACGGTCCCCGTTGGCGAAGATCAGTTGCCGATGCTGGAACAGGCGCGTGAAATCGTAAGAAGCTTTAACGGCTTGTACGGAGAAACGTTAATCGAACCCAAAGCGGTATTGCCAGATAACAAGGCATGTCTGCGTTTACCGGGTACGGACGGCATGGCGAAGATGAGTAAATCCTTAGGGAACTGCATCTATCTTTCTGATTCTGCGGACGAGATCAAGCGTAAGATTATGGGGATGTACACCGATCCCAACCATATAAAGGTGACCGATCCCGGTAATACGAAAGATAATCCTACGTTTATCTATTTGGAAGCGTTCTCCACGGACGAACACTTTGCAAAATACCTGCCTGAATATGCAAATCTTGACGAATTGAAGGCGCATTATGAGCGTGGCGGTTTGGGAGACATGAAGGTGAAGAAATTCCTCAATGCGGTGATGCAGGAAATTTTGGAACCCATTCGTTTGCGCAGAGAGGAACTGGCAAAGGACATTCCTGCCGTATGGGATATTCTTTACAAGGGTAGCGAGGAAGCAAAAAAAGTGGCGGCGGCAACGTTGGCAGACGTGAAAAAGGCGATGAAAATCGACTATTTCGCAGACAGAAACTAAACAGAAAACGAGCAGACAAAACGTCTGCTCGTTTTTTATCAAGAGAGGAATGGGGAACAATGAAAAAAGCCGAGGAGCTTGTCCTCGGCTTTTTATATGTGTTATCTTAGTTGTTGAAGCTATCCTTATAAGCTTTACCAAACTTCATAACGGGTTTCTTGCATGCAGGAATTTCGATGGTAGCGTTCGTAAGAGGGTTGCGAGCCGTCTTAGCGGGAACGTCCTTCACTTCGATGGTACCGAAACCAACGAGCTGTACTTTTTCGCCAGCCTTCAAAGCTTCCGTAACGGATTCAATGAGTGCATCGTAAGCAATAGCTGCATCCTTCTGAGAGAAACCTGCTTTGTTTGCAATAGCCTTAATCAATTCGCCTTTGTTCATAAGAGTTATATCCCCTTTCTAAAAAAATTTCTTAAACCAAAAGTTTTAAGTTACTGCTATTATATCCTATCTTTATAGCTTTGTCAATACTTTGAGAAAAAAAAGTTGCGAAAAACCTTGAAAAATAAGGGATTTTTTGCATTTTTTCGACGAAAAATATGCTCTTTGTATGAAAATAGACAAAAAACAGCGGAATCCCATGGAAATAAAGGATTTTTGTTCAAAGGGACGCTTTTTGACAGGTGAGTATCCGACAATAGCAAAGGCGAATGGCGAAAGCTGTTCGCCTTTGCTATGTTGTTTTATGCTGATTCCGAGATTGTTTCGTTGCATTGAGGCAGTCTTTCTTCGGTTTCCGCTTCCTGATTCCATTCTCCAATATCACGGTAGACGATTCGGATTTTTTGAGTGGAACACCTTGAATATTTTTGGTACGCTCACCGATTTCAATTTTTGCGATAAACAATCTTACAATTTCAGGTGTGAGCACGTCAATACTTTTATGTTTTTTGGCTTTTTCTATAGTATATTTACTTTAACACAGTGGTAGGTGGCTGTCAATGCAAATAGAACAGCACCTTTTGGCTTTGTTTGTCGAAAAATGCATTTAGCTGTTTGAAGAATTCACCCTCATTATCCAAAGGGCAATTTTTACGAATGGTTTTAAATATTTTTTAAAATACACTTGCAATAATTTTGATATAGAGTTACAATGCAACAACATTTAGCAGGGGGGCAGGTACGAGTTTAACACAAAAAACCAAAGATTTGACGAGGATAGAGGTGTACGTACGAGAGTTTGAAAAAATAAAAAAATCCGACCGAGTAAACTCAGCCGGACGTATTTCTTATGTGGAAAAAAATTAATAGATGATAGATGAGAGGTGATTTTGCAATTATTCATATTGAGCAAGGGAAAAGTTTGAATAAACCGAGTGGGGTATTGCTCGCTAACCAGTATGCAGAGTAAAAGAATAAAAAGGTAATTGTTGTTTAATAATTTTTTATCCTAATGACAGCATTATGTGTTATAGTATGAGCGATTGCTTTTCCTTGCGTATCTATAAAACAATTTTATATACGATGGCGTTTACAGTAAAGCCTAATCCTTTATTTGAAGCCCTTTATTTTTCTTTCTATATGCTGTGGGGGTAATGCCGTAGAAATCCTTAAACACGTGATTAAAATGGCTTAAAGAGTCAAATCCGATTCTTGTACAAATATCTAAAGTGTTGTAGTCGGTTGTCAATAAAAGATTCTTTGCATAATTCATTTTTAAATTTCTTATATATCGCACGGGCGTAATATTTAAATAATCTTTAAAGGTTTTGATAACGACGGGGCTAGAATAAGGGCAAAATTTATACAAGTCGTTTACGTTTTTGTCAAGGAAATATGGTTTGGAAATTTCTGTAAGCAGAGACGCAAACCACGCAGGATACGCTTTTTTCTGATTGCTAAACATGTTAAAAAAAGACAGCATATTAAAAAGAATCAAATTCAAGCTGGTTGTTCGTTGGATAACGTCATCAGTCGGGATGGTATTGATAAGTTTTTTTAAGTGATTAATGTATTGAAACTGTTCTTCCGATAAATGGATTAGGATATAATCTTTGGCACTGTCAATTTTTTCTTTCAGATTTGGAGAAAGAAATGAGGCGAAATAGTTAAAATAATCGCAATCAATAGCCAAGTTCAAATGTTGTATGGATTTATCGTTTTTTGAGGAGAAAAATCGATGTTTATCGGAGGGACGGACGATAGACATGTCCATAGTTTTTAAGGTTATCATTTCGCCGTTTATTGAATATTCTATCGGTCCTTTCGTTACCAAAAAAAGCTCGTAATAATCCTTGTGCGTATGAAGTGAAGTTTCAAGATATTTCCAAATATGGAAATCTAAATCGCTGTTTTTATCATTAAAAGATGAGTTTTTTTCAAATAATTCTATTTTCATGGCTTTTATTATAGGGTAAAGATCTATATTTGTCAAGACGTTTTTCAAAATTATTTTTTCAGGTACCCTTAAAAAAATAGCAAAAAAAATATAAAAAATAACAAGATTTTGTATTGACATAATTGTATAATGAATATGGAATATGATTGAATAGTGGGTTTTTGTATTAAAAAATCAACTTATTCTCGGAGGTTTTTATGGAAAAAGAAATGGTTGAAATGCGCGTTCAAAATATAGCGCCAGAACCGCGAAATCCTTCGCGTAAACCAAAAGCAAGGAAGGGGAAAACGCTGTTTATCGTCTGTATATTGGCGATTCCCATTTTGAATTGGCTTGTTTTTTGGCTGTTTGTCAATATTAGCTCTATTTTATTGGCCTTTCAGGAGCAATCGGTAGAAGGGGTAATTGTTTGGGATCGCGACTTTTCCAACTTTGTAGACTTTTGGAAAAAGATTACGGAATCGGGAGAGGAGTTAAACCTTGCCTTTAAAAATACGGCGCTTTATTTTGTGAACGGTTTGCTGATTACAATGCCTTTATCTTTGTTGATAAGCTACTTTTTATCCAAAAAAATAGTTGGCTATCAGTTTTTCAGAATTGTATTCTATCTTCCGTGCATCATTACTCCGGTTGTTTTGACTTCCTTGTACGATCAGTTTTTGACGATGGATGGCCCCATGAGCGTTATATGCAAAAAGCTATCTATTCCGTACCCTGAGTTAGGACCTCTTAACAATGACGAGCTGGCCACGCCTACGATTATTCTTTATACGATTTTAACCGGATTCGGCGGCGATATGCTGATATTCAGCGGCGCAATGTCGAGAATCCCGACGGAAATCTACGAATCGGCGAAGCTGGACGGCTGTGGGCCGCTTAGAGAAGTGGTTACGATTGTTGTTCCTTTAATTTGGTCAACAATTTCTACCAAGATTGTTCTTCTTATGTCGGGTATCTTTGCTGCTAGCGGCCCCATCATGCTGTTGGTAAACAATCAATTCAATACGATAACTATTGCATATTGGATTTTCTATTATACAAGCAAGGAGGGCTACACCGCTCATCATCTTGTAGCCACGGCCGGGTTGTGCTTTACTCTTATTCTTCTTCCCATTATTTTAGGCGTAAGAGCAATTATGGATAAATTCTCCGACGTCGAATATTAAGAGGTGGGCTATGGAAAAAGTATTAAATTTGAGACGAAAAGAAAAAGAAGGGAACTTCTTAAATAGAAGATCGAAAGGGGAAAAAATTGTCTTTGGCATAGCGCTTGCTGCTTTTGTGATTTATGCAATCGTGATGATTTTCCCGTTTATTTGGCTGTTTTATACGTCGCTTAAGTCGTCGTATTATTATATGGAAGATTCACAAAATTTCCGGATTCTGGCCCTTCCCCAAGAATGGGAATGGAGGAACTACATACGCGCTTTTACAGAATTGGAATACGAGGGAACCAACCTATTGGGCATGTTTTTCCACAGTGTTTGGTATACGGCAGTAGTCGTTATCGAAGGGGTATTCTTTAGTGCTTGTACCGGATACTGTCTTTCGAAATATGAGTTTAAAGCAAGAAATCTAATCTACTTTCTTGCGATCTTTTCGATGACGATTCCCGTTGTGGGTACGCTTCCTGCAAGTTTCAAGCTGAGTTCCGAATATTTGGGTATACATGATACGCCATTGCAGCCGATTCTTTCTTGCGCAGGCGGGTTTGGATTTAACTTCCTAATCATGTATGCGTTCTACAAGAATATGCCGTGGAGTTATGCGGAAGCGGTGTTCATTGACGGCGGAAACGATTTCATTGCTTTTTTCAAGGTAATGTTACCCATGGCGAAAGCGCCTATGATTACGCTTTCCATTATTTCGGCAATCTCTTGTTGGAACGATTATACTTCGATTATTCTTTTCATGCCTAGCTATCCGACTGTAGCGGCAGGGCTCTATCACGTTAAGGAAGAATTGGGCGAGAGAGATAAGCCGGTTTATTATGCGGCGCTGTTTCTTTCAATGATTCCCATCTTGACGGTATTTTCAATCTTCTCCGAGCAAATCATGAAAAACATGTCGCTTGGCGGATTGAAAGGTTAATTTGAAAAATATATAGATTTTGGAGGTAAAAATCTAATGAAAAAATTTTTATCAATGGTAATGGCATCCTTTTTGACGGTATCGACGGTTGCTTTGGCAGGCTGCAGCTTAGGCGGCGGTGAAAAGGGCGACGTCACATTAAACGTATACGTTTTGAATGCGGGATACGATATCAAATGGTTGGATGGAATCAAAGAATCCTTCGTGCAGGAGCCTTGGGTAGTTGAAAAATACGGTAAGGTCGCCTTAGATATTGAAGAAAACGGACTTTCGAGTTATGCGGCCGATAAAATTAAAGCTGGCAGCAGCAAAGCGAATAAATTCGATTTGCTGTTTAGCTTGAACTTGCAGGATTTGTACGGCAAGGCTGGTAACAATAAGCAGTATTATCTTGCTGATTTGAAAGACGTTTATGAAGCAACCGTACCCGGCGAATCGATCACCGTAAAAGATAAGATGGTAGAAAGCGCAGTAACCGCAAATATGTACACCAACTCAAAGGGCAAATCTTCTTGGTACGCTTTGCCTTGGGCTGGCGGTTATAACGGTATTCTTTACAATGCAGACAAATTGCAAGCAGATGGGTATACGGTTCCGGTTACCACAGACGAGCTGTTGGATATTATGGAAGCGGAAACCGCAGAAAACGGTTATTCCGTTATGCAATCGATGAAGACGGGCGAAAGCAGCGCAACCTATTGGGAACATTTATTCCCTACGTGGTGGGCGCAGTATGAAGGATATGAAAACTACACGAAATTCTGGGAAGGTAAGCTCTACAACGAAGAAAAGAAGACTTACGAATATTCCGTAGATATCTTCAAGCAGCAGGGTAGATTGGAATCGTTAAAAGTTTTGGAGGATATCCTTGAGGACAATCTCTATAAAAAGGCGCTTGCCACCGAATATCTTGTCGCGCAAAGAATGCTTTTGAAGGGCGAAGGCATGTTTATGGCTTGCGGCGACTGGTATGACATGGAAATGGAGGAAATCAAGCAAGACATCGTCGCTCATGGTGAAAAGGTTTATAACATTCAAATGATGAAGACGCCGGTTGTAAGCTCGATTATCAATAAGCTTACCACCGTAAAAGATGATGCGACGTTGGCTGCGGTTATCAGAGCAATTGATAACGGCGCAACCTCCTATACAGGTGTTTCCGAAACCGATTTCAAAGTGATTAAAGAAGCGCGTGAAATTCTTTATTCCGTTGGTAACTATCATACTGCCGTTATTCCTTCTTATGCAAAAAATATAGATTTGGCAAAAGATTTCTTGAAATATATGGCAACGGATAAGGCAAACGAAATTTATACCGAAAAAACGGGCGGTTCTGGTTTGTTCTTCAAATATAACGTTCAAGAAAAGAATCCTACGTTGTACAATAGCCTTTCCAATACTGCAAAAATGCGTATCAACTGTTTCAACGATCCTTCCGCATTGGTATTGCCTATTCCTAACAACTATAATTTGTTTATTTACGGTAAGGTTCGTAATTTCACAACGAATTTCTCTTCGTATGAATATTTGTTTACGCAGACGGAGACGAGTGCGCAAGATTTGTATGATGACGATATCAAGTATTACACAACCAGCGAATGGAATACGATTTTAGCGACGATAGGGGCTATTTGATGACAATGAAAAAGATTACGAGTTTATTATTGGTTTCTCTATTTGCCGTTTCTTCGTTTTCGGCTTGCGCAATTCCAGGCTTTCCGTTTGGAAGCAATAGTGGGGAAAGCAGCAGCAACGACATCGATTCCGTAACGTTATGGAGTGCCGAAAATACGATACGATATATGCAAGACGATCAAATTCCTGAAGATGCAACGTTGGATTTATCGATGGAAGCGATTAAGGGTGAAACGGAATCCATACAGCTTATGATTACCGCGAAAGAGGACGTTTCTTCTTTTAACGTTACCGCAGGGGATTTGGTTTCTGCTTCAGGGGAGACGATAACGAAAGCGAATATCGAAATTTTTACAGAAAAATATATCGAGACGAAAACGCCTTCCGTAGAACATCCAAGAACGGCAGATATGTATGTTGGTTTTTATCCTGATGCGTTGATTCCCATGGATAGATGCGTTAAGAAAAAAGAAAACAAGATTCAATCGGGCAACAATCAAGGTATTTGGTTTAACGTAAACGTTCCCGCGGATGCGGCAAGCGGCGAGTACGAAGCAAAGGTCACGCTGACCGTGGACGGAGAAGTGACGGAAATTCCTTTAAAGTTGCGTGTGTATAACGTCAATATGCCTGAGGAAATGCACAACGTAAATTCCTTCGGGCTTTGGTATCATTATATTAAGTACGGCGAAGGGGACAAAATAACGGAAGACACGTACAGTGATTATTATTGGTACCTTGCCAACAAACGCATAACCCCTACCTATATTCCTTTCGAAGGGTGCGATTTAGGTATGGCGTATTGCCCTCAAGATACGGATGCGTATGCGACGGCGCTGGTAGAATATGCAAACAACAGTATTGTGTCCGGTTACGGTTTGCCTTGCAACCCCGTTGCGGCATCGGGCAAGGAATATAGTATTATCGATCAGGATATGCTTGTACAGCTTTTGACGTCGATGGTCAATAAAAATATCGCCTTGCGAGAAAACGGTGATACAACGACTAATCTTTTCAAGAAAGCATATATCTATGCAGGGAATATCATTGACGAGCCGCGCGATGAGCAGGCAGAGCAGGTAAAGCTGTGCGATAAAGCGATTATCGATGCAAAGAACCAAGTGAAGGATTTGCTGAACGGTTATCCCGATTTACAGGAAAGCTTGGTGGCGTTGAAGCACGTTGTTACGATTACGCCTAAAGTGACGGAATCTTTGTTTGAAGGGGATGATACGACGGGCGGCGTGCAAACGTGGTGTCCTTATATCAGTAAATTCCATTCGCAAGAGTTCTTGGATTGGACGCAAAGCCGTTTGGAAAGCACGGGCAGAATGAACGGAGAAGATTTCTGGTGGTATAACTGTATTGAACCTGAAAATCCTTTCCCGTCCTATCAACTTGACGACAACTTGATTTCTACGCGTGTGATGGAATGGATGAAGTACGATTACGACATCTCCGGACACATTTATTGGTCTGTGAATTTCTGGTATAAGTGCCTTAGCTTCTCTGGCGGCGGTAAATACACGATAAGAGATATTTGGAACGACCCCAACACCTTTGAAAAAGCAAACGGCGACGGGTATTTGATTTATCCCGGCAGTACGTATGCCTTAAAGACGCCCATTTCTACCTTGCGTCTTGAATCGATTAGAGAAGGTAATGAAGATTATGAATATTTATGGTTGTTCGAGCAAAAGATCGCGGAATTGAATGCGACGCAGGGAACGTCGTACGATAGTGATAAAGTTCTTTCCAGTTTCTATAAAAGGATTTACACGGGTGTAATTCCTAAAACGGATTCAAAAGAATTCCAAACGGTTCGTTCTGAGCTGTTGCAATTATTGGAAAAACTTTGTAACGATCAAAATGGAGCAATGGAAATTTTGAGTAAAATAAAATAAAAAAGGGGCAAAAGGATGAAAAAAATTAAAACATTGGTTCTCGCTTTGGTATTGATGTTTTCGACGTTTTGTTTAACATCATGCGCAACAATAGACCAGGTGAAAGACTGGGCTGAGGATACGTGGAATAAGATCACAGGCAATGAGACGGAATCCGAAATCATTTTTGCTGATGAGTATGATATTCCTGCCGTTAGAATAGGGGTAGAATACGATTTTGAACCGTATTTTACTAAGAACAGCGATACAACGTATACGATGACGGCCAAGTATTTGGACGATGAGTTAAACGAGGTTGAGTTAGACGTTGACGGGTTTAAATTTGTCCAAAACGAGTTTTCCGACGTTTTCATTACGATTACCGCAATGAAAGGTTCTACCACGTATTCGGGGGAAATCACAATCCCTATGGATACGACGTACGATCCTACCGATTATTGGGTAGTAGACAGTTTGTACGCAGGCACAGGGATGAGCAAAATGCTGAACTACTTGCCTCAATACAGAACCTCGATGGAATCGCTTACGTCTGTAAAGTATTCGTATAAAGGTACGGCAAAGAAAGCTTCGCCCGTTTCCGTCATTTCGTTTATGGATTGGCCGAATAACTCCCGTTTGACGGTTACGGATTGGTCAAATGCCGTAATCGTGCTTGACGTATATAATACGTCAGAAAAGAATATTACAATGGGCCTTATATTGCATCATAGTTCTGGCATTTCGTACACTTTCGATCAGTGTGAAAAATTCGTCTGCAAACCCAATGAATGGACGCATATCGAATATTCTCTGAAGGCGCTCAATTTAACGGAAGAGTTTGTATTCAATCATGATTGGGATGCAAGCGATAGAATTATTGTGCAGGCAGTTTACGACGAGGCAAATGAAACGGAAAGCGCAGAGGTTTATGCCTACGACTTCTATGTAGATAACGCGGATATTTGCGATTACACTGCGGAAAAATTCCCTAATTTGGATACAACAACGTATAAGGAATACGAGGATTTCTTCACGAAGGACTCTAACTTAGTCGGGGTTGTAAACAACGATTATGAAAACAAAAAACAAACCGAGGCGTTGTATGATACCACCGAACTGGTAGAATACAGCAATAAATCTATCAAATTCGTGCTTTCTGAAGATGGTAGCGAAGCAAACGGTATCTTGCATTCGTTTATAGGCGGTGAGCCTACGGGCTGGATGCCTATGGATATTACGGACGCTACGCTGTCCTTCTATATCCGTACGGTCAATGCGGATAATACCTTCTCGTTGAAGTTTGAATCCGATTACAACGTTTTTGCAAATCCTGTCGTCATTGATTTGACGCAAGCAAGCGGCGAAGGTTGGACGGTAACAGAAGAAAACGGCTGGTATAAGGTTGTAATTGACGTTGATCAAACAAACGTTGAAACGGCGCTTGTGAGAATGAATTTCATCCGTACCATGCGTTTGTATTTCAGCAACACGACCGCACAGGCAGGCAGTGAATCCGCTATTTACTTGGATACCTTGAAGCTGGAAGGTTGGAAAGTAACGGAAGTATATGGCGACGAAGAAATTGAATGGGATACCAAATCTCCTTACACGGCGGCAGAAGATAACGATATGTTCTCTAGCGATGAAAATTTGGTATTGAGCATCAATTATGAAAGACAAGATACCTTGTCCTTGGCGGACATCAACGAACGCATGGAAAACAGCAGTTATTCTTATAAATTGCTTCTTTCCGCAAATGGCGAAAACACGTCAAATGCAGAGGTGGCCTCTTTCTTTACGGGTAAGCCTTCTAATTGGACGGTTATGGATATCAGCAATGCAACCGTTTCCTTTGGCGTGAAGAACGTGAATGCAGATAACGTATTCTACGTTTCGTTTGCTTCCGATTATAATGCAGAGGGCTTGATTTTGGGGGCAAAGGTTGCCATCGACTTGTCACAGGCAAGCGGCGAAGGTTGGACTGTTACAGAATTGGCGAATGGTTGGTACCAAGTAACGCTTGATATCAAAAATGCAAATATTACCGATGAAGTTCTTGGCGTTACCAAAGATTTCATCAAGATTATGCGTATTGAATTTAACAACACGACGGCTGTGGCAGACAGCGAATCTGCTATTTATCTCGACAATTTGAACGTTGTCGGCGGTGTGCAAACGTCGGTTACGTTGGATGAAGAAAAACCTTGGGAAACCAAATCTCCTTACGTAAATTACATAATCACGTTTGAAAACTCTGACGGCACCGTCATTTCCCCAAAGACGTATCATTACGGTGAGACGGTGGAAGTGCCTGCAGATCCTTCGATGAGTGATTTGGATAAAGAGGGTACGTTTACGTTTGAGGGTTGGTCGGCCGAAATTGAAACAGTCACGCAAAACGCAACCTATACGGCAATTGTCAGCGGTTCGTTTGCGGACTTGATCAATACGGGCGTTGGCAAAGAAACTGTAGATAGCGTGGGTTATGACAGCGAAATCAAGAGTGACAACAGTAACCGTTCGCTGAAAGTAACGGCGGCGTGGACGGAAGTAGAAAATGTATTCCCTTATTTCTACATTACGTTGGATAAATACTATGATTTGAGCAATCAATACGTAGTATTCGACCTTTACAAGAACAATTACAACAGTTGGTTTGCGGTAGATTTCGTCAACAACGATACGAAGATTGGCGTATGGAAGTCGGTAAGCTTTAACGCAGACAGCAACGAAGCAACGCATAAGTGTGAAGACCTTGGCAACGGCTGGTTGAGAGTATACGTCAACGTTCCTGCTATGATGGACAACAATGACGTATCTAACGTAAACAAAATTTATTTAACCGTTCACAGCACGAACGCTGAAGCAAGCGGCAATTTGGAATTCTATCTTGATAACCTTCA
>JAZNXS010000024.1:0-28251 GCA_045594025.1 Candidatus Scatosoma sp.
TGAAAAAATTAACGGAAATTACCTTTCTATTTGCATTGTGTCAAATAAAATCTCATTTCTTTCTTATTCCATTTTTAATCTTCTTTTTCCAGGCTACAGCCCGGGCTACCGCGCTTTCTCGGCGACAGCTTGTATATAATATCACATCGCCAATTTGATTGTCAAGCATTTTTTCAACATTTTTTAAACTTTTTTGAAAAAATTTTTTCATCTTTTTTTGGTTGAAAATTCCCCTTGTTTTTATGTTTTTTCTTGACATTTTACGCGCGCGCGTATACAATATTATATATATTATATATTGCGACGGACAAAAAAGTCATTTTCTACCCCACTCGCAATAAAGGAATCCACTATGTATAAAATATTTAGGATTATTTGTACGATTCTTGCCGCGATCTGCGCAGGGGCTGTTATCCCCGTAGGCGCGTTTCTTGGTACGACTTGGGCGCTCATTCTCGGAGGCTCCGCTTTTGTTTTATACCTGATCATGATGTTTTTCAAGCAAGCACAGGAAACCAAAGAAGCAAACGAGGAAGCGAATCCCCCCTCCAAAGCGAAACCTTGTAAAATGGAAGATGAGGAAACCACTCCCCCCGCGGAGAATGAAAACGATAGCGAATCAAAAACTCCTTAAAAGCGAGCATATATTTATCCTCAAGTTGTTGACAAAAAGCGTTGAAAATTATATAATAATAACAGAAGAAAGGCGTATCGCCTAAAAAATATATTAAGGAGGCACCTATGAGTTTCGATAAGTGGTTTAACAGCCAATCCACGCTTGTGAAAGCTATTCTCCTTCTTCTTCCCGCTATCGGTTGGATCTGCGAATGTCTTGTTAGATTGTCCGTAATGCTGAGAACGAAGAGCACCCTTCACATTGTTGTGTTCGTCGTGTTTGTTGTTTTTGGTTGGGGTTGGGTTCTTGGTCTCGTCGACTTTATCCACCTGCTCCTCAAAGGACATCTTATTCTGGCTGAATAATGAAAAAGAGAAATCTGTCTTCGGACAGATTTTTTCTTTTTGCAGTAGTATCTTTCCCATCGCTCTTGACAAAACAGAAAAGTTGTATTATACTATTTTCATCAATTGTTAGGAGGAAAAACTTTATGGCAAAAAAGAAAAAGAGCAGCAAGGATTATTTTGGCCTTGATTATATCGTAAGCCTCATCCTTGCGATTATTCCCGTAACCGCTTGGATCTTCGGCGCAATCACTCGATTGAAGGAAGGACAAATCGTTGCGTTTATCGTTCGTCTTATCGGCGGTTTTACCGTCGTTTGGATTCTCGACTTAATCTGCATGATTTTGAAAAAGAGAATTTGTCGTTTCCTGTTTATCATCTAAAAATAAAACCCGATCGAAAGATCGGGTTTTTATCTTATTAAGAATCTCTGTCAAAGCTTTCTATCATGTCTAAAAATTCTTCGAATCGATACAAGTCTTCAGGCGTGTAGTAGTCGATATAAATACGTCCTTTTTTATCATTACCGATCAGGGAAACTTTTGTGCGAAACACACGACGCATACGTTCTACCAATGCTTTGAGTTCAGCGCTCTTTGCCGCCGCCTTTGCATCTTTTTCCTGCTGTAACACTTCGGGGGGCGTCAAAAACGCCTTGACCGCCCTTTCCATTTCACGTACGGAATACCCACGCTTTAACGCTTCCTCCGCAAAAGCGTATTGTTGATTTTGCGGAACGCGCACCAACGTACGGGCATGCCCCGCGGAAAGCCTTCCGCTTTCCACAAGCCCCACCACCTCAGGGGCAAGCGTTAAAAGACGCAACGTGTTTGCCACAGCAGGTCGAGAACACCCGATAAGCGCCGCAACGTCATCTTGTGTTAAACCGTGATCGCGCACCAGCTGTTTCATAAGATACGCCTCTTCCATCGCGCCGAGCCTCTCCAATTTCAAGCGTTCGATTAAAGAAAAAACTTCTGCATTTTTCTCCGTGAACGCGTACACGCGTACCTCCAATTCAGTTGCACCCATTGACTTTGCCGCATGGAAATCTTTCTCCGCCGCCAATAACGTATACCGTCCGTTTCCGTTTGCGTTGACGGAAAATTCGGGAACGCCGTTCAATAAAAAATACGCCGCGCGAGTACGCAACTCTTTCTTATCCCAGCTATCCGCCTCCGTTTTAGCATCAATCAAGCCCACTTTCATGGTGCGCTGTTCATATTCCACGTGGAATGATTTTCTGCGTTTGATTTTTTTCATTTTACCCTCTTATTGCAAGATAAGACGGAGCTATTCACAGCTCCGTCTTGTTTTTTTGTTATTCTTCGGAAGACTCTTCCGTCGTTTCCGCCTTAACCTCTACGGTCTCTTCTACGGATTGCTCCGTTTCTTCCCCATCAATCAAGTGTTCCTTGGTAGGGTGCGTTACACTGGCGAACGGATTGTTTTTGTGTTCCTCTTCTTTGCCTTCCATCGATTCGATGACTTCCTTGTAACTTGCGCCCTTCATGAGCATTGCCACTTCTTCCGTGTAGATGGTTTCCTTTTCTACCAGCACACGGGACATATTGTCGAGAATGGAACGGTTTTCCTTGAGGAGCTTCACCGCCCTTGCATGCGCCTCGGAAATCAAACGACGCACTTCGTCGTCGATTGCCGCCGCCGTTTCCTGAGAGTAACCGCCACGGCTCTGATTGCCGTATTCCATACCCATGAATACAGGTTGATCGGAATCATACGCCACAAGGCCGAGCTTATCACTCATACCCCATTGCGTTACCATGCGGCGCGCAAGGCTGGACACGTGCTGCAAATCTGCGCTTGCGCCCGTCGTTACGTCCTGAATAACTAGCTCTTCTGCGACTCTGCCGCCAAGCGACATACAAATGTTGTCAATCAATTTATTATACGAAACGTCGTTATCATCCGTTTCCGGTCTCGTCATCGTATAGCCTGCGGCTCTGCCGCGAGGAATAATGGACACTTCATGAACGGGATCACAATGCTTGCAAAGACATGCAAGTACCGCATGACCTGCTTCGTGGTATGCCGTGCAACGCTTGTCGGATTCGGTAACGACGCGGCTCTTCTTTTGAGGGCCCATCAATACTTTGTTGATACCGTCGTACAATTCAAGGTTGCCGATCATCTTCTTGCCTGCTCTCGCCGCAAGGATTGCCGCTTCGTTGAGAAGGTTTGCAAGCTCTGCACCCGAGAATCCTGCCGTAATACGGGCTACCGTTTTGAAGTTCACGTCGGGCGCCATAGGTTTGTTGCGCGCGTGTACTTTCAAAATTTGTTCGCGCCCCTTTACGTCGGGAAGATTTACGTTGATCTGTCTGTCGAAACGACCGGGACGAAGAAGGGCTGGATCGAGAATATCCGCGCGGTTCGTCGCCGCCATTACGATAATACCGTCGTTACTTTCAAAGCCGTCCATCTGGACGAGAATCTGGTTGAGCGTCTGTTCACGTTCGTCGTGACCGCCGCCAAGGCCTGCGCCACGGCGTCTACCTACCGCGTCGATTTCGTCCACAAAAATGATACAAGGCTGATTCTTTTTCGCCATATCGAACAGGTCGCGGACACGCTTAGCACCCACACCCACGTACATTTCCACAAAGTCGGAACCGGACACTGAGAAGAAGGGTACGCCTGCTTCCCCTGCCACCGCTTTTGCAAACAGCGTTTTACCCGTGCCCGGAGGGCCTACAAGCAATACGCCCGAAGGAATTCTTGCGCCAAGCATCGAGAATTTTTTCGGGGATTTGAGGAATTCCACCACTTCACGAAGCTCTTCCTTTTCTTCCTCTGCACCTGCTACGTCGGAGAAACGCACTTTCAGGTTGTTTTGCATCTGCGCTTTGTTCTTGCCAATGTTCATGTTCGCACTGCCTGCGCCCGATGCGCTACGCATAATCAACCAGAACATGATCGATACCAATACGATACCGAAGATGGGGAACAAGCTAGACCAAATACTGCCTGCGTTGGGATCTTCAAACGTGATACCCTTTTCTAATACCACGGTCTCTTTGGGAAGACCCTCCATGATATGCTCAAGCCAAGCCGCAAACGCGTCATAATTATAGATTGCGGGTCCTACCGTTGTATAAGTCGCCGTAACTTTGTCGCCTTCGATTGCATAACCGGTCCAATTGTACGCATCGACGTTTAATTTGTCAATCGTCCCATCTTTAATCAATGCAATAAATTCATCAAAGGACTTTTCTGTCGCTCCTGCAATTACGTCGCTAAGCAGAACGCCCAATAATGCGATTGCCGCGATAATCACGACGATCCATATAATTGTCTTTGTCTTTTTATTCAAAATAATTCTCCCTTTGGTTATTTGAATTAACGTTACTATTTTACCATAAGAAAAAAGGTTTTTCAAGCAATTCAGCGCTGAAAAACCAAACATTTAACAAATGTTCACATACTTAACACACTTCTTTTCGTGTTTTTCTCGATTTATGTCGAATTATATGCCGAGCAGTATCTTCAAACCGATTAAAATCAGCACCGCGCCGCCAAAAACTTCCGCCTTGTCTGCAAGCTTATTGCCTACCGCTTTGCCGATATACACCGCCCCTACGCTAAGCCCGAACGTCAATACGCCGATAATCCCGGTTGCACCCCATACGCCAAGCGCAAGCCCCGTTTCGGAGAGCGCCGCCATGTTTAAGGTCACCCCTACGGCTAACGCGTCGATGGAAGTGGCAATCGCCTGCATAATGAGCTTTGTAAACGTGAGTTTTTGCGGTTTTTCCGTAACTGAACACGTACCTGCCCCCACCGTTTCACAATTTTCACAGCCGTTCGTCGGCGCGTTTTTCGCTTCGATCAATTCATGAATACCCTCATACAGCATTTTACCGCCCAAAAAGCCGAGCAGGATAAAAGAAATCACGCCCGAAATGCTTTTAAAGGTTTCCAAAAATGCGTTTGCAATCAGGTCGGTAATAAAATAACCGATGACGGGCATTAAGAACTGGAAAAAACCGAAAAGCAACCCGATTAAAAGCGCTCGCTTAGTGGGCATTTTCGCATCCGACATTCCGTCCGTCATCGCTACGGCGCATGCGTCCATAGAAAGGGCTAACCCCAAAAAAATAACTTCCCAAACACCCATTTTCTTACAAACAGCCTCTCTCTTTCAAAATCGCAAGGACGTCTGTAAATACTTCATCGGGCGTTTGGTTGCCGTCTACACAAACCACACGGTTCGGCTCTTTCGCCGCAATCGCCTTATACCCTTCGTATACGCGCTTATGGAAAGCCATACCCGCCTGCTCCAAGCGGTCGTTTTCATCCGCGCCGTGCTTTCTCTTGAAAGCCGCCTCAGGAGTCAAATCAATAAACACCGTTACGTCAGGAAGATAATTTTCCAAGGCGTACGCATTGATTTTGGAAATAAATTCATCCCCCAACCCTCTCGCATACGCTTGATATGCCAAAGAGGAATCCACGTATCTGTCGCAAACAACAAGCTTACCCTCGCTAAGCGCAGGCTCTACGCGGTCGTTCAAGTGCTGCACTCTGGACGCTGCATACAACAGCGCCTCGCACTCGTCCGTCATTTCCGAATTTTTTCCACTCAGTAAAATATCTCGAATGGCTTCGGAAATCTTACCGCCGCCCGGTTCACGGGTGAATATATGCGGAATGCCTTGTTCCGTTAAATATTCGCTGAGCATTTTTAACTGCGTGCTTTTGCCACAACCGTCGCAACCCTCAAACGTAATAAATTTCCCTCTGTTTTCCATAGTATTATTCCTCATATACCGCAATTTTTTCATCTTTTAAGCCGAATACGTTATCCGCTTTTTCCAAAAGAGTAACCTTTTCCTCGCTTATCCTTTCCCCAACGCAAATCAGCGGTGTGCAGGGAGGGAATAAACCGCAAAGCCCCGCGCAAATTCTGCCTATTGATTTCCGTAAAGCCACCCACTCTATTTTCACATTTTCTCTTAAAATGAGGGGGGTATGTACGGAAATATTTTCTTTTTCCGCCAACGGATACTCGACAAATAAAACATCCAGCCGTTTTTTCAACGTTTCAAAATCCTCGTGTTTTGTGGCAGGGGAAAGGTAAAACATAATTACGTTTCCATCGCAAAATTCGGGATAGATTCCTTCTTGTTCCAAACGTTTTTCTGTGTCGAAAGCGTTCTCTCCAAACACCGCGCAAAGCTTTGTCCAATCCTTGGCAAGATGGATACGGCTTTGCTCTGCCGCATACGCCTTCACCTTCTCCTCCAACTCGACGTTTTGCGGATATTTCACCGCATATTCCACCGATGCCATGATCGGATAGGAGGGGCTGGTCGTACGGAATACGTCCACTGCCTGTTCCAGCGCTTCCGCAACTTTCACGTTTCGCGCTGAAACCACCGCGCCCTGCGTAAAGGCAGGCAAGCTTTTATGCACGCCGTCTACCCACATATCCGCATACGCGCCTGCGTATATTTCTTTATGGTAGTGCAAATGTCCGCCATGCGCGCCGTCCACCAAAAGCAACTTCCCGTTTTCGTCACAAAACGCCCTTGCCTCTTTTAACGGCGCTACGTTGCCATAATAGTCGGGGGAGGTGAAAAGCAGGACGTCCGCCTGATGAAACACCGACAATTTCTCTTGATTAAACGCATACTTGCCCCCCTCATTTGAGGTTTCATACACCAAAGGGGTAAGCTGTAATGCTTTACATGCATTGAATACACTCTTGTGGGAATACAAGCCAAACGCCACCGTTTTTGCACCCAAAAGTTTTACAGCATATAACATAGACAACACACCGGACGTGCTGCCGTCCGTTAAGATAAAGCTCTTTTCGCTGCCTACGATTTCCGCAATATCGCGTTCCGCTTCCGCAATACACCCATGGGGACAGGACAGATTGTCCGAAAAGGAAAGCTCGGTAATATCCCAAGCGCCGTTTTTATGCCCCGGCGTATGAAAAGAGAGATGTCCCTCGGCGTGCGTAAGCAGCATTTGATATATTTTGCAGTCCTTTAAGACGTTGTCGTTTTGAAGGTACCTGCGCATACTTAACCCTGTGTTTTTACGCTGCGAATCACGTAATTCACGTATAATAAATTCTCGTATTCAAAGCTATCTTCCGTATCCTCAAAATTCAAGAAGGCAACGTTCATATTCAACGCCGTGGGCGACAGTACGTCGTTTCCTTCCTCATTTTTTACCGTTTCGTAATAGTAAGCGACGTTCTTCAACTCGCCCATGGTATCCTTATTTGGACATAAATTGATCGAGTAGATACCATTGTATATAGGGCTTACCTCGCCCGTTTCATGGTCGTAGATCGCCGTGCTTGTAAACGCAACAAGACCTTCGTTGACGTAACCGTAGAACTCTATCAAAGCGTCACGGTATTTTTGAATGCGCTTGATTTCGTCTTGAATACCTTGCTCAATTTGTGCATCCGTCTTGAAACGCTTGTCTTTATTTTTTTGAATGCGCGCAAGGAAATCTTGCTCAACCAAGCTTTCGTTCAGCTGCCCACCTTTATAATCATTTTCGTAGTATCGATTTAAGAAACGTTCCATGCTCTTAAAATACCCGTCTTCGGCGTTGGGATCAAGCTTAAACAATTGATACCCATAACGGCTGAGAAGTTGTTGCAGGTATGTGTCGCGCTTCTTTTCCGTTACCCCGTTTACCGTTACTTCATATTCGCTGGACGCATCTTCCACGTTGGGAACAAAAACCACGTCGCCCTCACTGGTCGACATACGCGCCTCCAGCACAGTGTGTCCATATTCCCCACTGGCAGGAGCATCCACCTGCGAAGTTTCGATAACCTCGTACGAGAACACGTTCTCTTTATACGCATTGTATATGCTTCCCTTACCACCCGAGGGCATGGCCGCGTTTCCAAAATAATTGACCACCGTAAACGTCTGCGCAGACGTGATACGCGTCGCCGTCATGGTGAAAATCAAAACCCATACAAAGATCGCGGCAACAGAAACCGCTACGATTTTTAACCAATCGTAGGAAAGCAAATGTCCAAGCCGCGTTTTTGTAATTTTAGTATCCATTTCTTGCTCCTTTGTCACCATTAAAACCGCATAATTGTATGCTTTTTAATTAATATATCGATGACAGGTGTTTATGTGTGTGAAAAATAAATCGCATATTCCGCATAGATATACAGACGTCTGTTTTGCGACGTATTCCACGCATAAAGATAAAGAAGCGCCGTCTCCCCATACATAACATGGGGATTTACGGCGCTGTTTTTTTGTTATTTTTTCGGTTTCATGGTGGGGAAGAGAATAACGTCGCGGATTGTAGAACTATCCGTAAGCAACATCACAAAACGGTCAAGACCCATGCCGAGACCGCCTGTGGGAGGTAAGCCGTATTCGAGCGCGTTGATGAAGTCTTCGTCCACCTGCGCGTCGTTATTACCCTTCGCACGTTTTGCCTCTACCTGCTTCAACATACGCTGTTTCTGGTCGATAGGATCGTTCAATTCCGAGAATGCGTTACCGTATTCGTGACCGCAAATAAAGTATTCGAAACGTTCGGTGAATGCAGGGTTAGAAGGTTTACGTTTTGCCAAAGGCGAGTTTTCAACGGGATAATCGTAAATGATCGTAGGTTGAATAAGGTTGTCCTCAACAAACGCTTCGAAGAGTTCGATAAGCACCCAACCCTTGGTTGCGTTTTCATGTTCAAGCTCTACGTTCAACGCTTTTGCCGCCGCCCTTGCGTCTTCATCCGTCTTCCAGTCTTCGTAATTTACGCCGGCATAATTCAATACAGCTTCCGCCATGGTCATTCTCGTCCAGTTGCCCATGTGGATTTCCGTGCCCTGGTAGTTGATATCCAGCGTTCCGCATACGTTGCGCGTTACCGTCTTATACAAATCCTCGATCATGTCCATCATATCGAAATAATCGCTGTATGCTTCGTACATTTCGATCGTGGTGAATTCGGGGTTGTGGTACGCGTCCATACCTTCGTTACGGAAAATACGGCCGACTTCGTATACTCTGTCCATACCGCCAACAATCAAACGCTTCAAGAAAAGCTCGGTTTCGATACGCATATACATATCGAGGTCAAGCGCATTATGATGCGTTTTGAAAGGTCTTGCGTCCGCGCCGATTTCAATGGGAAGCAGGGTGGGGGTATCCACTTCCAAATACCCTCTGCCGTCTAAGTACGCACGGATTTCCTTTAAGATTTGCGAGCGCACGCGGAAAGTATCACGAACGTCTTTATTCATGATCAAATCCAAATGACGCAAGCGGTATTTCATGTCCTTATCCTGCAAACCGTTGTATTTTTCGGGCAGGGGAAGGAGGGATTTCGTCAACAAAGTAAGCTCGGTAACATGAACGGAAATTTCACCCGTCTGCGTTTTGAATACAAAGCCCTTGAACCCAAAAATATCACCGATGTCGTAATCCTTTTTATAGGACATGTAATTTTCTTCGCCGATATCCTGACGGGTAACGTAGATTTGGATCGAACCACTCTTATCCGCAATATGCGAGAAGGACGCCTTACCCATGATTCTGCGGGACATCATACGCCCTGCCATCGTTACCATTTTCCCTTCATACGCTTCGAAATTATTTTTAACCGTCTCCGAGTCTGCATCTACGGGGAATCTTACCTGTTCATAGGGATTCTTACCCTCGGAAACAAGCTTTGCCAGCTTTTCACGGCGAATTCTCGCCTGCTCGATAAGCTGTTCTTCTTCCGTCGCCTCTACAGGCGCTTTTACGTTCTTATTTTCTTGCATATTCGTCCTCTTGTCTTCTTTAGATTAGAAAATTTCTCTGATGATGAGCTTGTATTCGCCGTCGGGAGCAACTACTTTCACTACGTCGCCCACTTTATGCTTTAAAAGCGCCGCGCCGACAGGGGATTCGTTGGAAATTTTGTTCTGCATTGCATTCGCTTCCGTAGAACCGGTAATTTCGTATACCTCTTCCTCTTCCATCTCCTCATCGTAAACACGTACTTTGGAACCAACGTGCACGTAGGACGTATCGTTGTTCGCCTCCAAAATCACCGCGTTCTTGATTTTGTATTCAAGGTCAATGATTTCGCCTTCGTTTGCCGCCTGTTCGTTGCGAGCCGCATCATATTCCGCATTTTCGGAAAGGTCGCCGTGGCTTCTTGCCTCGGAAATGCGGTCTACGATTTCCTGGCGCTTCTGCGTTTGTAAATATTTCAAACGTTTTACTGCGTCATCATAGCCTTTTTGCGTCATAATAAATTGCTGTTCTGCCATTTTTTCCTCCTGTTCCGCCTTTCTGTTTTTTGACTTCTTTCGTATCGTTTTTTCAATTTCAAACGAACCCAAAATCCTCAAAATCACACGAAAAAAACCGCCCTATCGCGGAACGTTAAAAATACAACCGTGACTTTTTGGACACCCAAAAGCCACGGCAGAATCTTTCATCGTTGTTATTATAGCTTATTTTATGTTCTTTGTCAATGTTTTTTGCACGTTTTTGAAAGAATTTCAACCGTTTTAAACGGTTTCCACATCTTTTTTCACGAATTTTTTACCGATTTTTGACACTTTCCAAAAATTTGGACATTCTGTCAAATGCTTCCGATAAGGCGCTCATGCCCGTTGCATAGGAAAGACGCACATTGTTTTCCCCAAACTGCCCGAATGCGTTTCCCGGAACAACCGCCACTTTTTGATTGATAAGCAGTTCGTTTGCGAACGTTTCCGCATTCATACCCGTGCTTTTTACAGAGGGGAATGCATAAAATGCGCCGCGCGGCTCGAAACATTGCAAACCGATTTCCTCCAACGAGTGCAGCACGAATTTTCTGCGTTTATCATAGGAATCACGCATCTCTTCTATCGTTGCAAACCCATCCGAGAATCCGTCCTTTAACGCCTCTATCGCGGCATGTTGTGACATAATCGGCGCGCACATAATACCGTATTGATGAATTTTAAACATCGCTTCGTCGATTTCTGCCGGCGCGCACACGTAACCCAGTCTCCAACCCGTCATCGCAAACGCTTTGGAAAAGCCGCTGATGTACACCGTGCGTTCCTTCATGCCGGGCAGGGACGCGATGGAGACGTGTTTTCCTCCATAGGTAAGCTCCGCATAAATCTCATCCGTGATAACAAGAAGGTCGTGACGAATGATCACCTCCGCAATCGCCTCCAACTCTTCCTTGGTCATAATCGCGCCCGTGGGGTTGTTAGGATAGGTGAGAATAATCGCCTTTGTTTTTGGGGTGATTGCCTTTTCCAAATAGGCAGGCTTAACAATGAAATTATCCTCTTCGTGGCACTCCACGTGTACGGGGATCCCGTCGGACATGGTCACAAGAGGGGAGTAGGACACGTAAGCAGGATCGGGGATCAACACTTCGTCGCCCTGTTCCACACACGCGCGGAGCGCTAAATCAATCGCCTCACTACCGCCCACAGTCACAAGAATATGTTTCGGGTCGTATTCCAACCCAAACCGTTCGTTTAAGTATCGGGAAATCAAAGAAAGTAGGGTAGGTAACCCACGATTGCCCGTGTATTGCGTATATCCACGCTGTAAGGAAGTGATCGCCGCAGAGCGCACTTTCCAAGGTGTGACAAAATCAGGCTCGCCCACACCCAGGGAAATCGCGCCTTCTGTAACCGTTACAATATCGAAAAATTTTCGAATACCACTCGGCTTTAAACTTTTTGATTTTTTGTTGACAAAATCACGCATAATTGTTACCAAATTTATAATTCATCGCGTACATGCCTATGGCTAATGTAGAAAATATGCAAGCAAAATACATTGTAATCTTTATCGTGCCACGCGAAACAAACTACAAAAACGCCTATAACACTCACTACATGGTCCAGCGGAACGCTGGTAAAACGTAGAGATGTGAGCAAGACAAGGAGCCGCGAGGGCGCGTACAAGTAGTACGCAACCGAGCCGCAACCTCGATTCAGTACGCAACCGTAAAACGGATAGTTGCAAGCAGTTCAAGGCGCCGCAAGGGAGCGTACAAGTAGTGCGCAACCGAGCCGCAACCTCGATTCAGTACGCAACCGTAAAACGGATAGTTGCAAGCAGTTCAAGGCGCCGCAAGGGAGCGTACAAGTAGTACGTGACCGAGCAGCAACGCAGAAATGCGCCGCAAATATACGTTTTACATTAAGCTTGAATGGAGAGCCTGTAGTCCGTATCCCCCCTCTCCGTTAAAGTTCCCTCAATTTTGTATTTCTTCAGGATGAAGTGGGTGGCGGTACTCAACACACCGTCGAAAGTGGAAATACGTTCAGACACAAAACGGGAGACTTGTTGTAACGTCTTATCTTCAATGAAGACAGCAAGATCGTAAGCGCCACTCATAAGATATACGGCTTTCACTTCAGGGAATGCCGCAATCTGCTTTGCAATGCCATCAAAGCCTTCTTTCTTTTTGGGAGTTACCTTTACTTCAATCAAGGCTTCCACCAACGAATCTTCTGCTTTTTCACTATTGACGATTGCCGTATATTTGACGAGCAAACCACTCTTTTCCATTTCTGCAATGCAAGTTTCCACCTGTTCCACGTCCAAAGACAGCATTGCCGCTATCTTTTTCGCAGGAATACGGGCGTCTTCCGTCAAAATGTTTAAGATGTCCTTTTCTAAAACCGTCATGTTGTTACTCCTTGCCTTAAGTTAAAGTAAATTTTCTATGAATAAACTGTCGTAGCCGAGTCTATCCACAAAATCGCGAGGGAGAAAGCGCACTCGGTTGAATTTTGCAAAATTAAAAATATGCGTCTTCATCAATACAGGGGTGGGGATATCCAGTTCCTGACAGATGTCCGTTAAATAATCGAAGAAATGGGAATAGGTGAGCTTTTCCGTGCTTTCATACACAAATTGCTTTTCTATATGCCCATCTCGCATTAGTTTTGCCCAAAGTCGCATAGTCTTTCTCCTTTTATGTACAAATTATTATACACGTTTCTCGTTAAAAAGTAAACCGTTTCCAAGGCGTTTTTCTGATTTCCGTCATATTACCCGATTTTTTTGAATATGGTAAGTTAGCTGGATTTACGAAAGTAGCGTTTCTACAAAACCCGTCATTTTTTTCTCTTTTTTCCGAAATTTCGCCCTTATTTTTTCGCTATGATAAAAAGAGGTTGGAGGTACGCATGCGCGCAACGCAATTTAAATACCGTTTTTTTGATTTATCCGCGCTAATCGCCCTGGTTTTAGCGGCAATCCTCATGATCGTCTCCACCGTCGCACTCTGCATAAAACGAGCAGGATCAACAACGGAAATGATGGGGGCAGGTACGAGTTCATCACGCTCCTTGCCCATTTATTCCGTAGAAACAGCGGAAAAGAAAATCGCCATTAGCTTTGATTGTGCATGGGGTGTGGACTATACGGATAAACTGCTTTCCGTCATGGAAGCAAACGACGTGCGTTGCACCTTTTTCGCCGTACAGTTTTGGGTGGAACGATACCCCGAATACGTGGAAAAAATCGTTTTCGCAGGGCATGAAATGGGTACGCACAGCCGTACGCATTCCTATATGAGTAAACTAACGGTAGCGCAAATTAAAGACGAATTACATACCTCTTCCGCCGCCATTGAAGCACTGACGGGCAAAAAGGTAACACTATTCCGTCCACCTTACGGGGATTACGACAACGAATTGATTGATACCTGCGCTGAAATGGAGCTTTATCCCATTCAATGGGACGTTGACTCGCTGGACTGGAAAAATCTTTCCGCAACGGAGATCGCTTTACGTGTTATCAACGGCGTAAAGCCGGGCTCCATTATATTATGCCACAACAACGGCTTACATACCGCGGAAGCGCTGCCTATGATTTTTTCCACCTTGAAAAACAGAGGGTACACGTTTGTGCCCATCAGTGAGTTGATTTATACAAAAAACTATTACGTGGATCATAACGGCAGACAATTTGCAAACAAAAATTAGATTCAACGCAGACATGGTAGCGCCGTTTTGGGTATTGTGTCTTGATGAATAGATTACTATCGGAGGTTTTTATGAATTACGTTACAGAAAAAAACAACAAGGTCTACATTATGGGAGAAATCGTCAGCGACGCCGTATTCTCTCACGAGGTGTATAGCGAGGGCTTTTACGAGTTTTTCGTTAAGGTTATGCGTCTTTCGGGGCAAGCCGATATCCTCCCCATCACCGTTTCCGAACGGTTGATACAGGGTGCGATGCTGGAAAAGGGCAAGCTCATTTGCGCCGTTGGACAATTCCGCAGCTATAACAAGCTGGAAAACGGGAAATCTCGTTTGATGTTGACGGTCTTCATCCGCGAATTACTCCCTGAACTACCCGACAAAAACCCGAACAGCATTCTGCTTAGCGGCTACATTTGCAAACCGCCCATCTACCGCACTACTCCTTTTAATCGCGAAATTGCGGACGTGTTGGTCGCGGTCAATCGCGCGTATAATAAATCGGATTACATCCCTTGCATCGCTTGGGGTAGAAACGCAAGGTTTGTGAAAAATTTAAACGTTGGCGACAGAATTGCAATCTCAGGTAGAATCCAAAGCCGTGAATACCAGAAAAAACTTTCCGAAACGGAGGTACGGACAATGACTGCTTACGAAGTCTCCGTCTCTAAATTAGCGGCGTTTGACTCTGCAGAAGATTTTGACATCGACAGCGAATTTGATTTGTATTCCTTACAAGAAAAGACGGACGCTTTGGCGGCAAATGCGGATTATTAAGAGGAGGGGGCGGCTCTAAACCGCCCTTTTTTCACGCTTGACAAAACTTTCTTTTTTTAGTATGATACTGTTACGTTGGTAAAGATAAAGCGAACTCGATTTGAAATAGCGATTTTCGCTTCCTGCTTCGTTGAACTTAAGAGGTGAATTATGCCGATTTCAAAAACGGATTTCGTACGTGGATTACAATGTGAAAAAATGCTGTGGCTGGACGCACATATGCCGGAAGAAAAGATTATTCCGCCCGAGGTGCAAGCTCGCCTGGACGCAGGAAATGAATTTGGCGACGTCGCCATGGGAATTTTCGGCGACTTTGTGGAAACCACCACGTTCCGCGAAGACGGACGGCTGTATTTTGCTGCCATGATCGAGAAAACAAAACAGCTTTTGGATTGCGGCACGGAAGTCATTTGTGAAGCCTCTTTTACGTGGTATGGAAATTTCTGCGCCGCCGATATTTTACGGAAAGAGGGGGACGGCTACGTTTTATACGAAGTGAAAAATGCATACAACGTCCGACAGGAATTTATCACCGACCTCGGATTTCAGCGGCTATTGCTTCGAAAATGCGGCGTTAGCGTCCGCGCCTGCAAGCTGATTTTGCGGGGGGACACTCCGCAAGAACCGTCATCTTACACAGACGAACCTTTTGACGGGGAAAGCTTTTTGGAACACGAGGGTTTTTCCTATCGCATCGTAGACGTTACACGGGGTGCGAGGCTTGCCGAGCGCGTTGCCGCCGATCGAATTTTTGAACTCGGTAAATTAAAACGCAAGGATGCGTCCATGCCGAATATCGAGGTCGGGAATCATTGCGACACCCCTTATCGCTGTTGGTATTACGATTTCTGCCATAAACATGATTAACCCCTTTGCGGAGTTTTGCTTATTCTATGCAAAGCTCCGCTTTTTTGTTCTATTTTATACACTTTGTTCATACAATAAAACAGAGCCAAAAAAGCAATGACAAGGAGATTTTTGTATGCACGAAGAAATCGAATACGCAGAAATGTTGGAAATACCCGTCTCCACGGTCAACGTAGTACGAAAAAACCAACGCCGCAGAAAACAAAAAGCGTTAGAAGAGCTTTCTCAAGAGCAACCTACGCCCACCCACATCGTTAACGCGCCTTTAAAGGATTCCGTGATCGCGCAGGTAAATGACCGATTGAATGACGAGCCGTCGCAGGAAGCGGAACAACTTTCCATGGAATCAGCAACCCAAAGCGAAGAACCGTTAGAAGGGCGCTTGGATTTCGATCCCATTCCGGATAGAATCGATACCGTTCGTCTCTATTCCACTGAGGAGGGAGACGGATTGTTTAATCGCCGTTTATACCCACAAGATTATCCATTAAACGATACAAACGATGGGGGCATGTACGCGATGAATAAGCAAAGCCGCTATGCGAAGGGGCTTAAAATAACACTCGGCGTCGAGTTCGCTGCCGCGTGCGCTTTGTGCGGCGCAATCTTTTTAACCAACGTGTTTGTCCCCGGCAGCGCAATTAATACGTTTTTTCGTTCGATGACGTCAACGACGACAGCCGTCGCTGTGGACACACGCACGTATGCCGATTTTACACTTTCCCCTGTGGTTAGCGAACTTTCAGAGGCGGAACTCTCTCTTTCTCCTGCAGGTATCCTTTCTTTCACCGCGGCAAGCTGTGTTTACCCTGCGGCAAACGGCACCGTTTCGGAAATTACGCAAACAGAAAACGGCTGTTATACCGTTAAACTGGCACACTCGGACTCCTTTACGGGTGTAATTAGCGGTTTGGACTACGTTTATTATGCGGTGGGCGAAGAGGTAAAAGCGAACGTACCCGTCGGGTATACGAACGGAGAAGAAGAGGTACAGGTCACCATGTATTCCTCTGGAACTTTGCTCAACTGTTACGAGCTAACGGAAGAAAACTGCCTTGCTTGGATTGAAACCTCCGTTGAATAACATGTCCTCCAAGAAATATGTACAGCGGCAGTCGAAAGACTGCCGCTTTATTCCACAGAAAAATAAGGCGTCTTTGTTTAAAATCCACCCTCTTTTTTTTCTTGTGGGGATTTGGTACGCTTGTACGGGGGAACTCTTCCTTTTTCTCCTCAGCGCGCTTGTTGCCATTCAGCACGAATGCGCCCACGCTTTTGCCGCCGCCAAGCTCGGATATCGGTTAAATAAAATCGTTTTAATGCCCTTTGGCGCAATTATCGACGGGGATTTGAGGGGGATTGGCGTAAAGGAGGAAATCTACGTTGCCGTATGGGGGCCGCTTTGTAACCTGTTCACCGCCGTGTTTTTTGTTGCCGTTTGGTGGTTCGAGCCTACCATGTATGCGTTCACCGATACAGCCTGCTATTCCTCGCTTGTGATTGCGCTGGTAAATTTACTTCCTGCTTACCCTTTAGATGGAGGCAGAATATTGCGTTGCATATTGGTGGATACCTTTTTACGAAAGCATCCGGACGAGGGGATAGCGGAAAGAAAAGCGGAGAAAATTTGCCGCCTTCTTACCTTGCTTTTTTCATTCGGCTTTCTTTCCCTTTTTATAGTATCTTGCACAAAAACAGTCAACGTTAGTCTACTGCTCTTTGCTTTGTTTTTGGCTGTTGGGGCGTTTGGAAACCGCGAGAAAAACGCGGTCTATGGGAAAATGGACTTTTTCCGAAAAGACGCATTGAAACGGGGCGCGGAAATCCGCCACGTTGCGGTGTTGGAAAGTTGCACGGTCAAACAAGCGTTGCGTTTTCTATCCAAAGACGCCTATCTGCTTTTGGAAGTATACAACGAGCAGGAAAATTATCTGTTCTGTTTATCGCAGAACGATTTTGCGGTTTTGTTTGCAAATTCCTCTTCTCCCCATGAAACTTTGGGCGCTCTATATCAAAAAAACTCTAAAAAAACGGCGTAATATTTTTAAAACCTCTTGCAAAGCCCTTCTCAATGTGTTATACTATACCTTGCGCGGCCAAATCGGGATTATTCCCGAAAAGGTAAATTACAGGCACGTCGTAAATGGCGCAATAAAACTGGAGCTTCCATTACATGTATCAAGGAACGAAAAAAGAATGGTTTTTGGACCGCTATTGCGGTTATCAATTCGCCGCGCTGTTAGAAGACGGAGCCCTCACTGAATTTGCCTGTGAGAAAGAACCGAGGAACGAATGCGTAGGGAATATCTACAAGGGCGTTGTAACCAACGTCGTCCCTAGCTTAAACGCCGCCTTCATTAACTGCGGATTATCGAAAAATTGCTACCTCTCCATGGAGGAATCCTATACCGATTACGCGAAATATGACGGTACCATGGCTGAGTTGAACGAGAAAAAGCCCGTTTTGAAAGAGGGGGATGAGGTCATTGTTCAAATGACGCAACCCTCCCGAGGAAATAAGGGCGCGAAAGTGACGATGAATCTTTCGTTTGTGGGTAAACGCATTATTTACCTCCCCACCACCTCCTTTTTGGGTATTTCCAGAAAGATTACCAACGAAGAACAACGCACGGCTTTGTTACAAACAGCCGAAACTATGCGGGAATCGGAAAACGAGGGCTTTATTATTCGTACACAGGCTCCGTTCGCTACACAAAAACAGCTGGAAACCGAGGCGAAGTATTTGAAAAAACTTTACGCAGAAGTTGCGCAAGCGGCGCAAAGCGCTTCGGTTGGCGCGATTTTATATGAGGACGAAGATTTGCCCGTTCGCGTCATTCGAGATAGCTTCGGTGAAAGCATTTCCACGTTACACGTTGGCGACGAAGCGCTTTATCAAAGGCTGTTGTATTTAATCCGCTTACAAGGGGATATTCCCGAAAATAAACTCATCAAGTATAACGGCGAACGTTCCATGCTGAAAGAATACGGTATTACACCTATGCTTTACGACGCCGCACGTCCTACTGTTCCTTTGAAAAACGGCGGCTCGCTGGTGATTGAACACACGGAAGCCATGACGGTGATCGACGTCAATACGGGAAGTTTCGTTGGTAAAAATAATCTGGAAGAAACGATGTTCGCGATGAATCTTGCCGCGGCGCAGGAAATCGCTAAACAAGTGCGTCTGCGTAATATCGGCGGTATTATCGTCGTCGACTTCATCGACATGGCGGAGGAAGAACACCGCGTTGCCGTAACGGAAGAATTGAAAAAATGTTTGGCTTTGGATAATACAAAGTGCAACGTTTTACCGATGAGCGAATTGTGTATTACACAGTTTACACGCAAACGGATCGGACAAGACGTTCTTTCTTATCTGGTAAAACCCTGCGCGCACTGTAGCGGCATGGGTCACGTGCACGATGACCTTTTCGTAATGACGAAAATTCGTTCTACTTTGCTGGATTGTTTTGCTGAGGGTTACAAATATGCGGTAGTGGATTTAAACGCCACCATTATGGACATCATTTTCTCGGAAAACATTTTCTCTATCGAGGCAGACGGCAGGTGGAAAGAAAATAATATTTATTTTATTCCACACAAGACGTATAAAGAAGACTATTTTACCGTTCGAGGGGAACACGATACTCCCTCAAATCTTCCCACAAAAGCAAAAGCATTGAAATGATTATACCATGTACAAGATGAATATTGAACGCGTATACCATGTACGCGTTCATTTTTTATGTTTTTCCTGTTTTTTACAATAGATATTTTCCCGTTGTTTCCGTTTCTGCCCACGAAATTGCTTTACAGAAAAAAAAGAACATGATATAATGTTTATGTTATATTATATAAAATTATTATTGCGCGTGCGCATACAAACGATAGAGCAATAAAAACAAACGAAGGAGCTTCTCATGGAAGAACAGATCCAAAACACAGAAGGCATTAGTTTAATAGAAATTATCCGCGTGCTTTTCCATAAATTAAAACTCTTAATTGTTGTGGTCCTCGTGGGGGCTGTCGTTGGCGCAGCCTTTGCTTTTGGCCGCACACACAACGTGGAATATTACGGCACCACTATTGAGTTCTATATCAATCCCGAAAAACCAAAGGATACGAGTTCCAGCAATGCCGCTGCTAATGCGGTAGGTAGCCAGTACGGCGTATACGGCGCATACGGCAGACACGTTATGGACGCTATCGTTAAGCTGTTGTCTTCGGAAAGTTTCGCGGAAAAATTAGTGCTGAACGGCGCAAAGCTGCCCGACCGCACAAAATACAACAACATCTCGTCCTCCAACCACAGCGCCGCAACGGATGCTATTGTCGCAGCAGATGCATTATGGGCAGCCGCGGAAGAACACGATAAACACAAAGCTGCCGCACAAAACACGTTACAAGAGGCCTGGGAAGCTGCAGATCAAATCGGCACTTTCACGGAATACGCTTATAAAAATTTATTAGCAAACCCCGGCGGAATTACGCAAGACGACTTAACTGCATTGCAAAGCGCTTATCAAGCTTTATTGAGAGTAGAAGACGCGCGCAGATCGGCATTACAAGAAGCGGAAAACGCACAAAAAATCGCAGATGCGGCTACGGAAGTCGTATTGAAGGAATGGAGAAAAACTCCGCTTTATCAAAAAGAGCTTGCTTTTTATAAAAATTCCGTTTCCTATTCCTACTTGGGCGACGATGAAGATATCGAGGATGCAAATAACCTTGCACGAAGCTTCCTTTACGTAAAGATCAACGTGTTAAATGAGCAAGAAGCCGCAGAAGAGCTTTTAGACAGAGTGATGAGCGTGGTTCCTCTTTACGTTGAACAGAACATGATCGTCCCCACCGATTATGAGGGGACAAGCTGTACGCCCATCACACTCACCAACTCCATCGACCAAACCAACAAAAATTACACGAGAAACGAAGTGCTTAAGTGGGCGTTCCTTTTGGCAGCCGCATCCGGGGTTATTACTGCGGTAGTCGTCATTATCATTGATCAATCGGATAAGCGCTTGCGCAACCACGAAATCATCACAAAGAACTTCAACGTTCCTGTGCTTGGTATCGTTCCTACCATTGAAGAAATGAATGCAACGCTTGAAAATAAGAAAAAGAACGGGGAGGCGAGAAAATGAGTCTATTGAGAAAAATCTCCGATCGTTTACACGCAAAACGCGTTGAAAAAGCATCTGAAAAAGCAAAGCACCGTTCTCACAGAACGGAATATCTGTTAAACGACAACACCCCTTTCGACGTAACGGAAGCTTTTCGTAATTTGAAAGCGGCACTCTCCGTTTCCGTTCCTAAAAAAGACGGCGGCGTTACTATCATGACAACGTCCGCTTATCCCGAAGACGGAAAAACGACCGTTACGGTTAACCTTGCGTTGATGTTCGCTCTTTCCGACGCAAAAGTTATCCTGATCGACGCCGACATTCGTAAGGGCAGAGTCGCTAAATATTTCAAATGCCGCACCGTTCCCGGGCTTTCCGATTATTTATCCGGGCAGAATTCGTTGGATGAGGTTATTCATCATTCGCACATGAATGAAAACCTTTCATACATCACCTGCGGTACCCACTCTCCGAAGCCTTATGAGCTCCTCGAAAGTGAGGAAATGCAAAAACTACTGGACGATCTTAAAAAGCGTTACGATTATATCATTATCGATACGCCTCCTATTTTGTTGATTTCCGACGCCTTGGCAATTGCGCCTTTCACGGACGGTGTCGCACTAGTTTGTCGCCATCAGGTTTCTTTCGTAAGCGACATCGCAAAAGCGTTGAACACGCTGAAATTCTCTAAAGCAAATGTCCTCGGTGTTATCGTCAACGATTACAAAGAACCTAAACAGGGTAAATTCTACGGCGGATATAAGAAATATTATTACTACAACTCTTATTCCTACGGCTCTACGAATCCCGATGAAAAGGATGAAGAGCCCTCCGAACCCAACGACGAAATTTCCGTTGAAGGCTCCAAAGAATAAACGAAAGGGCAGAAGCTTCTGCCCTTTGCTTTTTATGAATATCTTGCGTTTTAAGTTTTTATAAAATGGGTAAAAAATATATATGGAAAATACAGAATTTACAACAAATTTATTGCCCATCATTCCTTTAAGAGGAAAGGTGGCGTTCCCTCATACCAACGTTTCGTTTGAGGTGGGCAGAAAAATGACCTTAAAAGCCGTTGATAGAGCAACCAACGGCGGCGATCGCTTGGTTTTTATCCTGACGCAACGTGATACAAGTAAGGACGAAATCACTACGGACGATTTATACACAGTTGGCTGTGTCGCAAAAATCAAGCAGGTCGCACAGCTGACAGGTGGTGCCGTTCGCGTGCTTTGCGAGGGGTTATACCGCGCAAAAGCAAGGGTTATCTCCATCAATGAAGACGAGGGCTGTTTCTTTGGCGTAGCTGATTCTCTCTCCACCCGTCACGGCGACGAGGTTTTGGAAGAGGCGTATTTCCGCACGGCAAAAGAACTCGTCAAAGACGTGCTGGCCGCCGATGGAAAAATTCCCAAAGAAACACTGGCCAAACTCGAACGTATCAACGACGCAGATGAATACGTAGACGTGGCGCTTTCCTCCATGCGTGTTCGTTTGGACGTGAAGCAGTCCATTCTGGAAGAGGATAGTATTATCGAACGTTTGAAAAATTTTGAACGTTGCTTAAACGACGAGCTGGAAATTTCAAAAATTGAAAAGAAAATCGCCTCCTCCGTGCGCCAAAGCATCGATAAAAATCAAAAGGAATACTTCCTTAGAGAACAACTCAAAGCCATCCATACGGAGCTTGGCGACGATGGAAAGGAAGAGGATGAATACCGAGAAAAAATCCTTGCAAAGGGTCTCCCGAAAACACTGGAAGAAAAGTGCTTAAAGGAGGTAGACCGCATGAGCAAGATGCAACCCTCCTCCCCCGAATATACGGTGATTTCCGGCTATTTAGAACAAGTTCTCGCCCTTCCTTGGACGGAAGAAACAGAGGACACAGAAAGCCTGCAGGATTGTATTTCCGTTTTGGAAGCAGACCACTACGGTTTGGAAAAAATCAAGGAACGCATCACCGAATATCTCGCTGTTTTAAAACTGACGGGAACTTTGAAAGCGCCCATTTTATGTTTTGTCGGCCCTCCCGGCGTTGGTAAAACGAGTATTGCAAAATCCATCGCAAGGGCTTTGAATAGAAAATTTGTGCGCATGAGCCTTGGCGGCGTCAAAGACGAAGCAGAAATCAGAGGACATCGCCGCACGTATATAGGCGCTATGCCGGGCAGAATCCTCTACGGCATGAAGAATGCAGGTTCGATCAATCCCGTATTCCTTTTGGATGAAATCGACAAAATCACCTCGGACATGCACGGCGATCCCGCCAGCGCACTTTTGGAGGTTCTTGATCCCGAACAAAATTCCACTTTCCGCGATCGGTATATCGAGTTCCCTTACGATTTAAGTAAAGTTATGTTCATCACGACGGCAAACTCGCTGGAAACCATTCCCGGCCCTTTGCGCGACAGAATGGAAATCATCGAGCTTTCTGGATACACGATGGAGGAAAAGACGGAAATCACAAAACGCTATCTTGTTCCCAAACAGCTCGCCGCGAACGGCTTGACGGACAACAACGCATCGTTTACCTTAGACGGTATCCGCGCCACCATAGAAGGATACACACGAGAGGCCGGTGTGCGTACGCTAGAGCGTACAATCGGCACGCTTTGCCGTAAGGTGGCTGTGCGTTATGCGAGCGATAAAAACTTGCCCTGTATAACGATAGATAAAGACATGGTACCCTCGTTTTTAGGCGTAGAACGCTTTAAAACGGATGACGACCGCTTCGATGCGGAAGTTGGAACGGTCACGGGACTTGCTTGGACGGCAGTAGGCGGCACTACGCTGATTGTAGAAGCTATGCTCTTCCCCGGAAAAGGGGAGTTAAAGCTGACGGGCAAGCTTGGCGACGTCATGAAGGAATCCGCCCTTGCCGCGCTCACCTATATCCGCGCGCATGCGGAGCAATATGGGATTCCGAATGAAAAATTCACCTCTAACGATTTGCATATCCACGTACCCGAGGGCGCTACGCCGAAAGACGGCCCTAGCGCAGGTATTACCATCGCCTCGGCAATTCTTTCCGTTTTCACAGAAAGAAAGGTACGCGGCAATATCGCCATGACAGGAGAAATCACCTTACGCGGTAAAGTTCTACCCATCGGCGGCTTAAAAGAAAAGTCTTTAGCGGCAAGACGGGTTGGTATCCATACGGTACTCATTCCCGAAGGCAATAAAAAAGATATTGCCGAATTACCCGCCGTGGTAAAGGAAGACGTCCGTTTTATTCCCGTAAAACACGTGGAAGAAGTGTTCGCCGTCCTCTTTGAAAATTGCCCCGATGTTTCCACAGGAAAGCCAAAGACGCAGAAAAAGAAGCGTACCCCGAAAAACATTCCTCTTCCTGCAACGCCCGATTCTCGTCCGCAGGGCAGTGTGATTTGTTGATTTTTCCCAAAAAGGAGATACCATGTACGAGAAGAATGATAAAAAACAAGAGCCTTTGCTTGTGGTGAAAAACGCTACGTTTATCACCTCGGCCGCGCGCGCGGATCAGTTCATCACGCCCGACAAGCCCATGATTGCCGTATGTGGTAAATCCAACGTGGGAAAGAGCTCGTTTATCAATATGCTTGCCAACCGCAAAAAATTAGCGAAAACAAGTAGTGAGCCGGGCCGTACGCGCTTGGTAAATTACTTTGACTTCGGGGAGTTTATTCTCGCCGATTTACCCGGTTACGGGTTTGCCAGAGTATCCAAAGGCGAAAAAGAAAAGTGGGCGAAAACCCTCGATCAGTTCTTTAAAAACAAAGAGAATATTGCCCACGTGTTTATGTTGGTGGATTCCCGTCACGATCCCACAGCGGACGACGTGCAAATGATTGAATTTTTACATTATCACACCATTCCGTTTACCGTTACGCTTACCAAAGCGGATAAGCTTTCCAGAATGAAGCTGAACGAGCATATTCGCGCAATCGCAGCCGATCTGTATTTAGGCACAAACAATCTGTTGGCTACCAGCGCGGAAACCGGTTACGGAAAAAATGACGTATTGAATAAAATCCGCAACGTAATCGACGTAGCTTCGCTCCCCAAGGAATTGATTGAAGAAGAGGAGGAAGAAGATGATGAATAAGCATTGTGAAATTTCATTACCCGAAGGATATAAAGAAGTCTTTCATATTGACGCGAGAAACAAAAAAACGGGGATTATTTTTAACACCCTTTCCTTGATTCCCTTGCTGATTATGTTTTTAATTTTTGCCCTTACCGTAAAAGATTTTTCCTTTTTAACAAGCGCAAGAAATTCCACGGAAGACTTTTTCCTTTTTCTCGCCCGCTTAGCCGGTCTGTTCATCGGTATATTCGCTTATATTGTTTTACACGAATTGACCCATGGCGTTGCATATAAAGCATTGACGAAAGAAAAGCTTACCTTTGGAATGAGCTGGAGCTGCGCGTTCTGCGGCGTTCCGAATATCTACGTATACCGCAAGACGGCTATTATCGCATTGATGGCGCCGTTTGTCACCTTTACTCTAATTCTTCTACCTTTAACAATTATTTTTGCTTTTGTGGATACATATTTCTATTTATTGTTCGGTTTTCTGTTTGCGATGCATTTTGGCGGCTGTTGCGGAGATCTTTATATGTTCTTCCTGCTTACGTTTAAGTATAAGGATAAAACTCTTTTGATGCGTGATACCGGCCCTGAACAGTGGATCTATATCAAACAATAATTTGGCTATATTTTATATACAAAAAAAGACACAGCACAAAGCTGTGTCTTATTTTTTCTATGTATATTAGTTGGGCATGAGCTGATGCATGCTGCGTACTCTTGCCACTCTGGATTCGAGATAGTTCACAAGTTTCTTAGGTTTCTTGATTCTCGTAAGATCTACGTCCCAAGGGCCAACCATATCAACCTTAACTTCACCGTAATTGAACACACGGCCCCAGAATTTCTGATCAACCTTAACCGTCATAACCGCAGTGAATACGTGTATTCTCTTTTCAACGTCGAACACACCCCATTTTTCAACCACTCTGTCGCGGTAGAATTCTACGCGGTGGCTCTTAATGATGATTACCTTAATAATTAAGATTAACACCATTACTGCATACCATGCAATAATCACGGCGATTGCAGAATTTTGATCAATGAATTGTGAACCAAGTACAAAAAGAACTACCGGCACAAGCAGCCAGAACACTAAAAACTCCCAAAAATGGCAAACCGTCCACGCGCTTCTCTTCGCAATATACTCAGGTCTTTTGCTCATTTTGCGCCTCCTATACAGAATATTTCCATATTATATATTTCATTATACACGAAAATTATAACTAAGTCAAGAGTATTCTGAAAAATTTCTTCCATAATTTATAAAAACACGGCTTTTTTGCCGTGTTTTTGTTTATTTTTGATTAACTTGCTTGCTTGTAGATCAATTTCGGCGCGGCGCCGTCGGTCAAACACTCTTTTGTAACGACAACTTCTTCCACGTTTTCCTCGGAAGGAATTTTATACATAACCTCCGTCATAACGCTCTCGATAATTGTTCTCAAACCTCTCGCGCCCGTCTTTAAACGAATTGCCGTTTGCGCAATTTCGCGCACCGCGTCGTCTTCCACCGTCAATTTAACGCCGTCGAAGCCAACCAGTTTTTGGTATTGCTTGATGATCGCATTCTTCGGTTCGGTGAGAATTTTCACCAACGCGTCTTCTCCAAGAGGATCGAGGTTTACGACGATAGGGATTCTACCAACGAACTCCGGGATTAACCCAAACTTGGTCAAATCCTGCGGTTTTACGTCATCGAGCACGGAATAATCCGCCTCGTTTGCGCCAAGACGAACCTTACCGCCAAACCCAAGCGTCGTATCATCCTTTCTGGACGAAACAATTTTATCCAAACCCACAAACGCACCGCCACAGATAAACAAAATGTTAGTGGTATCGATACGCAAGCATTCCTGATTAGGATGCTTTCTTCCGCCCTGCGGAGGAACGTTTGCCGTTGTGCTTTCGATTATTTTTAACAGCGCTTGCTGAACGCCTTCGCCCGACACGTCTCTGGTAATGGATACGTTTTCACTCTTTCGCGCGATTTTATCGATTTCGTCAATATAGATAATGCCTCGTTGCGCGCGTTCGATGTCGTAATCCGCGTTCTGGATAAGCTTCAAAAGGATATTTTCCACGTCTTCGCCAACGTAACCCGCTTCCGTAAGGGTGGTCGCATCCGACGTAGCAAAGGGCACGTTGAGAATCTTTGCAAGCGTTCTTGCCAACAAAGTCTTTCCGCTGCCGGTAGGGCCGAGAAGTAATACGTTGCTCTTTTCAATTTCAACGTCGTCGTCATCCTTCTTTTTTGTTTTCATAACGGCATTGATACGCTTGTAGTGGTTATACACCGCCACAGAGAGCACTCGTTTTGCCTTATCCTGACCAACGATATATTTATCCAACTCTTCTTTGATTTCCGCAGGTTTTTTAAGAGGGACTTCCGTTTGAGACTCCTTCTCATCCGCCCATTCATCCACCATCGATTTGCAGATTTCTACACATTCGTCACAGATACACGCCCCATCAGGACCGGTAATCAGACGTTTGGTTTCTTCCTTCGGTTTTCCACAAAAAGAGCATTGTTGATTTTTGTTTGCCATTTTTTTACTCCGAATATTTTACAGTATGCGGCACGTTGAAAAATTGTGCCTAGAAAAAACTATGCGCAAATCGACGTTCGGTTTGCGCATAAATCCTTTGTTTTTCTTGCGAAAGCGCTTATCTTCTCGTAAACACTCTGTCGATCAAGCCATAAGCGCGAGCCTCGTCAGCGGACATATAGTTGTCCCTATCCGTGTCGCGTTCGATCGTTGCGAGGTCCTTGCCCGTGTTTTCCGCAAGGATACGATTAAGTTTCGCTTTTGTGCGAAGGATATGCTCCGCCTGAATTTTAATATCGCTTGCCTGCCCCTGCGCGCCGCCCAAAGGTTGGTGAATCATAATCTCGGAATTCGGCAAAGCGTAACGCTTTCCGTATGCGCCGCTAGAGAGCAAGAAGGCACCCATGGACGCAGCCATGCCGATACAAATGGTCGAAACGTCGCATTTGATATAGTTCATGGTGTCGTAAATTGCCATACCTGCAGAAACGCTACCGCCGGGGGAGTTGATGTACAAGCTGATGTCCTTCGTGGGATCTTTCCCCTCCAAATAAATCAGCTGCGCAACAACCGTGTTTGCCACGGCGTCATTGATTTCACCACTCAAAAAGATGATTCTGTCATCTAAGAGACGGGAATATAAATCGTACGAACGTTCACCGGAAGCCGTGCGTTCTACAACGTAGGGGACTAAAACATTCTTTTCCATTATTTCACCTAATTTTATGATTATTTTATAGAGTTTAGTTTTTTACAGTGAAGTTTCTTGGGTAATGCCATGAATTGTCCACCATGCGGACGTGAATTTTCGCTATCGCTCAGTGAATTGAAAACTATGTTTTCGTGAATTGACGGCTGTGCCGTCGTTATTGTAATATTTCCACAACGCAACGCATAGCGTTGCAATTCACTTGTCGTTAGACAAAATTCACGCGCCGTC
>JAZNXS010000025.1:0-15046 GCA_045594025.1 Candidatus Scatosoma sp.
AGATTATAACATCTAAATAGACAACCTAACTGGCCATTTGAAAAAACTTTTTATATTTTTGTAAATTAATTCTAGCAGCCTAATAACGCACCTAATGCTACATTTAAAAAATATTTTCGACTTTTTTACTATTTTTAGGTACATAAGATATTCAGACGTTCGAAGCCCTCTCCGTTTGCTATTGCTGAAAAAATGAAGAAAGCATACTTGCCGTTACCATTAACTTCTTTTCCATGCGCTACACCTCCTTTATAGATTTTCTTTTTCAAAATAACCACCTCCATTTTTTCGACATTTTTAGACAATTTAGAATTATTCTAAAAGAATTATCTAAAATTATTATACACACGATTGACAAAAACGCAATAGAATTGTATAATATTTATTGGAGTGATTAAAATTTTACAAAATCGCACAATTTTATATTCTCTAATTTTTTCGGAGCAAAAAATGCCTAAACTCGACCCTTCTAACTACACTTTAAGCGAAGAAGAAAAAGTCTTTAATCTTTGCCAAAATACAAAAGATTTAATTTTAGACCGTTGCCAGTGCAATGTATCCATTGACCAAAAAGAAAAGACCGTAAAAATTTCGGTTGATCCCTCTCTCGCCCAATTATATGAAGAAGGATTAACCACCCTTGAACGTCTCTATCCTCAAGAAATGGATTTTGATGAGGACGAAGAAGATGACGAAGATTTTTCTTCGGACAAATTACAAAAATTGCAAAAACGCTTCGATATTAGTTATCGTGACGAAATTGAAGAATGGGAAAAAGAACCCAAACACTATCATCACGAATTTTACGGAAACGCTTTAAGCGGCAGTGCAATCCGCTTTGCGTTAGGCGAAGGGTTGCTTGATTTTTGCTATCACGATTTCAAAAAACACATCCCCAATTTTAGTTTATTATTTACCTTTCTGTCTGAGGACGCCATCAAATTATTCGCAACAGACGAAGACAATGACGAATTGCCTACTAAAACTGAAAAAATCAAAAATTTAGACGAGTACACGGATTATATGGATTTACGATGGAAACATATAAATGAGCTCGGAAACAGCTTTTTCTACCTTTCCTTATACACCGCTATTTTTACGCCGTTATTTTTAACCGTCAACGAAAAATCGATAGCAAGATACCTGCGCTATCTTCTTTTCCTTCAAAAAGATTTTCAAGAAAAATTAGAATTTTGTTTCGACCCCGAATTTTACCCGTCTGTGCTTGGACATTTAACTTCGGTAGAACGCTATAAGCTGTATGTTGCAACACACCCTCACGCAACAACTTCCTATGAACGGCGAGAAGATTTTTCTATTATATCCTGCGATGATTCCGATTACATCCTAAATCGATTAAATACAGATTTTAATACTTCATCGTGCGAGTACAATGAATTTATAAAAAAATATTTCAAAAACGATCCGCCCGACGTGATATTCAAAATCCCCTATAAATTTTCCGTATCTTATGAATGTTCCAGTATTTTGGAAATGTTGGAACTTGAATTTTCAAAAATGTTGGAATTAGACATTAAAATGCGCAAATGCAAACGTTGCGGCAGATACTTTATTATGAAAGGAAATTACGACACCAACTATTGCACGCGTATTTTAGACGGACAAACTCGCACCTGCCAAGAGCTTGCAGCGCAGGAAAATTACAAAGCGAAAGCCAATGAAAATCCTGCCCTGCGGATATACAGTAAATACTACAAGCGTTACGCAGCGCGCGTGCGTTCCAAACAACTCAAAGAAAAAGAGTTTAAGACTTGGAAATACAAAGCCCTCACTATGCGCGACGAATGTACCGAAGGGAACATCACAGCCGAAGAATACGTCGCTTGGCTGGAAACATATTTTCCAAACCGAAAGCAACCTAATTGATACATAATTTGCATACAAAAAGCCCCTCTTACTTGAACTTTAAGCGTTCAAATAAGAGAGGCTTTTCTCCTATTTTATTGTATCAGGATAATCAAAAGGTATCAAAACGGTATCATTTTCCGTTTTTGAAAACCAAAAACCCGCTGTTTATAAGGCTTTGCGTGATTTCGTTGATTATTCCCATTCAATCGTTCCGCTGGGCTTCGGCGTTAAATCGTACAAAACGCGGTTTACGTTTTCCACTTCCGTCGTGATACGAGCCGTAATTTTGTGCAACAAGGCATAAGGAATTTCCTCAATCGTTGCAGACATTGCGTCCACCGTATTCACCGCACGGATAATTACGGGATACGCGTACGTGCGCTTTCCGTCCTTAACGCCAACCGATCTAAATTCGGGCACGGCAGTGAAATACTGCCATACTTTGCTATCCAGCCCCGCATTTGCAAATTCTTCACGAAGGATTGCGTCCGATTCGCGTACAGCTTCTAATCTATCCCTCGTAATCGCGCCGAGGCAACGAACGCCAAGCCCAGGGCCGGGGAACGGCTGACGGTATACCATGCCGTCAGGCAAACCGAGCGCGCTACCCACCGTGCGTACCTCGTCTTTATAAAGGAACTTCAAGGGTTCTACTAACTCGAATTGCATATCTTCGGGCAAACCGCCTACGTTATGATGCGCCTTTACCCCATCGCTTTCGATGATGTCGGGATAAATCGTACCCTGCGCAAGAAATTCGATCCCTTCCAGCTTTCTGGCTTCTTCTTCAAACACACGGATAAATTCCGCGCCGATAATTTTACGTTTCTTTTCGGGTTCTGCAACACCTTCCAGTTTGCCCATGAAACGGTCCACTGCGTCTACGTATACAAGATTAGCGTCCATTTCATCACGGAAAACCTTTACGACTTCCTCAGGTTCACCTTTTCTAAGCAAACCGTGATTTACGTGTACGCAAACCAACTGTTTCCCGATTGCTTTTACCAAAAGCGCGGCTACTACGGACGAATCCACACCGCCGGAAAGCGCCAATAACACCTTTTTATCCCCGACCTGCGCGCGGATTTCTGCTACCTGTTCCGCAATAAATGCATCCGCAAGCGCTTTCGTCGTAATACGAGCCATCGTTGCGGGACGTACATTATTTTCCATCTTCATATTCCTCCAAAATTAGTGCTGAGAATAGTTGGGTGCTTCTTTGCTGATCGAAATATCGTGAGGATGGCTTTCAATCAAGCTTGCGTTGGTAATTCTTACAAACTCGGAACTCGTGCGCAGATCTTCCACCGTCGCCTTGCCGCAATAACCCATACCGGCGCGCAACCCGCCTTTCATCTGATAAATGACTTCCGCTACGCTACCGCGATAAGGCACTCTGCCTTCCACGCCCTCGGGAACAAATTTCTTTTGCCCTTCTTGGAAGTATCTATCGTTGCTGCCTGCCGCCATCGCGCCAAGCGAACCCATTCCTCTATATACCTTGTAGCTTCTGCCTTGGTAAAGTTCTACTTCGCCGGGGCTTTCCAATGTGCCTGCCAACAGTGAGCCGACCATAACGGCGCTACCGCCTGCCGCCAACGCTTTGACAATGTCGCCGCTGTATTTGATACCGCCGTCTGCAATTACGCGTTTGCCAAGCTTGTCCGCCGCCTCTGCACAATCCATAACCGCGGTAAGCTGAGGTACGCCGATACCTGCTACTACACGCGTCGTACAAATCGAACCGGGACCGATACCGACCTTGACAACGTCTGCACCCGATTTAATCAACGCTTCCGTTGCTGCTGCCGTTGCAACGTTACCTGCAACCAACGTGATGTTCGGGAACTTCGCTTTGATTTCTTCTACTTTCTTCAATACCCCTGCCGAATGGCCGTGCGCCGTATCGATGGCGATAACGTCTGCCCTAGCCTCGATCAGCGCTGCAATTCGATCCATTGTGTTCGCCGCCGTACCAACTGCCGCGCCAACCAAAAGTCTGCCGTTTTCATCCCTCGCAGAGTTAGGATACTGAATGGATTTTTCAATATCCTTAATCGTAATCAAGCCTTTCAAATATCCGCCCTTGTCCACGATAGGAAGTTTTTCAATTCTATGTTTTCCAAGGATTTTTTGCGCGTCCGCAAGCGACGTGCCCTCGGGCGCCGTAACAAGCCCCTTCTTCGTCATTACGTTGGAAATGGGCTGATCGTAATTGTTTTCAAAGCGCAAATCACGGTTGGTAAGAATACCTACCAACTTTCCTTCCTTGGTTACGGGAACACCGCTAATACGGTACCTTTCCATCAGCGCTACCGCTTCTCTCACCGAATTTTCGGGCGCTAAGAAGAAGGGATCGGTGATAACACCGTGTTCACTGCGTTTTACGCGATCGACGTGCGCAGCTTGCTCCTCAATCGACATATTCTTGTGAATAATACCGATACCGCCTTCACGCGCCATAGCAATCGCCATACGGCTTTCCGTTACGGTATCCATCGCCGCACTGATCAACGGTAAATTCAAATGAATCTTATCGCTAAGCTTAGTGCGAAGATCGACGTCTGCCGGCAACACGTTCGATGCCTGCGGAATCAAAAGTACGTCGTCAAAAGTCAAACCTTCTTTTACAATTCTGCTACTCATTTATAGATCTCCTTCTTATAGTAGAATTTATTGCTATATAATAAACAAATGGACGAATTCACCGAGGCGAAACCATCCATTTATTCTTTTTAGCTTGCCAACGCAAGGACGTCCTCAAAATACGCTTTATCCGCATCGGAAAGCACGTCCATCTGCTGTTGATTCATTTTTTCCCTTATCATAGATACCGTGTCGGTATCCTGCGCGCTTTTCGCCGCATACAGAACAGCCACCACCGCATTATTCAGCGGGAATGCACCGTCCTTAAAAGAGAGCATGATTGCGCGCTCTACTGCCCCTTCTTTTTTCCCTTGCGCATACTCCGCAACACAAACCTGCCCATATACATATTGATCATAAGTCATGGCAACGGTTTCGGGAAGTTTTTCCGTTCTGCTAGCGCAATACGCCGCAAAATTTTCGTCGCTGATCAGCTTTTCGCCGCAAGCGACAACGTTTTGATAATCATCTGCCTCAATCGCAACGTCCATTGCGTACGCCATGTAGTACTCGTTTTTACTCCAAGCATACGCGCGTTCTGCATATTTTATGCTGGAGCTTTCCATACCCAAATCGTAGGTAATCTCCATCATCGTGGAAGGATAAAAGCCGATAAGCACGGCAATCATGAACGCAAACAGCACAACGATTGCTGCAAGCGTACTCAAAAATGCTCTGAGTATGACTTTGTCAACGCTCATAAACTACTCCTCCCAGTATATTTATCTTATTTTATCATATAAAAAATAAAAAATCAACTGTATGAACAAAAATAATTCGGTATGTTTGCCAGTTTTTTTTCATAGAATGTACCATGAACCCTTTTTTTATGTATAAAAAAATAAATTTTAACAAATGCCGAAGTTTTTTTATTGCGCTTGCCTTATTTTTTCTATTTGCTTGCACGGCTTGTTTTTGCGCTTGCAAACCGGCCGTAGATTATATGGATTACGTATCCGAACTGCGCAGCAATATCTTCCTTGCCAAAACGGAAGATTTTTCCCTGCGTATCTATGCCGTGCGTAAGGAATACCCCTATGCGTCAGATGGAATTCCGCAGGAGTCTTCCACTCGGTTAGAAGCGTACCTGGTAGCCCCCAACGGCGTTGAAGTATGTGTTTTCAACGTGACCGTAGACGGGAAAGAATACGGCGGAGAGATGTCCTTTGATAACGTGAAAACGGAATACTACTTTTCCTGCACGTTGGACGTATCTAACGCAACGGAGCTACCCTGTAAAATTAGATATAGGAACGAGGAATTGTCCTTAAACGCGGTTTCCGTAAAAACAAACGATTTATTATCCGCGAAAGCGATTTTAACACACTTACAAACGACGGAAGCCGAGCTGTTTGAAATCTTAACGGATAAGTACGGCTTTACAGGCGAAATTTATATACGCTTAATTTATGAAGGCTCGCCTTATTATTATATAGGCATTATTGATAGAAACAGCAAAATCAATGCATTTTTATTAGACGCAAAAACAGGTAAAATTTTAGCAAAACGAGCTTCTTAAAAACAAAAACGCTCCGATTAGGAGCGTTTTTCTTATTTAAGCCAAAAGTAAGCAAGCGCGAACATCAAAAGCCCTGCAACTGCTATACACCCGATTACAGGCAGCATAGCGCGATACGCGCCGCGAATGAGCGCTTTTTGTTCCTCTTTCGTCAGCTGCACGGGCGGTTGTTTCCCTTTTTTCTTTGCAGGATCGTACCAACTAAACCCTTCTACGTTCATATCCGCAATCGTGGTTTCCGTGTCCAGCTCTGCCTTCTTGTTTTCTTTCTTTTCCTGTTCACTCATAATTTCGTCTTACTTCTTGTCTGTTTTCTTGCCGTTTTCTGCTTCGCTTGCTTCCCAAGCCGCAATTTCTTCCGCAGGCGTATACAAATGACAAGCGCAGAAATGCCCTTCCTCTACTTCTCGGTAAGAAGGCGGCACTTTCTTACAGATTTCCATGCACTGTTCGCAACGGGTATGGAATTTACAGCCTTTAGGCGGATTAACGGGTGAAGGGATATCCCCTTTTAAAATCACCCTGTTCATCTTCACGTGCGGATTGGGCACGGGTACTGCGGAGAACAGCGCCTTGGTATACGGATGCAACGTATTTTCGAAAATGCGTTCCTTCGTACCGTATTCGACCATGCTACCCAGATACATGACGCCTACTTCGTCGGAAATGTGTTTTACAACGGACAAATCGTGCGAAATAAACACGTAGGTAAGGCCGAGTTCTGCCTGCAATTCCTTCAACATATTGATGATCTGCGCCTGAATGGATACGTCAAGCGCGGAAACGGGCTCGTCACAAACGACAAGCTGCGGTTTCAGCGCAAGTGCGCGCGCAATACAGATTCTTTGACGCTGACCGCCAGAAAACTCATGAGGATAACGTTCGTAATAATGGGGTTGCAGACCGCACATTTTCATGACGCTCAACACGTATTCACGATAATTTGCCTTGGTTACGAGTCCGTGTTCCAACGCCGCTTCGCCGATGATTGCGCCTACCGTAAGACGGGGCGACAAACTTGCGTAAGGATCTTGGAAAATCATCTGCATATTTGGACGGAGCTTGTCAAATTCCGCTTCGGGAATTTTAGAAACCTCTTCGCCGTTAAACCAAATTTCGCCATCGGTAGGATTATGTAAACGCAAAATCGTACGGCCCATCGTCGTTTTACCGCAACCGGATTCCCCTACGATACCAAGCGTTTTACCTTTTTTCAGCGAGAAGGATACATCGTCCACAGCATGCAAAAATTTGTTGGGCTTACCAAAGAAATTCGTGCCGACAGCAAAGTATTTTTTCAGATTTTTTACTTCCAACAAAATCTCTTCTTTCGGTTCTTCAACGCATACCTGCTCCTCACATTCCAAAATTTGAGGTGCTTCCGTTTGGGGCGCCGTCTCTTCCTCAGGTTTTGCATAGACGGACGGACGGGGAATAAATTTCATGACGGGATAGACCAAAACGGGATCTGCGCCTGCTTTGATCAAATCCTGACCGAGCGTATTCGCAAGCGAAAAATCGGTGGCAACAATACTCGCGTCGCAATCACGAATGTCCATATCAACAACCAAACGGGAAGATTTTACGTTTACTTCCCCTTGATTTTGTTGGGTTTGTCTTTTCTTAGACTTCATCTTTTTCTCCTATAATTACTCCGTTTTTTCCTTTTCATACAGATAGCAGGAAACGCTGTGCGTATCCGTCACTTTAATGAGGTGGGGATATTCCCCTGCGCACTTCTTCATGCATTTATCACATCTGTCTCGGAAGTAACAATAATTGGGCATATCTACGGGGTTTGGAACGAAACCAGGAATACAATACAATGAAGCCACGTCCCCATCTACCGTAGGTTTACTCTTTTGCAAACCGATGGTATACGGATGCAAAGGATTATCGAAAATATCCTCTACCGTACCCATTTCAATGATCTTGCCTGCATACATAACCACCACGTAATCTGCCATTTCGGCAACCACGCCAAGATCGTGCGTAATGAGCATGATCGAACCGCTGATCTTATCTTTGATTTCGCGAAGTAAATCAAGAATTTGCGCCTGAATGGTAACGACCAAAGCCGTCGTAGACTCGTCTGCGATAAACAGACAAGGATTGCAAAGCAAGGACATCGCGATCATAACACGCTGACGCATACCGCCTGATAATTCGTGCGGAAATTTTTCGTAAACGCCCTCAGGATCGGCAATACCAACCAGCTTTAACATCTCTACACTGCGTTCTTTTGCTTTCTTTTTCGAAATGCCTTCGATATGTAAAAACGCCACTTCGTCCAACTGATTCCCGATGGTGAAAACGGGGTTCAACGAGGTCATGGGTTCTTGGAATATCATGGAAATCTCTCTACCGCGAATGGAGCGCATCGCCTCCAAAGGCATCTTGGCTATATCGTAAACCTTTTCGTCCATCTCGTAAAGATTACCGCCAAGCTCGCTCTTCTTGTGAATAGGTTTTCCCTTTTTATCCTTCTTGATAACCGTTTCGCCGTTTACTTCTTCCGTTTCATAAACGGGAATCTTCTTGCCACGTTCGTCACGGCGGAATGCGTTGGTGCGGAAACGGATAGAACCGTCCACAATTTGACCGCTAGGACCTTGTACAAGCTGCATAAGCGAAAGCGAGGTAACGCTTTTGCCGCAACCCGACTCCCCTACGACGCCCACCGTCGAGCCGGCAGGAATGGAGAACGTAACGCCGTTGACCGCCTTGACTGTACCTGCGTCCGTGTAGAAATACGTATGCAGGTTGTCAAATTCGACAATGTTGGCAGGATCCTTCATTTCGGTAAGGTATTCCGCCTCGACGTCCTTTCTCTTCTTACGCTTTTCAAGCTCTTTCGTGATTTTCAGATTTTCACGAGCGATTTTTCTCGATTCTTTACCCGATATATAATGAGAGTTTTTCTTCTTTTCTGCCATAGCCGTTACCTCTTCATCTTCGGATCGAATGCGTCACGTAAGCCGTCACCGACAAAGTTAAAGCCCAAAATCGCAAGCGTAATACAAATTCCCGGCGGAATCCAGAAATTAGGATAATAATTCAAATACGTGTACTTGGACGCGGTGCTAATCATAGAGCCCCACGTAGGAACGTCCAACGGCGCGCCAAGTCCTAAGAACCCGAGCGTTGCTTCCATCAAAATGATGCTACCTAACCCCATCGTCATGGAAACGATAAGCTGGGGCATAACGTTGGGCAACAAATGACGGAATATCTTCTTCGAAGTGGAAATACCCGAAGCCTTTGCCGCCAACATGAAATCCTGTTCGCGCAAGGACAATATTTGCCCTCGCACCAATCTTGCAATACCCGTCCAACCAATCAACGTTAACACAATCATCAAGTAATACAGTTTACTGATGTCCGTGATACCGAGGTTGGTTAAAACGATAGACAAAATCAACATAATCGGCATACTGGGTATACAGCTTAAAATATCGACGATACGCATGATCAAGTTATCCACCCAACCGCCGAAATAGCCTGCTAAACCGCCTAAAATAACGCCGATAATCGCCTCCATAAAGATGACTACGAAACCGATGGTAAGCGAAACGCGTCCACCCAACATCAGGTTGGTAAACAAATCATAACCGCTATCGTCCGTGCCGAGCAAATGCTCCCACGTGATGTCGCCACGTTTATTGAAGTCGTTTTGGGTTTCCGTAATGGCATACGCCGAATAATTTTCTCCGTCTACCGAGTAACTGATACCGCCCTCGCCAACCGTTACGGTTTTGTAATCGGTATCCTTGACGGGCGTACCGTTATCCGACCACTGCGAGAACATCGGACCGATAAAGGAGAAGAGAAACAGCGTTATCAAAATCAATAAGCCTACTACGGAGAGCTTTGAACGGAAAAAGCGCTTTGCGACCATCATACCCGGCGAAAGCACGCGCACTCTGTCGCTTAAGCTTTCCCTTTCCTCTACCGCTTCTTCTACGATTTCCGTTACTTCTGTTTCGGGCGTTTCGTTAACAATTTCTTGCTTTTCTTGTTCCATAACGTCCTCCTTTATTCCCCAAGCTTGACACGAGGGTCGACTACGGCGTACATAATATCGGTAAGCAAAATACCGATAACCGTGAGCACCGCAATAAACATGTTATACGTCATAATAAACGGAATGTCGTTTTGCATCATCGCTTTATACGCCGTATTACCGATACCGGGTAAATCGAAAATCGTTTCCGTGATCATCGCGCCGCCGAAAAGGCTGGGCAACGTGCCTGCAAGCACCGTTACCAGCGGAATCAGCGTATTTCTAAATACGTGTTTATACACGACGGAATGTTCGGAAAGACCTTTCGCCCTTGCCGTACGTATGTAATCTGCATTCAGTACTTCCAACGTGTTGGTACGGGTATATCTCAACCACGAACCGATGGAAAGCACCGTAAGCAAGAACATAGGCAATACCAACGATTTTAACATGAGCAACGTGCCCATGAAACCGCCTGCGTTACCGTCGCTGACCAATTCGATACCGCCCGACGGAAACCAACCCAAGTCAAGGGCGAATACCTTAATCAAAATACTGCCCAAGAAGAACGTCGGGAAGGATATGCCAAGCATGGTAAGGAAGGTTGCAAAATAATCGAGCTTACCGTACTGGTTGCACGCGCACTTGATCCCGAGAGGGATTGCAATAAGCAACTGCAAAATCAAAGACACGAACGAAATGGCAAACGAAATCCCCATATCGCGGAAAATGATTTTTTCCACGGGTTGAGAATACGTCCACGACGTACCGAAGTCCCCTTGCACAAAAGCGGTCAGCCAGTTCCAATACCCGACAAGTATGCCGCTATCTAAGCCGTACTGCTCCCTTAATTCTTTTTCTAATTCCTCAGCGTCTGCACCTGCGACACTCATCGTGCTAAGCTTTTGATAAATGATGTTCGGCGGCAAAATACGCACCAAACAATAGATGATCAAAGATACACCCAGCAAAATGAATATCGAGAGCAAAAGCCGTTTTATGATATATTTAACCATTTATTTTCTTCACTTTACGTTTATTTTTGGTTTGAATTAGTTATAGCCTACTTCCCACAGACGATCGTATACCCCTGCATTTGCGGAAGGATCTGAATTCAACGTCGATTCGTCAATGATTTCTTTGTTGTATACGACAAGGTCGTTTCTTTGATAGGTAGGAAGCTCGATGGCAAGATCCATGATCAAATCCAAGGCATCCTTATAGATGTCAATACGCTCTTTCTGAATAATCGTTGCGCGCGCTGCTTCAATAGCCTCGCTCAACGCATTGATCGTGCTTTGCTCATATCCGAACTGATCAACGCTACCGCTAAAGATGGTTTCATAGCCCCAGTTTTTGATACTGGTTGCGCTACTGTCTTTATGGTATACCTGATACAAATCGGGATCGATAGTCGACGACCAAGCCGCCGCCCATACTGCAAGGCCGCCCGTTGCAAGTTTCTTGAGCGCCGCAACGTCCGTCGTCACCGATACGTCAAAGCCGCATTCGTTAAGGACCTTCGCTGCGTCACGGAACATTTCGAACGCGGGGTGATCCGTCGTTTCGCCGGCAATCGTGAAGGTAAGCTTCAACGTCTTGCCGTCTTTTGCGTAAATACCGTCGCCGTTCAATCTCCAGCCCGCGTCTTCTACCAAGCTCTTAATTTCTTGCTTATCCGTCGTGTATGCGATGGATTCGTATTCGCCGATGAGATCGCCCTTTGCGTCTCTGGGATATGCCCAGTTGGTGATGGACATCGGTCTGCGAATGACGGACGCCAAGTCTTCCGTGTAATAGTTGGTGATGATGGAGTTGGTATCCATCGCCTTCATAATAGCCTGACGAACTTCGATATCGGGCACGTACTTAGGGTTGATCCCTACGTAGCCGTAACCGTTCGTTTGATAATGCTTTTCGTTGAGGAAGCTGTATTTACCGATTTCGTCGAGGTTATCCATCGTTGCCTGCGGTTCGCCGAAATCGATTTCCTTTGCCTGCAAAGCCTGCAAAATCTTATCCGAGCCTACTACTTTATAACGAAGGTATTTGATTTTTGCGTTGGTGATTTTGCTGCCGCCAACCGTATCGAAATAGGTGTTTCTTTCAAAGAATACCCAGTTGTTTTTGAAGAAATCTGCTTGGCTGGTCGTGCCGTCGCCCTTTTCACTGCTCGCCTTGTAAACGCCTGCGCCTACGGGCAAACCACTCTTTTCAGGGGATTGCAATACCGTGCTGAAGAACTTATCGTCGCCCACCTTAACGCCGTGCGCCGTATTTGCAATCGTTTCCGCATCCGAGTAGTAGTGCATGGGCGCTACTGCAAACGAGAAGTTCCAAATGGCTTTCGGGTCAACGCCGTTGATGACAATCTTCAACACTTGATGCGTTTCGCCTAAGGATTTACCCTTGAAGTCCGTATCCGTTTCATACGTCGTGATACCGGAAATCGATTCTACCTTACCTGCGTTTTTATCATAGTATTTCGTTCTTTCTTCTGCAACAAACTGATTGAATACTTCCGTACCCGTTGCCCAGAAATTGATGATTTCTGCAAGCCCACTGTTATTGCGCGTTTTGGAAGTATATACGGTGTTTACGGCAAAGGCTTTCGTCAATTCATTCTTTGCGTTTTCTTCCGTACCGCCGTTTTCCGCAATATAATCCGCAATCTTTTCAGGCGTTCTTGCCGCTTCGATCTGCGCCGCGTAATCGGGCTCTACGTCAAGCGTCGTGATATACTTGCCGTTTTTATCTTTCATGGGCTTACCCTGTTGGTACTGCACTCTGATAACACCTTCCACGAAATAGTATACCTGCCAGTCTTCCGTGAACGTGTATTCCTCTTCGTATGCAGAGAGCGAACCATAGTTTGCGTTCCAGTCGCTTTCCGCTTCTTCTTTAAACAGTTCTTTCACAAGCGCGATATCCGCTTCGATCTGCGCCGTCAAGGGATAGCTTTCGCCCAGAGGCGGATCGAGATAGTTGAGCATATTCGTCAAACGCTGACGAGCCGCCGCCTTAAAAGCGTCCCCTTGCGCAGCGTCTTCGCTGTCCTGTTTGTCGGGATCCTGTTCGCGATAAGCGTTCAAGCCCTTAATATCCGTCGAATAGATGGTTGCCGAGCCCGTGTATGCAGGATCGAGATAAACGTACAGATTGAAAAGTACGTCCTTGATCGTCAAGGGTTCGCCATCGCTAAAACAAATGTCGTTCTTGATGATAAATTCGTATTCCGTCGTACCGCCGTTTGCCGCTTCCTTACCGTTGGTGGTTTCGTTGCCGTCGGAATCCTTCATCGTTTCCTTATACGCAAGCGCAACCGTAGGTTCGTTTTCACCGCACAAAGGATTGCCGTCCTTATCCGTCGTCAACATACCGATCTGCGTCATGGATACCATCTTGCTGTCCGTTGCGGACGTTGCGAAGAAGGGATTGAAGTTTCCGTCCAGCGCGTCCGTTGCGAAAACGATAGGTCTCGTTTCGTGATCGTAGGTACTACTTTCTTTGCAGCCTACAAGCGTCCCAAGCGCGGTCACTACGCTAAGGAGCAAGCATCCAATTCTCTTTACTGATTTATTCATATTTCATCCTCCGATGTTTTTCTCTTAATACATACTGGTTGTTACGGTGATATACGTTGCGGGATCCCCCGTTACCTTGAAACCGTTTTCATTCGCCGAAGTATACTGCGCGTCGTTTTCATAGCCGCCGTATAAAACGTGCGTGTAAATCAATTCGCCAAGGTCATCCATCATATTGTTTACGCGTTTATCCGCCGACTTTCTAATCGTCATTCCGCCGGAGATAGAAACGTTGTTGACCGTTGCGTTTTCGTGCAAGGAAATGAATACAAAGTAGATTTCCAAAGGCGCGGATTTTACAATACATTCGTATTCCAGATTTTCAAACGTAACGTTTTCGATAACCGCATTTTCCAAAATATTACCAAAAATCGCCGATTTCGAATTTGCGGCAAGCTCTGAAGATTTTACCTTCAAGTTCTTAATCACGTGCCCATCGCTCTTGATCTGTCCGTCAAAGGAAGTCAATGCGGAAACGGTATAATTTTTACAATCGATATCGTTCGCAATCCAGAATTTTTCGTCCGCCTCTACTTTTTTATCATTAAAGATAAGCGTAGCCAGCTTTGCGCCCGTTTTGATCAGCGTCCAGTCCCCTTCTATGTAGCGAGCGTAAATATTCAAGTTTTCTTTCGCTCTTGCGATAGGGAATTCAACGGGCGTTGTGCATTCTTTGTCCACGTAATAATTGATGAACGTATACGCCGAATCTTTTACCGCAAAAGAGAAATAATCTTCAGGAGAGATTTCTTCAACGTAACCGCTTGTTTCATATTCGAACGCGCCGATAAGATCTCCGTCTTTCAGTTCACTTACCGCTATCGCACTCTTCGACGTGTCTACGGGAACGGTGCCGTTGTTTTCCGCTACCAGATATACGTTGACCACAACTTCGGGAAGCCACATCGCCGCAACCACCCAGTTATCGCCTTCGTTGAGAAGCTGCGTAAAATCCACTTTTTCACCAAGTACGCATTCGCCCGTTTTCTCATCGATTTCCACAACGAAATACCAGCCTTCAAACGTATATTTTGGTCTGGAAATGTCTGCCGAACCGCTGGAGGGCTTTACGTGCCCGATGTCTAACGCAGGCGTACCCGCTTGATAATAAATCGTCTTCTTACTGCTTCGGTTTTCAAACTCTCCGCCGTTGGAATAGTACGTAACCTGCGCGGTTAAATTGTACTTTTCCATGATGTCTTCCTTCGTTTCCGTGAAAGAACAACCTGCCAAAATGAATAGTGACAGGAGCGCCGTCAACAGAATAAGAAGCTTTGTTTTCAACGTTCTTTTCATAGATTTTCCTCTACGTTTTTATAATTTCTTTGCGCAAAATAAGCGGCTTCTTCCTCTTTTTTGCCATAATCGCCCAATTTTGCTTATAATACAACTATCATTTTAACGCAAAAAATCTCTTTTGTCAAG
>JAZNXS010000026.1:0-58403 GCA_045594025.1 Candidatus Scatosoma sp.
TGCAGGGTTCGGTTCAGAGGATTACAGCAAGGAAGAACTTGTTGCGGAAATCGGTTCGGCAGGCTTGCTTAATCTACTGAATATAGAAACGCCGTCAACGTTCACAAACTCCGTTGCTTATATTCAGTCTTGGATTAAGGCATTAAAGAACGACACGAAAATGATTGTGCAGGCATCAGGCAAAGCTGAAAAAGCCGTCCGCTATATCATCATCGGAAACGTTGAACAAGAAAAAATTGAAGGGGCGGCTTGACCGCCCCGAAGGAGATAAAACTATGATTTGGAACAAAGATTATGAAACCTTAACCGCTATGCGCAACACGTCCACGGACAAAGTAAAAGAGATTATCAACCGCGCGTTGGAATACGCAAAAAGCAACCTCACAAACGGTTGGGATAAACTCGATGATGATTTTATCGTTATCAACGTAGAAGGTTACGCCTGCGTAGCACTTGTTACTAACGAATGGGAACCCATTGAAATTTGCGACCGTGTTTTCCCCTTCGACGGCGAACGCATTTACCCTATGCAGGAAATCGAACAAAAAGTATATTTCAAAACGTTTCACTAAAAGGAGTTAATTATGTATAGAGTTTATAGAGCATTACGCAACGGCGGTAACGTAGTTTCAGAATTTGAAGAAATTGACGATATGGTACAGGACCTCAAAAAAAATCCTAATCATATCTACGCAATAAAACTTGTAAGTCCCAATGGGCTGTATGAATATGACGTGCTTGCTACTTCTATTGTACCCTTTCTTTAAAAATCCATGCTGTCCTATCGGCAAGACGGGGAAAGGAGAACAAGCAATGAAAGCAATCTATTTGAACGTAAACGAAAACCAACTGCCCGAGGTTATTGATATTCCCGACGAGCTTGAAACGTATTATAAACTTTGTCAATGTACCTGCATTGACATTGTAACAAGGCATATCGGCAAAACCCCTTATAGTATAGTTTGTGATGATGAAGGGCTGTTCGTCGAATCCCCGAAAATTTCGGCAATCGATGAAACGTATCAACCGCAACTTGTTGGCAATCTTGTTATATGCGGAATGCCCAACGACAACGGCGAACTGACCGAATTAACCGACAAGGACGTTATCAATATTCTTCCACGTATTCGGTTTTTACATACGACCAAGTACCCCGACGGATATTATATCCTAACAATTTCCAAGCCATAAAAATAATACCTGTTGGGGGAACATTCCCCCGACAGGAAATATACTTTAACAAATTAAGGAGAAAAACTATGAACGAATTAACTACTACCGAAAAGAAAGAAATATTACCAAGCGCACAACATTTCTTGGAACGCGCCAAAGAAGATATGAAAGACGTCGGAGACCGTTTCTTTATGTTGGGTTGTCGCTTGTACGAAGCGCAAATTTACCACTATGTAGAAGCCCTCGGATATGAAAGCATTGAACAGCTCGCCGAAGTAGAACTTGATTTAGGTAAATCGTCCACATATAACTTAATCAATGTATTCAAACGCTTTTGTGACCGTGACCAATACGGAAATTATAAAACGTGGGTAAAGCCTGCTTTTAGACCTTACAAATACAGCCAACTTGTAGAAATGGAAAAAGCACTCTGCTTGGACGTTAATATTGAAAAAGAAATTCCACCGTCAACACCTGTTCGTGTTTTGAAAGAATACATAAAGTATCTCAATAAAAACCCAGGCAACCACAAAAACTTGCCCGAATGGAAAGCGGAGCAGGAACAAACGACTATGTTACCGCCTGTATTAGATAGCAATCCTATCAAAGAAGAAGCTACGGACACCGTACCTAACGAATCGCAACCTGATACCTACGTTGCGCCGACTGCTGAACAGTCTGTCGAAACAGTCCAAACGTTTGGACTGCCAACCTGCGCCGAACCTGAACAAACGGAAACGGTTGCAAAACCAAAAGCAAACAAGCCGACTTACAGCTTCCATTCGCGTGAGGGCGTACGCACATTTTTAAAAGACTACGAAAGTTGGAAGAAATACGCGCAATCTTGGGGCAGTCCTTTCTTCAAAGCCACATACGGGTACATATTCAAGAACGGAAGCTATATTATGGCTTGCGAACGTAGTATGTTTGAAGGCGCAAAATTCGATGAAAAAATGACTGTAATTGAGCCTATCTATTTCCTTTCAACAAAATACGGTTTTACGGAAATTTCCAAAAATCAATTTGAGCAATACTGCGCTGAACATAAAGACGAATTGTAGGAATAAAAGCAATGGAAAATAAAGTTATTTTATATTACAAACGCCCAAAACGTATAGAAGAAAATGCTGAATGGCAAAAGAAAGATTATACTTATTACAGCTCGTCCTTTTCCACGGCAATGGACGGCTGTATGCGGTTAGCCCTTGACGGATATGCAACACGTATTGAAATAAACAACGTTGTTATTCTTGACTGGGCGGAAAACTTCATCAGCGAAAATTACAAACTTTAAGACGGTCAAGCCCGGGGGAAGCTTCCCCCGGCAACCGTCAGCCCTACTCCCAACCACTACCAAAAAAGAAAAAACCTGCAAATTGCAAGTTTTTCCGTAAAAAGGATTGACTTTTGTAAATCAATCCTTTATAATAACAAATAGAAAGTGTTTGGCTCGGTGTTGCGATATTCGCTCCGTCCTTGTAGCCCCCACGGAAAGAGGCTTAATTGCTCGTGGCACTTTCTTTTTTTATGCTCCGTTACTTACGGAGCTTTTTCTTTTGACGATTTTTTCCTTTTCCACCTGTAACAGGAATATTTTCACGAGGGAATACTTCAAACATTTTGCCAATACGCTTTTTATCAAAATCAACAGGTTCATATTTATCCGTTTCTTCATGTAAAGCGGAACGTTTGCCTACAAAAACTTTTGGGTAGGCATAAGTACGATTTTCGCCAAATTTCTTACCTTGCGCTTTATTCCTGCGCCGTTCATCAGGACTTATATTATCCAATAGTGGAACAGTACGCACTTTCTTATTCCCCAAGTCTACTTCGGGAGAATGGGTAAAAGTTATATATTCAATATCATCACTTTTTGAATTTTTACGCCTATATGTAGCAGGGTGTGATTTATGAGGATAACTTTTCGTATGCGCCCAACCAGATGATTTACGTTTTCTATTAAATTTCTTTGCCATAATAAACCTTCCTTTACGCCGTTTCCTCGGCGCTTTCTTTTTTGTTTGCCCATTCGCTAACCACTCCGCAAAGGGAAGTTACCAAAGAGGACATGGATTTGCTTGCTTCTTCTGATATTTGTATCTTGCCGTTTTGCACCGCGGAAAGACCTTCCACGACAGAGGACAACAGCTTTTCTACCGCTTTAATATCCGTTTCTTTCTTTTTCATTTCGTCACCTTGATATTTCTTTAATTCACGTTGTACGTAGTTATGCAACATGTCTAATTCGTCCTGCGTTGCAATATATCCTGCAAATTCTTTCATATCGTCAAGACCGATAGTGTTTAGCTCGCCACGGCTTTCAAACATTCCTGCCGTGCAGTCCGAAGCGTTACGCTTTGCATAATCTTTCTTATACTGAACAAAAAATGTGTGCTTTTTAACTGCGCCGTCCATACGCCCCGTTTGTAATTCAATTTGCAAGGCATGACCGCCAAAGACACCTACCGTGCGTAGCTCCCATTGACCGATTGCCACGCGGATCCTTTCAAGAGCCGACGTCAGCAATCGTTTATCAGGACGTAAAAAACGCTCGTTTATATGCAAATTATCCAAACGTGACTTAATAGACAGCAATGCAGGGGAAAAGATTTTCCAAGCCGAGAACCACGGCAAAACAACTTTCTTTTCGTCCTTTTCCGTAATCAACGCAACTTGTCCGACCTGCCGTAAATTTGCCGTAATATTTTCAACACGTTGCATATCCGCAAGAATACGTATAAAGTTACGGTTACGTATCATACACGCATGGCGCGACATTTTGAACATAACGTGCATTAAATCATTCTTTTGATTGCATTCTTCATCGTTCGCTTTGATTTCCTGCTGTTCCAGCGTATTCTTCGCGTCCTTATCAAGCTCCGTAAACACCCAAACGCCCCAACCGAACGCATAACGGTTGGGATTATCTTTTATCATTTGATTGCCCAAACGAACCATATCGTAATCAAGTATCTTTGAATGGCGCGAAAAACTATCTATTAAACGGCTATCACGCTTGAAGAAATCGCAATCCCAAATAGGGAAGTTCCCCAAATCCAACATAAGAGAATCGACACGGATTGAATAGTTAGAAATAATCAACGCGCTTTGCGTGGTATAAATCGTATATGCTAACGCATAATCCCGTATCGTTTCCCAAATATCCTCAACGTACTTTTTGTTATCGAACGTTAAAGGGTATCTGTCGTAATCGTACCCGAATATGTTTTCCTTACAAGGATTTTCCGCGAATTTATCGCGCAGTTCACGGATAAATCGAATACAGCTCCATTTATCATAAACAACGTGTTCCGCATACGCCTTTTTTAACGTTCTTTCCAACGTCAGCCATGGGAAATGAGGAAAACACGTATCGCATTCCAATATGACTTCCAAGGCATCATCACGAAGCTGCACTTCAAGCGATAATGCCACACTCGATAGCATTGTCGTTTTGCCTTTACCCATTTCGGCAAATATGTACGTAACAATTTCTAATTCATTGATAAATCCGCGATTCTTTCGTTCGTTATGCTCCAAACGTTCATACCCGATTTTATTCGCCCATACGTTCAGAGCTACGCCTGCAAGAACTAAACCGCCTGTTATTGCACCTATCATTCTTCCACCTCACCGTTCATCATACGTTCATACTCTAAATCTTCCGACTTTCTTTTCAATATGAGTATTACAATCGTAGTCCAACTGAACAAGCCTAAAACAGATAATACCGCCGATAAATCAAGACACAACTTGTACACCTGCCGATAGAGATTAACGAAATCGAACGACACGGCAAAATATACGTAATACGCGCAAAACTCAATAAAAATCGTGAGTACGTTGAAATAGAGCAGTACAAGCAACAGCCAAAATTGATACAATTCTTCGCGCGCTTTTACGAAATCGAACAGCGCAACAAACCACATTCCTATGCGTACCAATATTGTGAAATAAAACCAATGCCATGCGCGCAACAGCTTACTTTCTTTGATAGGGCGCGTTTCGTCCTGCTGTTCTTCTTCCGTTTCAGGATGGCGCGGTTCTTTGAAATAATACTTATTAAAAAGCTTTTTCACGCCAAACCAAATGGGAATACCGAACATAAGTATAGGTACGAGCAACGTTATATAATAAACAAGATATAAAAAATACAGCGTAATATTTTCCGTATCAATAAACGCTTGCCAATATGCCGACCATTTCTCTTTGAACAAATCCCAATTAAAAGGAAGTGCAAGCGAAGGTACGGACGGTGCAGACGATTGATTGAATAACGAATACAGCCATTCCTTCACGTTTAAAAACGAATAATCGGGATAATTATTGACGGTAGGCGGAATTTCCGCTTCGATATGAAACCAATCGCAAAATACGTATGCAATCGATAAGCCGAAATCCCAACAGCTTTCAACCAAACGCCCGATAGCGTTTGGAAAGCAAAATATACCCAAAGCGAGCAAACCAAGGGTTATTATCGTACAAACGTAATAAAATTGTTTTTTGCGGAAATGACCACCGATTCTTCGCAACAACGTTCTCATACCATACTACCTACAAAAAGAAAATAACCTGCGAGGATTGCGCCGAGAATACCGAGAATCCAAAACAGTACGTATTTAAAAGATACTTTCTTTTTCTTAACAACGTTTTTCATATTGTTACCTTTAATTTTTTTCTTGACAAATCCCATAAAATGGGATATTATGGTAATGCTACATAAACTTTATACCTATTATAGACACTTTTCCTTTGGTAAAAAGTGTGTTTTTCGGCATTCTATAATAGGTCGTTTATGTAGCAATAACAAACCTTGCCGAAATTTCACACTTTTTATTTTTTTAGGAGGAAACCTGCTATGAAATGCCCTGAATGCAACTGCGAAGATATTGCTATTACTGTTCAATATCGTAAATCTACGCTTTTTCGTATTTTAAAATTTTTTTGTATAATTGCTATATTTGTAACAATCATTTCAAATATGGCAGAAATCATACAACTTAACGAATTAGAACAAACCACGTATATTCCTTCCGTATCAACGCAAATAATGTCTGTAACGGTTACTCCCGACAATACACCAGCAGGATATGCCTCACCAATCACGCCAACAATTTGTTTTTTGATTGTTTTTACAATAGCACTAATATTTTGCGAAATAATGCAACAATGGATTGAAAGCAAAAAGCGTGTTTATTATGTATGTAAACAATGCAATAAAATTTGGTTTACCCAAGACACAATCGAATAGACCTTATCACCCGAAAGGGTGATTTTTTATTTCCGTTTGAATAATTTTCCTATCAATTTGAAAGGCAAACAAATAATACGCCACACCAATTTTAATATCCATAACAAACCTTTGCCTATCCATTTGAATGCAACCAAAAATCCCTTACCAACAAGAGCAAATATCCAAGGCGCAAAATTTAAAAGGACTATTACAAGACCGCCTAACAGCAAAATACCGAGCAACCAACCCCACATTTCCGAAAATAAAGAAGTTAAATCCTTCCAAAAATCTTCTAATGCGTCTTTTACAGGGTCAGCAGTACCAGCAGGAGTATCATCTTCTGTTACAGCATTTGCAACGACACCTAAATTATAATAATTACCCCTAAAATCAATAAAATGCAACCGCAATATAGATACTTCTGATACTTCCGTATAACTGCTTATTGTCCAACCGTTAACGGAAGTAAGTCTTCTTTCCGTTTCGCAAAATGCAAAAGTCCATTGAGAACTTAATATAGTGCTTTTAGCAGAACTATCAAAGTCTACATCTTGGGATTCAAGATTTGAAACAAAATCTTCGGAACGAGAAATTCTATTCCATTTATAAGTTTTACTAAACCAACCCGTCCCCTCAAAGCTTGCCGTATCGTTATCATATAACGTTACAGTATGACGTTCATATTCGCCATACTTATCATCAGGCACACCAATACCAGAATAAATACTTACAGGACGAGAAAGATACGTTACGTCGGCATCGTAAATATGTTCTATTATATAATCTTCAACGTTAAAACAAACAAAATGACTACTACCACGATTGTATAAACCTACCAAATTGCCAGCGGTAAAACCATTGTTGTATATAATATTATCCGCTGTCACAATGTCAATCTTTAAAGTATTGAACGTACCTCGTTCAACGGTCAATATATCGTTATAATAATAAAAACGCCATTGTTGCCCTACGGAAATTGAAATCTTATCCGTTGTTCCACCTGCAATATTCGTATCAATACCCTCAACAGGCAAACGATATAAAGAAACAATATTATACCAACGCTCCGCATTCGTAGATACAAGATAATCATTTACTACATACTTATCAAAAACACCGTTTGTGCTTAATAATGTTAAATCATACAAAAGAGGAGAGAAATCCTTTCCGTTTTCGGAATATCCATTATACATGGATAGATTTGTTGCCACCAAATCTTTTGTATCATTACTCGGCTGATACACGTACACAAATAATTCATTGTTTACGCTTTCCGCAATTTGAATGACCTGCAACGAATAATCGTTCGCTTTAACAGGGTAATCATCGGGATTGAAATTCTCGTCCTTTTGCAAATCCGTCATAACGTCCGTATATGCAACCGTCGTTTCCTCGGCATTCGCTATTTTTATATGCGCGCTTTGGAACACGCAAAACAACGAGAGGAGCAGGGCAACACACGTCCACAATATTTTATTAAAAAATGCTTTCGTTTTCATTTTTTATACCTCAAAAAAATCAAGCAACAGCCCATAGAGTAAAAACGTTTTTACGTTTACACACCAACGTCTTTTAATTCAAGAAAATAAACACCTTCTGCCCAACGCATATTTCTAATAACCGAGGTTTCGTTAACTTCTAATAAAATATCATCTGGCTTGGTTTCAAAATATTCAGCGCAATAATCACACGTATGTTCAAGTACTAATATTTCAGGAATATAAAAATCAATATAATCCTCGTATACAATACAAGGAATTTCTTCTATATAGACAGAGTTCAGACAAAAAGCATTATTAACACTATCATCACACGCAAACAAAGATATTCCTTGCCCCAAACCATTCGTAAAAAAAGTTACCTCATTGAAAGGAATGCCCGTTTCTAAAACCTCACTACCTGTCTTATAAAGACGAATTACTTTACCTGCGACGGTATCACCTACATTAGCTGATACTTCCGTGTAATTATCGGAGTTGTTAAAAAGAGAAAGATACGAATAAACAGCAAAGTCACCACATAAATCGCAATCAAAATCACCGTTCTCATCTGTATGACCAAGTGCAGAGATTATTTCTTGCGCCGTAAACACGACTTTGCATTTATCGCACCAAACGCCTTGCGTTTTACCTTCCGTTGTGCAAGTAGGTTCTACCGCTTCCAAAATCACAAGATTATGCTCTGTCGCAGGTACTTTTTCTTGTGCTTTTAACACTTCATTACAACGAGAGCAATGTTCGCCTTCCGTCAAACCTATTTCCAAACAAGTAGGTTTAACCGCCGAATCCTTCACAATGATATGCCCAAGCGCAGGAATTTCTTGAAGTCCCGAAATTTTCGTTTCACAAATGCTACATACCGTACCGTCAGTAACGCCTTTCTCCAAACAGGTAGGGGTAACAGCTTGCACGTATACCGCAACATGCTTTGCAAACTCAATTTCTTCCGTTTCTACCTTCTCGCAAAGGGTACACGTTTTCGTCAATTCGCCTTTTTCCATGCAGGTTGCTTCTTTCGTAACTTCGCCGTCGTTCCATTCGTGTTCACAACGCGCCTGCTCGATTTTTTCTTTAATTTTATCGGTCACGCTACAACCGCTTACCACAACTGCAAATGCCGATACTATACATACCGTAAATGCCATGATTAAAATTTTAAATTTTCTTTTCATTTTTGTTTTTCACCTTATTTTTATTAAATTTCGTATACATTCTAAAAAAATATGTTTGACTGAAAAATGTTAAATCAAAAAACGGCTCATCAAAATGTGATATACACCTCCAAAAGTTTGTCCAACTTTTTGGGGTGCACTTCAATGACAGAGCCGTTTTTTTTCAATTACATTTACACACCAACATCTTTTAATTCAAGAAAATAAACACCTTCTGCCCAACGCATACTTTCAATAACCGACGTTTCATTAATTTTTAAGTTTTTTTCAACAGAACCTTGTTCTAAATATTGCTCACACCTTGCACAGGAATGTTTCTCGACATTTAATGTTTCGGGAATATAAAAATCAATGTATTCTTCGTACACAATACAAGGAATTTCTTCCAAAAAAGTATCGTTATAACAAAAAGCATTATGACCACTGCCATCACCCGCAAACAAAGATATTCCTTGCTCCAAATCATTCGTAAAAAAAGTTACCTCATTAAAAGGAATGCCCGTTTCTAAAACCTCACTACCTGTCTTATAAAGACGAATTACTTTACCTGCGACGGTATCACCTACATTAGCTGATACTTCCGTGTAATTATCGGAGTTGTTAAAAAGAGAAAGATACAAATAAACATCAAAGTCACCACATAAATCGCAAACAGTATCACCGTCCGCACATGTATGACCAAGTGCAGGGATTATTTCTTGCGCCGTAAACACGTCTTTACATTTATCGCACCAAACGCCTTGCGTTTTACCTTCCGTAGTGCAAGTAGGTTCTACCGCTTCCAAAATCACAAGATTATGCCCTGTCGCAGGTACTTTTTCTTGTGCTTTTAACACTTCATTACAACGCGAGCAATGTTCACCTGCCGTCAAACCGCCTTCCAAACAAGTAGGTTTAACCGCCGAATCCTTTACAACGATATGCCCAAGCGCAGGAATTTCTTGAAAACCCGAAATTTTCGTTTCACAAACGCTACATACCGTACCGTCGGTAACGCCTTTCTCCAAACAGGTAGGGGTAACGGCTTGCACATATACCGCAATATGCTCTGCAAGCTCGATTTCTTCCGTTTCTACCTTTTCGCAAAGGGTACACGTTTTCGTCAATTCGCCTTTTTCAGTGCAGGTTGCTTCTTTCGTTACTTCGCCGTCGTTCCATTCGTGTTCACAACGCGCCTGCTCAATTTTATCTTTGATTTTGTCCGTAAAGCTACAACCACTTGCCATACACGCAAATGCCGATACTGCACATACTGCAAACACGGTAATCAATCTTTTAATGCTTTTCTTCATCTTTTTTTACCTCGCTTATTTAGATTCTCTATATTTTTTTACTTTGTTTTGAATTTTGGTGATTTTTTTTCTATCGCCATAGCCTTTGGAGTAACCTTTTGAACCCCAAAATTTACTGCCTTGTTTGCCCATTTTTTCGCTATCGTCAAAACCGTTTAAGTAACCACGACGATAGGCACGCTTTATGCGTTCGGATAACTTTTCTTCTTTTTTCTTTTTCGTTTTATCCTGAGCCATAAATATCACCTATGTTTCTTGTTATAGATTGCCGATTGCTCGCCAAGTGCTGCACGATATCCCATACGATATCCTGCTGCACAGGCGTTCAACGGTTTACCTGTACGGGAATTTTTTCCCGAACGCAACTCACGTCCGTAACGTGTTACCTTCCCCGAAGGGGTAAGGAACGTTACTTGTTTACCGCTTGCCGTTCGACAAATGGTAGCTCCTTTGGTCTTTTTTACTACGGTCAATTTCTTTTTGCTTGCCATAATAATCTCCTTCGCCGTCTTTCCGTGCTGTAATTTTTATTCCTACACGGCTTTCCTGCCGTGAATAGGTCTTATTTAATGCGATTTCCTTCGCTGTTTTCCCCGAAGAACAATTCACGCATTTTTTCTAAACACGTTTCTTTTTCTTCATCGGATAAGGTTTGAAATACACGACGTAACACCGCAGGTCCGATATATCGGATTTTTTTCTTGCGCTTTTTATTGCTTTGCAGGTCGTTTAAAATTTCCTCGATACAGCTTTGTATAACAATAGGCTTTTCACGACGTTGCAACTCTTTCAACAATTCATCGAAAATCATATCTGACATATCTTGCAAATTTGATATATCGCCAACGTCGTTGAAATTGTATTCACGCAGGACACCGTACGTTTCATAAACACGGCGGTGTTTCAGAGCTTCTTCAAGATAGCAAAAATCTTCGTATTCAAAGATTTTTTCTTTCTTGTACGTGCCTTTTATGGCGTACTTGAAAATTTCGTGGAAATTGCCTTGTGCGTTATCTGATTTTACGTCAAAGCCGTCTTTATACAAGCCGTCCGTAACGCCGTAAATATCTATGATATTTTGCTTTGTTACCTTGATATCCAACATAAGCAAACACCAAATGCGCTGTAACAGCCATTCAAACTTTGAAAAATACGTAACCTTGCGTTTATTCGTTACGTAATCATATTTGCCGTTGGAAAAACTGTTTTCTATAACCTTTTCCATATTCGGGGGATTTTTGGAAAGCACAATCATTGTGTGGAAATGGGGGTGAAAATCATTGCCGTTTTTACGTTTGCCTGTCGTAATTTCTAACGAACGTACCGCGCCAACGTAACCGTATTGAAAGAAATCAAGTCCTTTGACTTTCTTTTCGCCTTTCAGGTACGCTATCAAACGCCCAAAACGGCTATACATTTTATCCAACGTCCAATTTAGACGTTGCCCCGATACGTTCGGTACGGTGAATACCGTATGGAAAATGTCGTGTGTTTTTTCCAACTGTCGCAAAATGGGGGAAAATAATTGAAAACGCCTTTGCGCTTTCAAACTTTGACATACGTAACAAAAGGAATCCTGACAGCGCGTTATGCTTTTTATTTGTTTGATACCATGACGAACGTAATAGTTCAAATCCCAAACCTTACTGCAAGCAAGCGTGCGCTCTGCTTTCTTGCGATAGGTATCATCGTTGTAATCGTCTGCCATGCGCTCGTAATACTCACTTTGGTAGACGTTGTACTTTACTTTCGCTTGCAGGTCTTTGAACCAATCGATACCAAATTCCCATTCGATAGTGCTTTCTTCCCGATTTTTCTTTGAACTCATATTTCAACGCTCCGTAGTAAAGATTTTGTTCCAAGATTTTGCGGGTGAAGATGATTCTATATTATCAAGGAGGGGGATTATGTGGTTTTCCCCACATAATCCCGTCATATGAAAAAACCTACGCGATTACCTCACGCATTGTTTGCCAAATACCGCATTTTAGCAAGATTGCCACGGTATTTAAAGTCGGTACGGTCTTCGGAAGAAAAGTCAATAACCTCAACAGGGATATCGTCTTCGCCAACCCTGATAAAGAAATTATACTTTTCGCCGTCTTTGCTTTCCGTCTTTTTCGCTCTCGCAAAAACTTCTACGGGATTGCAGACTTCGCCCTGCTTAAACGCTTCATAGCTGACCGCAAACATATCCAACAAATCTTCCCTAATACGGAAGTCATCATCACGAAGAATATCGTTGCCGTCCTCGTCTTTCTTCACGCGCATAATAACGTTGCCGTCTTTGTCCTTCTTTTCGACAAGCAATTCCTTGCCGTCCTTATCCAACTTCGGCTTATTCGTTGCAGGGTCAATAACCTTTTCCATAACAGCTTCCATTACAGGTTTACCGAAATAGCAAACACGAATGGGTACCATACCCGACAAGCCTACGCCTTGAAGATACAACGTGCGGTTGAAATAATCTTCACCGTTCTTGGTCGTCTTCTTCTCCGTCTTAATAACATAACACTTCATAAAATTACTCCTTCGCGCTCCTCGCGCATTTAAAATTATTTATCTAAACGCTCCTCACGTTTGATATCGATTTAACGAGAGTCCAACGTTGGACTCTCATTTTTTACAGCCCGTCCAACATGTCGTTGGACTGCATTTTCAACACTTCGCCCTGCAAGCGTTTCAATACGCTTTCTAACTCTTGTACGATAGGGGCAAAACGTGTATTGTTACTATGTAAACCTGCAACCGTTCGCAACGTTTCATCAAAAAAACGTGTATACGCTTTGTAGGGATCGGACACCAAGCCTTTGGGCTTGCCGTCCGTTTCCTTCGCTGATTCAAACTTCCTTTGAAGCAACCTCGCGCTTTTTAACAAACGATTTTCTTCCTGTTCGGTTTCAAACTTTTTCAAATCATCGCGCCACGTTGTTTGAATATCCACGTGCCATTCGTGCGATGAATAATACTTTTTCAGCTTGTCTAACTGCTTTACGGTAACACTCGGTTGCAATTTTCCTTCTAATCCGTTTTCAAACGTCGCCATAATTGCAAGCTTTGAAGCTCCATAACTCTTATACTGTTCAGGCAACTTGGAATCGTTTTTACAAAAATGCTCGTTAATTGCTATAAGTCGTTTTGCTGTGGTTTGCGCTACGCCTAACTTTTCTTCGCAAAACTTATAAAAATTCGTATAACCTTGCAAGCCTTCTTCAATACAATAACGATACAAGCCTTCGCGTTTGATAAGGTTTAAAAAATAACCACATAAAATAAAATCGTCTTGAATGCGTTTCACGCACCTGCCGAAGTCTTTTACGTACCTTTGCAAATCCGCAAATTTAGGCTCAACCTTCATTGACATTTCCAAAGGCAAATACCTTGTGAACTGTATTTCACCTTCCAACTGAACAATGCTTGCAGGTTGCATTTCCTTTTTCTTTGTCGCAACCAACGTTTCTATTACGTCGTAACTCATTGCTTAACACCCTGCTTGATAACTTCACAGCGAATAGCACCCGATTTATAGGTACAAATTCTTAAAACGGAATAACTGTCAAGATTACAATGACGTACCGCCCAACGTAAAGCTTTTTGTTCATCGTAAAAGGTTTTTACAGCGAATGTATAATGTCTATGCCCACGGTCTTCCGACCTTATAACTTGCCAATAGATAAAATCCATTTCTTTCATGTTTTCAACACTCCTATTAAATTTTTTCTTACGCTCATTCCCACATAGGGGGCGTAGCGTTCGCGCAAACGCTACGCCATGAGCGTTGAAAGCTTCCATACGGCTCATGCGCCATAAGGGAGCAGATTTTGCCGAAACGGACGAGAACAAGCATATTTTCCGTATTTTCGGCAAAAATGAAAATAAAAAAATGCGAACTTTTATTTTCGCATTTAATTATAAATTATACACTTTCATAAAAAGCCGTCATTTTATTTAGAAAACGATTGATTTTTTTACCCTATTATGCTACAATATTTATACATATAATGGTATAATGCGATATTTTTATGTGAAAAAAATGAACCAAGCAATAAAATCAGATATGAAAAATTGCTTTCAGGAGGATTTATTATGAAAAAAATGATCAAACTTGCTACCCTTTGCATGGCGCTTGTGTTGAGCTTCGGCCTCAGCGTGTTTACGGCTTGTAACAACAACGGAAACAACTCTTCCCCTGCAGAATCTTCCTCGCCGTCGAGCAGTGAAAGCTCCTCTACGGGCGAAAACGATAACGTTACCGCGTACAGTTTTAAGCTGGTAGACGCAAACGGCGCGGCTTTGAACGGCTATGCAATCCAGCTTTGCAAGGGTACGGACGCATGCTTTAGACCTAGCTACACCGATGCAAGCGGTATGGCAAGTTACAATTTCCCTAACGCAACGCAAGACGCGTACGACATTCACGTATGGAATGCGGATATGACGCAAGAATATAATTACAACGGAGATCACACCACGCCTGCGGAATACGACGGCACGACTATCGTACTTACGCTTGGTTCGGCAAAATAATTTTTAATCCACTACGTTTGGAGGACCCCTCTAATGACATTTTTTAAGAAAACAGCAATGCTTTGCTTGGCTTTACTTGCAACGATAGGTTTAGCCTCGGCATCGGCTTGTTCTGTAATGGGCGGCTCTTCTTCGGAAAGCAGCTCTTCCACCGAATCTTCCTCCTCGTCCGGAGGTTCTAGTTCGGATTCGAGTGGCAATTCTTCCACGGACGATCCTAATCCTGATGAACCCGTCAATTACACGTACCGTGTAAAGGTGCGTAATGCAACGGGTTTTGGGCTTCGCGGCGCTAGAGTCACCCTTTACGATGGCGAAGAAATTGTTGCGGAAAAATTAACGACAGCTACGGGGTACGCTACCTTTGGTGTCAGCGATATCCCTCAGCTTGGAGAATATAGAATAGAAGTGACAGATATTCCCAAAGGCTACGTATTATCCAACCCCGACACGGTAAAAAACACGATTGCGATCGAAGGGTTTGAAACATACGTCGAAGTAAAGCCCACGGGCGTTATCAAGGAAGCGCAACCCATCGATACTCGCTATTCGTTGGGCGACGTCATGTATGATTTCACGGCAAAGACGAGCGACAACGAAACGTTTACCTTATCGGAAGTCCTGAAAGAAAAGGACGCCGTGCTTTTGAACTTCTGGGCAACCTGGTGCGGCCCTTGTAAAGCAGAATTCCCTGCGATGAACGCGGCTTATCAGGAATATGAAGATTATATCGGTCTTTTGGCGCTGAGCACGGACGATTCCATGTCTGACGTTGCTAGCTTTAAGAGCAGTAATCAGTACGTATTCCCCATGACGAGCTCTTCCGAATGCGGCGCCAACGTCGTGCAAGCCTTTGATACCAGCGGTATCCCCGTTTCCATCGTAGTAGACCGCTACGGCGTTATTGCTTCCTACCACATGGGCAGCATGACCTCGAAAGACGACTTTGCTTATCTGTTTGAAAAATTTATGGGCGAGGACTATCTCCCCACCGTTATCAGCAATCTTACGGAAGATAGCGGCGGTGGAAGCGAAGGCTCTTCCCTTTTGGTAAAACCCGGCGCAAATGATTTCCCGGACATCAATGCCGTCGCAGACGCTTTGAACGCAAGCGAGCAATTTAACTTTGTTTGGGACACGGACGACGAATACGCATGGCCTTGGAAAGTAGAATCCACCGTGGTTGACGGCGAAGAAAAGAAATATATCTACGCGCCCATCACCACGTTACACGGCAACTACGCCACGTTGATTTCCACTTTCCATGCAAGCGCAGGCGACGCGATCACATTTGATTACGATCTGGCTACGGAAGCGAAAAACGACGTCTTCTACGTCTTGATCGACGGCGAAGTCGTGCAGCAGATGTCAGGTATACAATCCGGTACTTGCGGCGCTTACGTATTCCCCGAATATACCGAAGAAAACAGCGTACACGAATTGATTTTTATCTATTTGAAAGACTCCGATAAGGGTATTGAAGGCGAAAAGGTGCAAATCAGCAACCTTAAACTGGTTGAAAATGCTACCGACGATCAAGTAAAAGGTTTGGTTCTTCGTCAAGCGGCAACCGTACAAAATACGGAAGAGAATAAAAACGGTACGGCAAAAACGCTGTATCAGCATTACGTGAATGCGGTGCTCGGCGACGACGGATACTACCATGTAAACACCAAGGACGGCCCTATTTTGCTTGCCAACCTGATGCTTGCCTCCAACTGGAGCAACCAAAGCGTATGGATCTTGGCGTATAACGATTTCGTAATTGCGGAAGGCTATAACTTCCACTGGGATATCGAAGACTACGCATGGGAAGCAAATCAGCCCAACCCCCACTCTAACATTTTCGGCTACACCGCCGTTACGCAAGACTTGAAAGAGCTTTTGGATTACGCCGCGAAGAGCGACGCCATCGCCGAATACGGCTACAAGCTGTGGCAGGGCTACGAGGACGAAAACGGCAACTGGATACATTATCACGAAAACGAATGGTTGGAAATGTGTATTTACTATGAAGCATACGGCGTTGAGCAAATGGAAGATCCCATGAAAGGCATCACGTTCCATGCGGCTATCGAGGCATACGCAGGCACGCCGAACAATCGCGTAAAGAACGTTGCTGACATAACGTTTTCCATGACTCCTCGTGGATTTAAATACAAATTTACCCCTTCGCAAGACGGTATTTATCATATCTATTCGGAGGGCAAGGAAGATACGATATGCTTCTTTGTCGCAGAAGACAGAACTACCTTCCTCGGCATTTACGAAGACGTCATCGGCAAATATAACCCTGACGGTTCTCCCGATTTGAACTTTGACTTCCACTACGCTTTGGAAGCAGGGAAAACGTATTACTTGCTGTTAACCACCTTCCTTGACAAGCCTTGTCAGTACGATTTCTATATCGATTATATCAGTACCAGCTACACCTATATGGAAAACGTAGCCGTTGGCCCCTATAGCTTTAACGAGATTTCCGGAGAGTTGTATCTTCCCGACGCGAAAGATTACGAATACGATGAAGCGGAAGACGCATACTACGTTATTGATAAAAACGGCGTGCGCCAAGGTAAGATTTACGTAGACATGACAAGACCTACCGTATTCTTTAAAAATCAATCTTTAAGAACGATTGCGGAAACGGCTTTGAGTAAGTACCCCGATCCCACCAAACGCGCCTTCTATATCGACGGCGTCGACTACACTGAAACAATTCACTGGTACGCGGAAGAATCCGACTGGGAAACGGGTATTCGACTTGGTTATGCGGCACTCAATAAAGAATTGTTTGATATTCTTATAGCCATCACCACCTCGAATAAATACGAAGGTCTTTCCACTTCCTGGCAAATGCTGTGTTATTACGAACGCACGTTATCGGTTTAATACCACAACGCGAATCCCATTAAGGAGATTATCATGAATAAATTGAAAAAACTTGCTATGCTCTGCACGGCGCTCATATCCATCGCCGCATTCTCCGCAGGCTGTTCCATTTTTCCGGGGCAGGAAGATTCTTCCCCTGCGGATAGCTCGCCTACGGAAACCTCTTCTGTAGACGGTAGCGATAACACGGATAGCAGCTCCTCTGCAGGAAATTCTTCTAGCGGAAATAGCTCATCAAGCGGCAACAGTTCCTCCGGGAATAATAGTTCCTCTAGCGGAAACAGCTCGTCAAGTGGCAACAGTTCCTCTGGGAATAATAGTTCCTCTGGGAATAATAGTTCCTCTAGTGGAAACAGCTCGTCAAGCGGCAACAGTTCCTCTGGGAATAATAGTTCCTCTAGCGGAAACAGCTCGTCAAGTGGCAACAGTTCCTCCGGGAATAATAGTTCCTCTAGCGGAAACAGCTCGTCAAGCGGCAACACTTCCTCTGGGAATAATAGTTCCTCTAGCGGAAACAGCTCGTCAAGCGGCAACAGTTCCTCTGGGAATAATAGTTCCTCTAGTGGGAACAGCTCATCGAGTAGCAACAGTTCTTCAAGCGGCAACGGAAACGGTGGCGAAGCGAATGAATTCCATGATTCCGCCTGCATTTGGAGTGATTGGGAGTTGATTACAGAAGCGACCTGCACCACCGAAGGGGAAATGAAGAGAGTTTGTTCGTATCCCGGCGAAGAACATTACGAAATAGAAAAATTTGACGCAAGAGGGCACGATTTCGGCTATACGGGTATTTGCCACTGCAACGCAGAGGCACAAATCACCCCTCCTACCGAAGATTATCTCACACCTGATACCCCCAATTCGGGAATTTACGGTTTGGGGAACGACCCCTACGACAGATATACGCTGTCGGCAGGCAACTGCTACGAGTTGGAAATCCATAGCGACGGTAAAACCTGGTTTGAGGTTTCCATTCCCGAACCCGGTCAATACGCAATCGTTTCTACGGACAGCAATGTAAATAACATCACGTTGGCTCATCACAACGGAAGCGCTGCATTTATCATTGAAACACCCGATTATACAGCGCGTACCTTAGACGACGGCAACTTCCTCTATACGTTCAGCTGTTCTGAATTATACTGGAGTGAATCGTGGTCGCAATTCTTCTCCTTAAACGGTTTTGCAGGAGAAACGACCAAATTCTGTATCGTAAAAATCGGCGAGCCCGCTTGGCAAGCAAGCTACGTCTATGTTCAGATGGAAGCAAAAGAGCTAACAAGCGTCACCGTTCCCGAAACGTCTACGGGTGCGCTTGCCACGGAAGTCCCCTATGACACGGACTTTTTCTACGATAGCGACAAGGGATACTACTGTATGCCTAACGGCAGCCCGATTTATGCGGCAATCACCAAAAAAGTAGCCCGTCAATTCGGCGGCGGCGCGGTTGCGTTTACCGACCTTCTCAAAGAAGGCGCTAGTTTAAGTTTGGGTGCAGGCACATTACCCAGCGGCGATTATTTGGTGTACGACTACTCGTCCTTCTTAATGTTGGATCCCAACTTAGACGGCTCTAACACCAACACCAACAGCTATCAAAATTACGTAAATAGCGACGGCTTATATCCCGTCACCCAAGAGTTGTATAAATTTTTGAAGCTCTGGACAGAGAAAAATCCTCCCGCAGAGCCTCCTACGGGAAATAATGCGGACAATGCTTGGCTTGCGCCTTGCTTCTATTACGAACAGTTAGTTCCCGGCACGGAGAAATATCCTATTGCGCTTACAACACCCGGTACTTATACCATCGCAGCCGAAGATACTTCTCGCGTGTACTATACGTTTACGTATAATCCTAACACGGCCGCGCAGGGTTCTTACTCCACCATTTGCAAAATCACCGTAAATGAGTTACAGACCGTAAGACTGTTCATCGATACGTTGACCTTTGATAACACCGACACGGTACAAGGCATTAAAGATCTTTACTTTGAAGCAAATTCCGCAACGCCTTTCATCTTCTCGTTAAAGAAACGCTCTTCCACTTCCCCTATCACGTTCACGATTGAAATTGTGGAAAGTGAACCCATTTCTCTTGGAGACGTTACGTTGCAACCTGCTGAAATCCTTATGCTTACAGGCGAAAAAACGTATAAGGTTACTTATTCTTACACCGCAACGGAAGCAGGCACCTTGACGTTGACGACGGATAGCACGGCGCAGATTTACGTTGGCGATACTTACTTGGAAAACCAAGTTGGTTCTACCGCTGTTGCAGAAGGCGAAACTGTCACCATCACGGTCAGCGCTTCCAGCGCAGACGCTATCAATGCAAACCTGTCCTTTACCGCAGAATAACGCCATTCGATTAGGACATGGTATCATTCTTTAACGAAAAACGAGCTGAACGTGTTTGTTCAGCTCGTTCTGTTTTACAATGAAAAAGCCGAGATTTAATCTCGGCTTTTGTTATTCTTAAATCAAAGGAAGAATGATTCTTTCCAAATCTTCATAATGCATGGATCCTTCCGTTTTAAATACGATTTTTCCGTCCGTATCCACGATCATGGTCGCAGGTAAGCTAGTCCCTGAAAATCCTAATACATCAATAAGTATATCATACACTCCTTCATTATATTTTCCGAATGTTACAGATAAAGTGCCCAACTCAGGGAAATTTTTGTTAATTCTATCCGACAACCCCTCTTCCGTAAGCGACCTTTCCCCATCAAGAGCAAAGACCATTACATTGTCAGCATAATCCTCTTGAAAACGGCTAAAATCGGGCAATTCCGCAATACAACCGCCACACCAAAGTGCCCAGAAATTGATAACCATTACCTTATGCGGATTGAGCGCACGCACCGCCTCAAAGGAAATTTCGCCTCCGTTGCCCGCAAACTTTCCGTCCTCGATTTTTAACGTATTCACCGTAAAGTCAGGACAAACATCCCCCATACCCACGCCTGCCGCCGCAGGCTTATCGATAAAGTTGTAATAAAACAGCGCGCCAGCAAGGAAAACAGTTGCCAAAATACTCGCCAGGATAGAAATCAGTTTACTCTTCATCGCCGCCCTCCGTTTGAGAATCTTTGCCATTTAACAAAGAATCCAGAGGTTTTATTTCGCTCGCCATAGGGGCGTCCGTATCGTTCGCGCGAACAAAGAGGTTAGCCCCCTTCCACGTGATTGCTTTTGCAGGACACACGGAAATACAAGCGCCGCAATGGATACACTCATGGTCGCCTACTTTCTTAATATCCATTTTGCACACCGAAACGCACAGTCCGCAATCGGTACACTTGTTTTTGTCAAGTTTCACGCCCAGCATTGCAATACGGCAGAAGAAACCGTACAGCGCGCCAAGCGGACAGAGAAAACGGCAGAAGAAACGGAAGAAGAAGATGCTTCCAACCACGATGGCAATAAGCAAAGTAAACTTCCACGAGAACAACGGCCCCAGCATCGCCAAAAAACCCTCTTTATGCGGAAGTAATCCAATCGCGCCTTCAAACGTACCTGCAGGGCAGATGTATTCGCAAAACGCAGGAATCGCCGCCATTAAAGGAATAATAATGACAAACGCCAGCAAAATTACGTATTTTAAATAGGAGAATACGTGGGTAACTTTGTTTTTCTTAATCTTCGGCGTTTTGATTTTATAGAGCAGCTCCTGCCCTAATCCAACAGGGCACAGCCAACCGCAAATCGTTCTGCCAAGCGTAAGCCCAAAAAGAATAATGATACCGAATATGTAAGCAGGTAATCGAGTATCCGAGGCGTTTAGTGCCGACTGCAACGAGCCAAGCGGACACGCGGCAATCGCGCCAGGGCAGGAATAACAATTCAAGCCGGGCACGCAAAGCTTTTTCGTCGCTCCCTTATAAATTTCCCCGTTGATAAATCCTTTTAAATTCGCATTATACAAAAGAGCAGCGTAAAGCTGCACAATCCTACGTTTGGAAGGCTTATGCTTTACAAACCAATCTTTTATTTTCCTGAAAAAGTTTTTCATACGTATTCCTTTCATTAAGTCCCTTGCGAATATTTATCGGAAAGTCTAGATGCCGTCCTCTATAGTAAACTTTTAACTCATTAGTGACATACAAAACTAACTACAAAAACGGCTATAACAATCACTACATGATCCAACGGAACGTTGGTAAAACGGATAGATACGAGCAGTTCAAGGTGCCGTGAGGGCGCGTACCGTTAGTACGTAACCGAACACAACGATACAGTACGGAGCCGTAAAACGGATAGATACGAGCAGTTCAAGGCGCCGTGAGGGCGCGTACCGTTAGTACGCAACCGAACGGCAACGCTGAAATGCGACGTATATATGCGTTTTATTACCCTAAGCCGATGCACTGCGTGCATATCTTCTTAGCCTTATCAAACACGTCGTAATCCATGCCGCCGTTGAAAATCCCGATGATAATCAAAGCGACGCTAAGTACGCCTAAACCGATTTGCAAACCGTATTTCCACCATTTCGATTTCAGAATGGGATATTTCTTGCATATACGTTCCCAACGCGAAAGCTTCTTTTCCGCCTTTGAAGGTTTAATGCCCTTTTTCGCATTCTCTGCGATTTTCGTCTTGATAAACGCCGTTTCTTTTTTAATGCTGTGCGTATCGTATATCCATGCAGCCAGACACGCCAATAAACCACCGAATACCCAAGGCATGATACGCAGCAAGCGATCCGCCGCCCCCTTATGTCCGGTGAAAAATTCTCCTTCGAAACGGGGTACGTATTGTGCGTCAAGCAAATAAAGCAGGCTTATCACCGTCGCCGCAACGCAGCACGCCGCGCACGCCGTCCAGGCAATAATACGGCAACGACTTTCTTTATTCACCTCGACCATGCCCCCCTCTTCCTGAGGTAAACGGCCTTTTAATCTTTCGAGGTTCATTCGCACGCTGATATACGCTTTGGGCTTTTCTTCCTCTTCAGGGAAAACGTAGCTCAGCACGCCGCCTATAATAACAGCGCCTACCCAAAGCCCTACGGGCACGGCGATTTGCGTAAACTTTTCGTGAATCGACTCCGCTGTAAACGCATTGACGGGTTTCGATTGGTAAATTGCCCATATTTGCATGATAAACAAAGCGCCTACGATGACCGTCAGCGCCGCCAAGCAAATACCGTATATGAATGTAACCTTTTTACCGAATTTTTCCGTCATAATTTTACCCTTTACCGCACCATTATAAATCAAAATACCAAACTTGTCAAGTGATTCCACTTTTTTCAAAAAGAGAAAGTGAAAAACTGATAAAAATCAAAAAAAATCTCCGTTTTCTCTTGTTATTTTTTGCATTATATAGTATAATGTAGGGTGTAATATGCTAAATGGGAGAGTTTTGCCTGCTCCCAAACCTGACGAATTTTAATGATCCCCAAAGTGGGATGTACGGAGTTTTTTATGAAAAAACTGTTTATGATGCTTTTAGCAATAGCCTCTTGTGCGTGCGCAGGGCTTGCGGTGGGTTGTATGAATACGCCTACCGAGAGTTCCTCTTCCGAATCTTCGGAAAGTGGCAACCCAGAGGTTGCCTCCGTCGTTTACAAGGACGGCGAAGGATATGGGTTCGTACATAGCGGTGAAGAAATTCTGGTTGGCGAAACGTTAGAATTTACGTTGGACGTCAACGCATTTTATGCCGGGTATCCCGTCGTTTCCATCAACGGCAAGTCTATCGCACCGGACACCGACGGCGTTTACAGAGTTACCGCCACCGAAACGATGGAAATCACGGCAGACGGACTTTATAGGGACGTTTCCAACATGCAGGGCACGGGCGCGTTTGACAACGCTTTCGTCGTTACCCGCCCCATCGACCTTCTGTATATTGCAGAACAGGTAAATAAGGGCGTACAAGCTTACGTAACGGGCGCTTATATCTTGGCAAACGACATCGACTGCCGCGGCGAAGAATTAGAAATCATCGGCGACTTGTCCACGGAAAACTCCTATTTCAGCGGTTGCTTTACCTGCCCTACAAATCCGGAAACGAATGAAATGGAACGCCACACGATCTCGAATTTCACGATCAATTCCGACGATACCAACTACGTAGGCTTGTTCGGTACGGTATATGCGGATCTGACCGTTCAAAGCAGCGGTTTGTTCTACGGCATCAATCTGGATAACTTTACCGTTAACGCAGCTGTTAAAGAAAACAGCGGCCTTTCTAGCCGTTCAATCTCGGCAGGCGGCTTAATCGGTTACGCCGTGGGCGCGAACATACTGCTTTGCGACGCAACCAACGGAAACGTAAACGTATACGGCGACGACAGCTATTTCAGCTTCGTAGGCGGTTTGATCGGATATCAACAGGCTTTCTATATGGCGGAATACGATATCTATTTCCCCTCTGAAATCGCTTATGCAAACGTAGACGTAGACGTCAATATCTTGAATGGGATTTGCCTTAGCGCAGGCGGTATTTCCGGTTATTTGGCCAGCAATTACCACGTTGGCGCAACGGCGTTTATCCATAATTCCTACACGACTGGTAACGTAAACGGTGCTTTACGTTCGGGCGGTATTGCAGGGCAACTTGCCCCCTATACCTCCGTCAGCAACTGCTACGCAACAGGAAGCGTATATGCGACCTGCACGCAGTCCTTAGACGATTTGCTGGTTTCTTCCACGGAATACTGCTATTCCCATGCCGGCGGCATCGTTGGTTTCGCGGAAAATGATACCATCGTTAACGACAGCTTCTTCGTAGGCAAAGTTTCCGCAGACGCCGCTTCCGAAGGCTGCGCAAGCACGGATCCCTTCGTCGGTGGCGGTTATGATGCGGCGAACGGGTCGGCTACCTCTCAAAAATATATTGTAAACAACTGTGTTAGCGAAGTGAACCTGCAAGATAGCAGCTTCTTTACCAAACAACTCGGTTGGGGCGCATACGATTGGTTATTCACCAGAGGGAACTACCCCACCATCAATTACGAAACGCCTGAAGAAGCCGTTTCCGCAACGCTGACGTTGCAATACGTCACGAAAGATACGGACGTGGAAATCAAGGTCGACGAACAGACGAGTTCCTCCCTTACGTACTTCGATACCTCTTTACAAGACAACAGCATGTACGCGCCTATCGGCAACTTTTTTGTCACGGGCGGTTTGGAAACGTATATAACGGCAGATAACGGCTATATTGCGTACGGCTATTTCTTCGACGAAGCTTGCACGCAAAAAGTTCCCCTCTCCTACGTTCCTCAAAAAACGGTTACGCTGTACGTTGGCTTTGCCGATCCCACACCTGTGCTTGGTATGTATCACGTCATTACGGAAAATAGCGTAGAGCCTATTACGTTTACCTTGCGTTTCGACCGCTATACGGGCGCGATTGCCGCATATTCTGACGGAAATACTTCGCAAGAAGCATACTTCACCTACGACGGCGAAACGCTCTATATTGACGGCGCAAGACTCGCAAGATATTTCGACGGAGAAATCGTTGTAGACGAAAGCGCGTCGGATACCACGGTTGTGGACGCATATTTCGATATGTACCGCTATTCGTACTATAACTTTACAGGCAAACTTGTCAACGGCGAGCTGCACTTACAAGACGGCGTATACTTTACAGAAAGCAATCCCTTGGTGGCAAGAGCGAACGTCTTCCGTGGAGAATATTACACGGCTGACGGCGCCATCTATCATTTCTACGGCGACACCGCTACCAAGCAATTCGAAATCGATTACACGGAATACGATCGCTACATCGTAGGCAGCGATTTCGTCATTCTCTATCAAGGCAATAGCTCCACCACGCTGCAGCTTAGCGATTTGTTAACGTTCGACGCCTACAAGGGTTCGTGGACGAAATCGGCAACCGTGAATAAGACGTACACCTTCGACGGTATGGGCGGTTGGACGTATATCTATAGAGATTACGTGCGTAGCGGTTATGATTATGAGCCCACCATCGTCAGCCAAGCGAAAGGCACTTACCAAGTGGAAAACGGCGCTCTGCTTTTGAGCAACGGCAGCACCGTAAGCTTTGACGAAAATGGTTTCCTCTCCGTACAGACGAATGGTAACGTGGAAACGTACTATGCAGAAGGCAGCCACGTAGGCACTTGGGTGGTAAATAACGTAACCATCTCCCTCATGGGTATCGGCAATAAGGGCTACGGCAAGGCAACGGCAAGCTACGGCGACGGCGAAACGTACGACTTGGTTTACGAGCTGAGTGAAACGGACGGCTACGTCGTACTCTACTGGCCGCACGACGTTTATACCAAAGATACGGTATTTGGCTATTACACCTACGATTTAACGCTGAATACCCTGCTTGCTACGCTGACCGATCCCTCCAGCATGACAACCGGTTACACGCAAACTAACCTCTTCGTAGTAGACGATTATTACGGAGAATGGATTTCCGACTCGGCTATGTTCCAAGACGTGGAATTTATCTTCAACGGAAACGGATTATACGAATATCTCTACGGCTACGTAGATATGGAAGGCATCCTTACCCTTATTGAAGACGGCGAAGACGTCGAGCTTACCTATCAACTGAGTTCTATTTTGACAGGTACCTTCATCTACGACGGCGTTATGTATGAAATGCAGTACGATGAAGACGCAAAATCGGTTATCTTCTCCGTAAACGGCGTAGAGACGGCGCAATTACAACGTAAAGATGAATTTGCAAACAAAGACTTTGTCGATCAATACGGCGTGAAATACGTCTTCGACGGACGCAGTAAGCTTTCCACAGGCGGCGTTGTGACCGTTGGCGATACCGATTATCAATATAGAAAGGTATCGGGCGGTTGGGCACTCCTTGACGGCGGTCAAGAAGTGGGCTTTATCGAAGAGCTTGCAGAAAATGCGCGTTACTATTCCTTAACCCTCGGCGGTGAAACAAAACAGCTGACGTTGGCAAACGAATTCATGGGCGAATGGGCAATCGGCGGCGAATTTGCACTCTTCAACATCGGATCTACCGACTTGAAAGGGAGCATCAACGCAACCTTTAAGGGACATAACGTAACCCTTTCCTATTATAATAACAGCGTACTTACCTTCCGCTATACGGAAGACAATATGCCCATCATCTATTACGCATACGTTATCAAAGATACAAAGCTTGGTTATAACGTACTGGTGCTTTCTCAGGAAGAAAGCTTGCTTAGCGGTAACTATATTATCTGTACGAGAAAGAACGATCTGTATGGACAATGGATTAGAAACGACGGACAGTTCCACCTCTATTTCGACGGTATTACCAGCGGTTCTTATTCCAACGGCGCGGCAACCTTTACAAGAGGCGGCGCAGGTAAAACCTCTTACTCCTATTCCTATCAGGAAAAAGGCGTATTGATGTGGTCGGACGATGTACTCGGCGGCAGAACGTATTACTACAAAATTGAATTCCTCGATATCACGAAAGACGATTACACTGCATCCGACGTATACGTACAAAAAGACGAGCTTGGCAACGTAATCGGCGCAATTCGCCGTGTTGAAGTAGACGGCTTGTACCTCACGGAAGCAACGCATACGGACGAAAACGGCAATAAAACGGTTTACTTCTTCGACGGGCTTGGAAACCTGTACGCTGGCAACGAAATCGTATTCACCTACGTTTTGAAAGCATACAACGAAAATAATACGGTGGATATGGAACTCACCGATAAAAACGGCGTAACTTACAAGGCGGTGCTCAACTACGCAAACGCGCAAAATATTACCCTTTCTATCGGGGATATCGTCACGGACGAGGCACAAGTCAATTAGCGAACAATCGCTTGAATTTCAGGTGATTTCAGCGGTTTAAAACAAAGGAAACGGCATAGCGAAATGCTATGCCGTTTTTGTATTCGGTATTTACTTTTTGAAAATGGCTATATCACAGAAAATGGTTGATTTTAGCTGAAATTTATTTTCAGCGAATTGACGAGAAAAATACAAGAAAGACAAGTGTTTTGCGAGGACGAGCTACCCGTTAAGCAAGGCATTGATAATGCCTTGTAGGGGCAAGATGAGCGAGCGCATTTGACCGCGCGAACGATGACCGAACGCAAGGTTCACCTTGCTTTGCGCGAGAGTATACCCTCAGCAGTCTGTAACCGAGCATAACACGACGTATTTCACAGTAGTTTTCCGTCCAAAATCAACCAGATGATGTGACCTAGCCTTGAGAATAAACAGTACAAGGGACAATGCAAACCATTGCCCCTTTTTTTACACATTTTTAGACGGTTTTTCGCATTTTTTTACAAACACAAACCCGACCCGCAAGATTTTCTCCTGCGCGCCGTGTCGGTTTTAGCCATTTTTGAGCAAATTAAACTAACCCTAAGAAAGTCTTTTCCCTCTAAAACGGCTAAGAAATGAAAACGATTATTCGCCTACTCTTTTGTTTACGTTAACGTATGCTTCTGCAACCGTTACCTGAGAAACGTCTTTTACAAGTTTTTCGTTAAGACGAACACGGAACAAGTTGTTGCAAACAGGGCACATGTAAACCATGCCGCCGATCTGCACGTTCAACGCTGCGCCGCAACGATGACAGTTCACTACATACGTCTTTACCTCAGGTTCTGCAACCACAGGCGCTACTACGGGAGCCTCTACGGGTTCCGTAACGAGTACGTTTTCTTGTTTGTTGTTCTTTTTAGCCATAATATTACCCTGCCTTTATATTATTATTTTTTTTGTTTTTACATTCAACCGAGTAGGTGCTTTTAGAAATTTTCTAAAAGCCCTTATTCCTCGGATTTTTTCTCTTCTTCGAAGCGTAATGCCCCATCCAGCAATATCGTCGCTACGCCAAGCGCGTCGCCGCTTACCGCCGCACCGCCGTCTTTCTTATCCGTGATCATGACGGACGCATTCCGCGCGCCATTCTTACGTTCTACGGTGATCGTTCTCAAGCTTTCGTTTACTTGCGCTTTTTCCAGCGTCAAGTCGGAACAAATTGCAACTGTTCCCTTAGACTTCTTAGACGACTTCTTCACGCCCTTTACAAGCAATACGACCGCCACCGCAACCACAGCCACGCCTGCCGCGCAAGCCACGATGATAAGCCATTCGGTGTCCGTTTCTTGCTCTGCGTTATCCTCCGTATCGTCTACGGATTCGCCGTTCGTAACCGTTACCGCCACACGCACTTCTTTATCTTCGTATAACACGATAACGAATCTGCTCAAACTGCTAAGCCCGTTCGTCGTCTTGAGTTTTAATTTCGAGAATTCTGCAAGCTCTACCGAATAATCGTCGTAAATGAGCTCTATCTTCAAGCCCGTCATATCGAACTTTTCGCCTGCTACGTATTCCGATTTATGCGCGGAATCCACCGCTACGCGAAGATCGGCAAGCTTTACCGTAACGCCAAACGCTTTCTTTACCGAACGAAGCGTTTCTTCCACCGACGTCAGTTTTTGAACCATGTCCGCTGTGAAGAATGCGGATTGATCTTCTTTCGTGCTGGCGTTGTTGTAGTACAGACGCGCCGTCTTTACCTTTTCCGCCATCGCCGTTACCAACGCTTTGTTCTCGTCTGTCTTTTCCCAGGTTAACCACGTTTCAATTTCCGCAGCTGTAGGAAGCGCTTCGAGAATGTCGATGCAAGCCCTCGTTTCGTCTTCGGGTAAGAAGCCCATCGTTTCACGATGCCCGAAATAAACGGTGTAAATATGATTGTCGTAGCCTTTGCCGTTTTCAGGATATTTCAGCGTAAGCTCACTGGTCGCTGCGCCGAACTTGGAGAAGTGGTACACGTTCGTTTCAAAGTTAGTATTGTAATACCCCTTATAATACGTGCTTTCATTTCTCGAATCGCTGATTTGTTCAATGATTTCCTGCACTTCCGCGCGGTACACCGTTTCCAAAACAGGCGCTTGAATGCTGTCAAACGCGTACGTTTCAATACCGCTTGCGAAGAATGCGCTATCCCCGATCGTATTTAACGTATACGGGAATTTAATCTCTTCGATCATCGTTACGGCATTTCCTCTTGCATCCTCCGTCTTCAAGCCGTAGAATGCATAGGCAACGATACGTACCGTACCCGTTTTAATTTCGTATACGCCCGTCTGCTGTAATACCGAGGGATATGCTACCAATTCGTATGCACCCTCGTCAATAATTCTGTACAGTACGCCGTTTTCGTGGAAGAACTTCTCATTTTCGCTATCTACCGTAATCGCCGTCAGATTTTGCGACTGCGCAAACGCGCCGTAGCTGATTTCTTCTACCGTTGCAGGGAGGTTGATTTCCTCCGCCTTACTGTTGAAGAATGCAAATCTGCCAATCGAACGTACGTTGGGCATGGAAACGAACGTATACTGCATTCCGTCCTCTTGCGAGCCGAATGCAAAATCGCCAATCGTCGTTGCCGAAGTCAACGTCAACGTTTCAATACCGCTGTTATAGAATGCCTGCATCGCAAACGTTTCCACGTTTTCGATACCGTTTACCGTTTTCAGTCTTGCGCAATCCTGGAAAGCAAACGCGCCAACGTGCTTCACGTTCGGCAACGTGATTTCCGTCAATCTTCTACATCCGTAGAAGACGCCTTCTCCGATCGTTTGCACCGAATCGGGAATGATCACCTTTGTCACGTTCAAATTCATAAACGTGTACGTACCCACGCTTGTCGTGCCTGCCGCAAACGTTACCGTGCTGAGGTTTTTCGCATTGACAAAGGTACGGCTACCCAAAGCGGTCACTGCGCCAAATTCCACGTTCACCAAAGAGGTACAGCCGCTAAATACGTTGTTCCCAAGGGTTGCCGCGGGAACGGTCAATACGTATTTATTGTCTACCAAGTTACCGCGAAGCGCCTGACAATCCGCAAATGCGCTATCGCCAATATGGGTAACGCCCGTCGCCGTAAAGGTATTGAGCGCCGAACCTGCAAAAGCATACGCGCCGATTTCCGTCACCGTTGCAGGCAACGTAATCGAAGCCAGCTTCGTATCGCGGAATGCCCCGTAAGGAATTTCCGTAAGCGCCGCGCCGTTAAATTCGATTACAGAAAGCGAAGATCCTTCAAATGCGCTTGCGCCAATTTTCGTCACGTTCGACGAAAGCGTAACCTTCGTCACGTTGGACGCCGCAAAAGCGTACGTACCGATTTCCGTTACCGTCGCAGGCAAGATCACCTCACCCGTTACCGAAGGATTGACGTACAATACTTTCGTCTTGTTTGCATTATAGAGAATTCCGTTTTCAACAACGTATTTCGTGCAACCGCTTACCAACTTCAAGGTAACGCCGTCAAACGGAATACCCGAGAAACGAATCTGCTCAACGTCGATATCGTCGTTCAAATACAGTTCGTTAATCAGCGTGTTTGCGAATACGTTAGAACCGAGCGTCTCAATATCTTGGAAACCGCTTGTACCTCTCAACGATTGGATCATAGAGCCGCTAAACGCGCGATCCCCGATGGAACGAATGCCTTCATCGTTGAAGTCCATGATAAAGTTGCTCAAATTGCTGCCGCAATTTCTAAACGCATACGCGCCGATATCAAAGAGAATATCTTCTCCCTTAGAATCCAACCTAACGCCTGCCAAATTGACGCAATTTTCAAACGCATGCGCGCCGATTTTCGGCGTAGAGATCGTGATACCGTTACGCAACCCCGTACAACCGTAGAACATATAGTCGCCGATCGCCGTAAACTTGCCCGTTTTAACCGTCTTTAAGCCCGTACAGCCCGCAAAGACGTAATTGCCACTCATATGCAAGCCCGTCAAATCCACTTCCCTCAGCGAAGTACAGCCGTAGAATGCGTAATGGTGCATCGTGCCGATGCTAGGCATATCCACCACTTCTTTCAACTTATTACAGCCTGCAAACGCATAATGCGCTACCGTCGCCGTCTTTACGTTGGAGAAATCAATCTTTTTAAGATTGGTACAGCCGTAGAATGCATATTCGTAAATCATGGACAGATCCGACCAGTCGATGACTTGCCCCGTCTGTCCTGCAGACAGTTCGTTCCATGCTTCGTCATACTGCACGATATTGCCGTTTCCATCTACACGGTGCTTTTCGTTGACGAAATACACTTCTTCCAGCGCCGTACAGTTTTCAAACGCGCGTTCGTTGATTTGAATAACCGACGCGGGAATGACAATCTTCGTGATGTTATCGTTGTCTTTGAACGCTTCCGCGCCGATATACCAAACGTTTAAATTATCGGGAATCACGACAACGCCGCCCAAACCGTTATAATCGGTCAGCGTATAATTGCTGACGGTGAACTCGTTCAATACACGTAAGGTTACGCTGGTGGAATACAGAGTTTCCTCCCATTCCCCATCACTTCCCAAACGTTCAATCGCGGCAACAATACCGGCAGACCCCTTTTTCAAAGTCTTTACTTTACCGTTTTGATCTACCGTTGCTACCTTTTCGTCCGTACTCGACCAAACGACGCGTAAATCGTCGCCCATCGGATGGTACCAAGGATTCGTTTCCAAAGGCAGGACGAATTCTTCGCCGGCATGCACCTCTACCGTGCCCGTCGCTTTTACCAACGATTCGGTTGCCGTTTTGATAATGCCAAACGAAATGGAAGGCACCTTAGATAACGAAGCATATTTTCTATCCGTTACCGTAACCTCTATATCGTAGTACGTGGGAATGGTATCGTGGTTACTTACCCTTACCGTAGCAGTACCTGCGCTTAACCCCACGATTTCGCCGTTCTTTACCGCTACGTTGCTGCCAAACGCTTTCCAAATGAAGTTGGAAGCGTTACCAACGCCGTCGTAATCCAGCTGTACTTTGTACGCCTCGTACTGATCGAGCTCTAACGTGTACTTGCCGTCCGTGTTTTTAAGGCTACCGTCCGTCAGCAGCCCGAATCCGTTTGCATCGGGAAGCGCATTCTTATTCGACGCACCCAAGTCGATACGGTACAGACAGGTATTTACTGCGTAGTCGTCAATCTGCACGTAAAGCTGATTGCCGTATTTTTCATAGATATCCGTGATTTCGATGGAAACCGTCGTCGTGCCGTTGGGGTTTGCATCTCGAATCGGCGTGGGATAATCGGTGGCGAGCATCAGCGATACTTCGCCGTTTGCATCCGTCTTGGGATAGCAAACCATCAACGCCTGCGCGTAATGATTATCGTATACGTCTACGTCAAGATAGATGCGTTGTTTTTCTTTATTACCGTCTTTATAGTTGTAGTAGCGAATACGGGCCTCTTCCAAAATCGGCGCTTCGTAATCGACCGTGAAGGAAAATTCGTAGGTGTTCTCTTCTGCCGCCGTCTCCCCTTCTTCGGGCGTATTCATAAAGAATTCAAACGCCATGCGGTATTTTCCGTTCGCCGCCAGATCGTATGCTTCGGGGCTGATTTCCAGCTCGACGTTGGCAGGCGTTGGCTGACCGCCGCCTGCGTAGGCTTTCCCTACTCGGTAACATACGTCTTCCAAAATCACCTCGCCCGTCAATTCGTTATACATCTTGTACTTGACGAGTCGGGCATTTCGCAAAAGTCCTGCGTAGACCGCTTTGATCGCCGTAGACGTCATATAGTTTTCCGCCGCGCCTTCGCCGTAATAAATATTATAACGGGATACCGACGCCTTATCCTCGTCTACGTATACGGGATCTGCATCGTCGGGCAACAGATACACGTAGCCGCCCATCGGCAGAATGTATTTTTCGTTGTAATAACTGGAATAAGGTTGCGTAGCGAATACGCTCGCTTTAATCTTATCCTCTTCCTTGACCGATGCGTCCTGTTCGTTTTCCGCAATTTCATACGCGGAATAATCCAGCATGGGCGCTGCTTCCCAATCCCCGTAGAAACCGAGGAAAGGAATACTTAAATCGCATTGTCCGTTCTTCGTGGATTTCAGCTTTAAGAAGCCTTCTACGTACATGCCGTTTTCAAAGCTGGTTTCGATATATTCCTTCTCGCTTTCGTCCAGCGTGATCGAAACGGAAATTTCCACCGTTTCCCCTGCGTCTACGTTGACCGAGGTCACTTCGTTGCCGTCCACTTTCCATACCGTCGTGGACTTATCCAACATGTGCGCTTGTTCGCTGACCGTCAGCTTATCGATGGAAAGCGTTTCCGTCATGACGATTTGATCGGTATTGAAACGAAGCGCCTCCCCACCGAAGTTCGTCACCTTAAACGTCATATTATATACGCCCTCTTCGTTATCGAAAAGCTCCAGCTTGGGACGATAATCATTTTCTTCTACGTCCGTCCAAAGGTATGCGTTTGTGCCGCCGATTACATTCTCTATACGTGCAAGACCTGCGCCCTGCTTACGAGGAGAATATGCCAAATCATCCTGATCGATCGCCGTCGTCGCCGTACTCATAATCATCTGCATCGCAAGACGGTTAATGATTACGCTTTCCGCCACTTCTTTCGCCGTAGGATCTTTCGCTCTCTCTAACGCCGTATAATACGCCACAAGCTCATCCACCGTAGCGGAAAGGTCGTTTTTGATATAACTTCTAACAAGCGCCGTAAAGCCTGCCATATTCGGCGATGCCATTGACGTACCGCTTTGTTCGCCGTAGCCACCGGGTACGGTGGAGGTGATTTCGCCGCCGTGCGCCGTGATTTCCGGCTTTAAGCGCAAATCGTGCGTCGGCCCCCACGAGGAGAACTCACTCATAAAAGGTCCTGCTTTTTGCTCGTTGCTAAGCTTGATTGTACCGATACGGTTTACCGCATTCGCCACCATCGCGTTCCCTGCGTTCATATTGATGGATACTGCAGGAACGGGATTGTCGATTTCGCCGAGGTTCATACGGATGACGCCGGCTACGTTGTTATAAACGATAACGCCGATTGCGCCTTCGTTCATCGCAATTTCTATCTTTTCTTGGAAAGTGGAATCGCCACGTTTGATCAATGCGATTCTGCCAAGACTGTTGCCGTTTGCATCTTTGAAATATTGCCCGATATTCGTATAGTCCGCCGACTGACCGATACCGCCAACGACCACGTATTCGAATTCCGTTTTATTATATCTCGCCTGCATATCCGCGCAGAAATCGTAGGGATTGCCGTTGATATCACGGGATTCTTCATAGAATACGTACGAAGGATTGCTATTTTCGTTGGCAATGAGGTAGCTTGCTTTCTGTCCGTTTACACTGGCAACGGAGAGTGCCGCCGCAAACGTAGAGGGCGAACCTACCGTCCCCGAATCGGGGTTAGAGGCAAGGTTTGTACCGTATACGCCGCCGTAACCTGCGCTGTAATCGTTACTTGCCGCACAGACAAGGCTAATACCGGCGTCCTTGATTCTTTCATATACCGCGTTGAGCATATCCCCTTCGTCGTCGCCATCGTCCGTCGTGGAGAAACCGCAGGACGTACCCAAGGACATATTGATAACGTCTACGCCCAGCTTCACGCAATCGTCCAAAGCAGCAATGATGTCTTCCGCAACTGCACCGCCAAGATCGGGATCGTCCAAATCATCGGTGAATACTTTAAAGATGGCAAGCTGCGCGTCGGGAACAACGCCCTTGAACGTCTTGTCGATCGGGTTACCGTCCTTATCGGTATAACCGTTGGTATCATAACCGCCGATAATGCCGGCTACGTGCGTACCGTGGTTGGAATAGGAGGGATATACGTCTGCGTCGTCGTCTGCATAGTCGTATGCGAACGGTACTTTATCGCTCACGTAAACGTCGCTGTATTCCAACGAACCCGATCTCATCTCTGCGGAAAGCTCTTGCTCTGCCAATGTTTTCTTGATGGTATCCTCGCTCCATGCCAACGTCAATTCCTCGCGGTCCGTTTCAAAACGCTGGAAAGCAGGATGGGTGTAATCCAAACCGGTATCAAGCACCGCTACAACCGTGCCCTCGCCGTATTGCGAGAACCCTTCGGGGTTATAAATACCCGTTTCGTATACGTTGGTTTCGTTGGTCGCCGCGCCACTGCCCGTCGCACTCGCCGTTTCAGGCTCTGCATAAGCTGTGGTGATAACGACGCTCTTTACCCCCGACATCTTCTTGATTTCAGAGACGTATTCCGTATCAATTTCAATCGCAACGCCATTGAGTACGGTGTTGTACGTTCTTTCTAACGTATAAGGGATTCCTTTCTTTGTCAAAGCGCGAAGGAAGGCGCTCTGTTCGGAAGCAATGCTGTCCGTCGCACGTTGTCCTTCCCAACTATCTATGTAATCGGTGACGTTTTCACCGTCGGCGCTTTCCACCAAATTTTCACCCTTAAGGGTTACCACAACGGTACGGGTCTCATACGTAGGCGCAACGTCCTCCGACTTCATCACCGAGCTATTGAAATAGCTTTCCATCAGCTTAGTCGTATCAAATTGTCCCGTAACGTTTTCAAACGAAGCCTTTGCGGTGGTCGTAGCGCCTGCATACGACGCGTCTGCATTGGAAATCCCATATTCCAATGCAAGCGACGTTACCATCATTAGCGACAGTGCGCCGCAAAGAATACGTTTTGCTGTTCTCTTCATAAAGCCTCCCAGAGTTTTACGATCCATTCGCGTATATCACGCTTTCACTTTTGGGTTGATTTTTCTTCCTCTTTCCGTGAATTTAAATCCCGAATTTTTTGCCCATAAACCCGATTATATTATTCTTTATTATTTTATACTTTTTTTCCCTGTTTGTCAAGGCTTTTTCCAAAGATATATACTGTGTATATATGTTTTTTTGAAAAACTTTTACGAAACGGTTCGCAGAAAAGAAAAAACGGCCCTGAAAGACCGTTTTTCTTCTTATCTTATGATTACCGAACTCGATTCGCTTCTGCCGCTAACACGTCGCTCAGCGCACGCATTTTATCAACGGGCACTTTGATAATTTCCCTATCGTAGGTCACCAAGCCGTTGATTTCCTCCTCTACGTCGGAAACCTGCGTGTAAATACTGCCGCAAAGCCCTTTTGCAATCAGGGGCGCCAGCTTCTTTTCAAACAAAATTTTAAGCGCGGCAAGCAACTCTTCTTCACTATGGAACTTTTTATACCCAAACTCTTTACTCTCGTCAAAGACGTGGCCGTCCACCTTCATCGAATAGCCGCCGAATTCACTCAGCACAACGGGACGAGGATCTTTAGGCACTTTGAGCTTGGTGTAATAGATATGCAAGCTCTTTAAGTCGGTTTTGCCAACCCCTTGGTCGTGCCAACCACTGACGGAATCGATAATTCTCGTCGGATCGCAGCCGCGTATAAATTCCGTCGCTTTTGCCGAATCAAACTGCCCCCAACCCTCGTTAAAAGGCACCCATACCCCAATACAGGTACAATTATAAAGCTGTTTTAAAATCTCCTCCAACATTTGCATGAACTCGTACCTGCCCCGTTCATTTTCACGAGCAAAGTACTTATAATCATGATCCTTATGATGGAAACCGAGGAAGGGAAACGCCGCCACGTGCGTAAACTTATACTCGCCGCCGCCGTTGACAAAATCCTGCCAAACAACAAGCCCTATCCTATCGCAATGGTAATACCAGCGCATCGGCTCTAACTTGATATGCTTGCGCACGGTGTTAAAGCCCATATCCTTGAGCATCTGCAATTCCTCCGTCGCAGCCAAGTCGCTGGGATACGTCAGCATGCCGTCCGACCAATACCCTTGATCGAGCACACCGTTAAAAAAGTACGGCTTACCATTCAAGGTCAGGCGCATAATCCCCTTTTCATCTTTCATTTTACCAAAGGAACGAACGCCGAAATAGGACCACAGCTCATCCCCTGATTCCGTCTTTAACACAAAATCGTACAGCTTAGGGTTCTCAGGCGACCACAACTCGAAATCGTACGCAAGCGTAATCAGCCCTGCAAATTTCTCCCTTAAAATTTCTTTATCGTCGTCGAATACGATGATTTCCGTTCCCTCGTTACCGTTTACGGATACCGTCACCGTCTTGTCCTTTGCATTCGGCGTAATCTTCAACCCGTCAATATGCTTTTGCGGCATACTTTCCAGCCACACCGTCTGCCAAATACCGCTTTGGGGGGTGTACCAAATTCCGCCTCGCTTATCGCTCTGTTTTCCGCGCGCGCCGCTGTTTCTCGTCGCTTCGTCCGTGCATATCACAATGATTTCGTTTTCGCCCTCGCGTATCGTATTCGTTACGTCCAACGTGAATGCAGTAAAGCCCCCTCTGTGGCCACCCACTCTTTGACCGTTAATAAACACCTCGCACTCGCTGTCCACCGCACCAAAATGCAGCAACGTACATCCCAGCGTCAGCGTTTTATCAATCTCCACTTTACGCGTATATACAAGCTTTTCACCGCTAAGCAGCACAAAGTCTTCTGCAATACCGCTATTTAACGTTTCGGGGGAAAAGGGCACTAAAATGTTCCCCTCGTACGATTTTTCGCCGTTTACATTCTCTTTATAAAAGTGCCATTGTCCATTCAAACACAGCCAATTTTTACGCATTCGTTGCGGACATGGATGCTCGTTATGCGGAATTTCGCCAATATTATATCTCGTCTTTAATCTCATTCTCTTTCCCCTTATTTTTCACTTTCACCAAAACGGGAATTAAAGCATACAACAACAGAGCGCAAAGCGCTGCAGCCAAGAAAATTTCCGGCGCAGGAATATGTGACGTTGTCATTGCGTCCGCGCCTGCGTTCTCGTACGTCGCACCAAGACTCATATTGATGGCATTGCCGATCATAGGGCCGATTAACATAGGAATGAGCACGCTAAAAATCATGCGCACACCCTGTAGCTTTCCCGCATCGCGTTCGGGCGTGTAATCACGCACCAAAGCACCGCTTAAAGCAGAAATCAAAATGTAGCCCGTTATCATAACGAATCCGCACACGCCAAACACAATCAAAGTGGCGATATGGTTATCAAAATGCGAAAAATACATTCCCAAAAGTCCTACTGCAAAGATCCCTGCCGCCGCGTACATGAGTTTCGCCTTGTCCATGCCATCCGTCTTTCCGCCGAAAAGCACGTTCAACACGCCGCCGACAATAATTGCCGCGCCAAATACCACGCTGTACTCGATGACTGAAAAATGCAGATACGTCTTCATATAAATAATGAGGTAAGGCATAAAAATTTGGCAAGCAATGCCGTATACGCCAACGATTGCAAGCGTTACATACAACGGCGCATTATGCTTAATGACGCTGGGTTTAAATCCGTAGCCGATGTCTTTCAGCGTACCATTTTTCACCAAAGTCGGGCTGTCTTTAACGACGAAAACCCCGGCAATACCGCAAGCCACAATCACTACGCCCAACGCGCAGAAGAGTACCGTGTACCCATTTTCGCCAATCCCTTCTACAATCATACCAAAGCCGCCTGCCACAATCAGCATCGCCGCCAAAGGCAATACCGCAAGCACACCTTCCACTTTACCGCGGAAAGATTCCTTGGTATTATCCGTCACCCATGCGTTAAACGCCGCGTCATTCGCCGTCGAACCGAAGAAGGTCATTACGCAATCCCCCACAATGACCAGCACGATCGCAATGGAAATTGCTTTCGCTTCCGTCGTTTGAAAGATGGCTTGAATACTATCCTTGGACAGAAAACCGAATAACCCGACCGTAATACCCCAAATGATATAGCCGTAGGAGATAAACCGACGCCGATTGCCGAATTTATCGGACAACGTACCCGCTATCAACGTCGTTACCGTCGCCGCCACGCCCGACAGCTGTACCATCAACGTGATTGCGTTTAAGTTTTGATCGATCTTCTCGTATACAAATACGTTGAAATACATATTCTCCACCGACCAAGCAATTTGCCCGATCAAACCGAAAACAATCAAAATCCACCAGTTTTGTTTTCCAAAGCGGTCTTTTTCTACCGTTTGCATAAAAGCTCTCCTTCTTTTTTATTTCCACCCGTTTATTATAGCATACTTTTTCACGTTTGTATATACTTTTATGAAATTTTTTCATAAAAAAACGCTTTTGCAAACCTTCGCAAAAGCGTTTTATGTCGTTTATTACCACATACCAGGTATGAGATGAATGAAAAATAACTGATTATTTTTCAAATTTGAAATCCTGCCATCTGCCGCCGTTCAAACGGTGAATTTCCTCCGTAGCAAGGAAGAATTTTTCCACGACGTTGGTTTCGGGATAAAATTCCACAAACTCGCCGTTCACAAAGGTATAGAAACGGCTGACGTCCGTACACATGCCGTACGTGGGCAGGTTTTTACTTTCAATATGGAAAGACCACGCTTCGCCGTCCTTCGTCCCCTCGTAGGTCAGCCCCGTACGATCCAGCGTCAACTTTCCTTCTCCCACGATATATGAGGTTTCCTGATTCTTTAAATACTCGGTTTTGGGAATCGTACCCAGCTTTACGTTTTGCGTAAGCACGAAATTTTCGTCCTGCACCTCTTTGCGAATGACCTCGCGTTGCATATTAAACCACTGCGTTTGCGTTTCGGGAATCACACAAGTTTCATCAAGCGGCGTCATGGTATACGTCTCGTCGATGGACGCGCCGTTACCGCAAGCGCTGCAACGGATTACGTTCCCCTCCGCCGTCATCACGTGCTGCTTTCCGCATTTCGGACACCAGAATAGCAGCGTTTCCAAGCCCTCCGCGCCGTGGTCGCCGATATCGTAACGGTTCTTTTGCACCTTATTCCAAGCGTAATCATCGTGATACAACGCCTTGTTTACAATATCCTCAATTTCGTCAGGAGAAAGCGTTTCGATCTGTTCGGGTGTAAACAACTGGTCGATTTCCACTTCTACCTTCCCCAACCTATCCTTTAAGTTATACTTAGGGCTGGTGAGATATCCCCCTTTGATAATGGAATAGTACACGGGCACTTTGTAATGCTTGATAAATTTCCCCGTACCGATGGCAATCGGTTGATTTGCGCCCGAAATCGAGCTCATACCCTCGGGGAATATAATCACTTTTCCGTCGTCTTTCAAAATACGGTTGATTTCCTTTAACGCGTAGTGATCGGGCGTAAAATTCTTTTTCGGAATGACCTGCAAAAGACGAAATACCCCAGCCAGGTGCGAACGGAAGAACTCGTTATACCCTGCAACGAAGTTCATTCTCGCAGGGAGCATGGGTACGCCCGTGAAGATATAATCCAACCTCGAAGCGTGGTTACTGATGAAGATATACGGGCCTTTCACCTTTCTTACGTCCGTCTTCATCGTATAGGTAACGTTATATTTTTTGTACATAAACGCGCGCCAAACACCACCCAAAAACCCGTAAATAAAATTCGGTTTTTTCAGCTTGCGCGCATATAATTTCTTTTCGTTGGTAAGCTCTTTCATCATATCACCGCCTATTTATTCTCTTTTACTTTTTTCCATTTCGCCATCACAAAATCGGATAATTGCGACAAAACAATCGCCACGAACATAATGACGCATCCTGCGATCTCTCTGCCGTTCATACCCTCGCCTATCAAAATCCACGCCGTCAGCACGGCAAATACCGATTCCATACTCATAAGAAGCGAGCCGACCGTCGGTCCAACGTCGCGTTGCCCCACAATTTGTAAGGTATACGCTACACCGCCGCTGAGCACCCCTGCATATAACAGTGGCACGATCGCCGCGCCTATATCTTGCAGATTCGGTTCCTCAAAAATAAACATCAAGGCAGTGGAGATTATACCGCAAACAAAGAATTCCAAAAAGCAAAGCTTGACGCTATCCACTTCCTCGCCACTCTTTTCGATGAGCAGAATTTGCACCGCAAAGAACAGACTGCATACAAACGCAAGTACGTCGCCAAAGTTCAAACCCAGCTCGGCAGGGTCGACGCACAAAAGATACATCCCGAGCACCGCAAGCAACACGCTGCCCCACACAACGGGCGATACTTTTTTCTTTAAGAAAATCCCTGCTAAAGGCACAAAGAGCATATACATGGCCGTAATGAACGCTGTTTTCCCTGGTGTTGTATACACCAATGCCCACTGCTGAAAATTACACGCAACCGCCAATACGACGCCCAAAGCCGCGCCATAAATATACTCCCGTTTTGTGAAGAAAGGACGTTTTGCTAGTTTGTTTTTGCGCGCGATACCATCCTTGACCAGCATGACGGGTACGAGCGTTGCCGCACCCATCATAATACGTATACCGCTAAACGTGAACGGACCGATTTTTTCCATCCCCACGCTTTGCGCGACAAACGCCGCGCCCCATATCAAGGACGCGAGCAAAATAATCAGCACCCCTCGCAGTTGCCTTTTGTTCATAGTCTACCCGTCGTTATTCGTTATTTTTGCGATTTGCCAAAATCATTTCAAACGAAGCAATCGCCTCTTCCAAAGAAAGGTCGATATCGTTTTCTTTTGCCAGCGCCTGCAATTCCTCAGCGCTCTGTACCGCCAAAGCTTTCGCCACCAATTCATCGGATAATAAAGCCATAGTACTCTCCTTTATCATTCCTTAATTTATTCTCTTAAAAACCTTCAAATTCGTTATAAAAACCTGCTTTTTCCATACAAGCCTTATACCGTTCATACGTCCAACCCTCGCCGATGTTGCAAACGAAGTGATTGACGCCTTCGCCAAGCTCCGTCTTCCAACGAATGAGGTAGAAACCGCCCTCTCTTTCGGTCAACTGCGCAGGACGGCTGACGCCGTTTGCCTCTACCGTGACCGTACCGCTAAACACTGTTTCGTCCGTTGTCAAATCTATCACGGTGTATTCCGCCGTCAACGCCTTTTGCGTGTCGTTTGCGACTACCAACTCCAAAACGCCGTTCTTCGGCTCGTCACACATCATACAGAAAGGCTGTTGTGAGCGCTTGATGTAGCTATACGCCAATTTCTTACAGCCATACCAATCTACGATGGCGTCCGATACCTGCGGCCAACCGTCCGTAACGTTCCACCATAAAATACCCGTTTTTCTCCATTTCGCCACACGGAAACTCTCGATAAAATACTTCTTTGCCTCCGCTTGCGAAATTTGGCTTTGACGGGCAAACGTATCCAAATCATCGCCTGCCGTTTGAAAAATACGTTCTACTTGACTCACCATCAGGGGAAGTCTGTACGCATAGGGATTTCCCTCTACGCACGTTTCGATACCTGCCGCATGAATCAGCCAATCGGGATTTTTATAAATTTCCGTAATCGAATGAACGGGCAAACTTTCCGCAGGGATAAACTTCTCAATAGACTTCGGCGAAGGACAGCCGTGGTAGCCGATTTCCGAAGCGAAATGGCATTGTACGTTACCGTAATAATCGCCCTTAAAAAAGTCTCTGGGCCCCCACGTATGCGATTCCGCAGGCATACCGTATTTCCAAGCCACGTCGTCCAAGTACGGGGAGCTGGGAAGATAGGGACGGGTTGCGTCATGATTGCGCACTTCGCGCAAAATAACGTCCCTCGTCAATTTATTAAAGTTTGGATTGAGGAAGGACGGCGGATCATCTTCCGTACGTGCGCCCTCCCAGTTAGAGGAAACAAAGGAGTCGCATTCGTTATCCCCTGCCCATACCGCAAGCGAGGGATGCTGTCTTTTTTCAATGACAATCTGTTTCACCTCTTCACGCATCAGCTTACAGATGCGCTCATCGTCCGTATAATGTCCGCAAGCAAGCGCAAAATCCTGCCAAATCATGATACCATGTCTGTCGCAATAGTCGTAAAGTACGTCGCTGGGATAGACGTTACCGCCCCAACAGCGGATCATGTTACAACCCAAATCATTCGCCATTTGAATATTACGCAACGTGTACTCGTCATGGCGAGAGGGCAACGCGTCACAAGGCACCCAGTTTGTCCCCATCGCGAAAATCTTCTTGCCGTTTACGATAAAACAAAATTCGCCGTTATCCCCTGCTTGAGAAGTACGCTTTAACCACAGCTTACGAACGCCTAACCGATAGGAAACGCGATCGCATTCCACCCCCTTATATAAGAGAATAACGTCCACGTCGTAAAGGTTCGCCTCGCCGTAGTTTTTCGGCCACCAGAGCTTAGGAGAACGAAGCTCGGTATCAATGCGCATAGAAGCGCAGAACGGACGGTATTCCGTGCGGAATTCGCTATCCCCACACTTACCCGTAACAACAACCGTGAAGTCCGTGATATAATCCGCTTCCGTTTCGATTTTTAACGTGGTAAGCAAGTGGGCAATTTCGTTGTTTTCACCGTAAAGCTGATGGGTATACGTGTACGGATTGACAATTCTCGATTTCGGTAAATACTCCACTGAAACGGGTTTCCAAAGTCCTCCGGAAACGATACGGGGCATGATATCCCAGCCGAACATCGAACCCGCTTTTCTAAGCATAATCCCGTCGTGATTGTATTTCATACCGAAACACATCGCAGGAATTTCAAATTGACGGGCATAAATCGCCGACGGCAAAATATGTACAAGCAGCTGATGCTTACCGCTAGCCACGCCGTTCAAATTGAAACGGTGGGCATGGAACATGTTCTCAACAAAGCCCAACTTTTCGCCGTCAAGATAAATATCCGCAGCCGTATCCACGCCCTCAAAGCAAAGTACGGCGTCCATATTCTCGTTCGCTTCGTAATCGAACTCCGTATAATAATACAAATGCAGGTTTTCTAACTTTTGCGTATGTACAGAGTTGGCACCCATGTAAATATCTTCCAAAAGCCCTTCACGCATGAAGTCGATTTCTACATTTCCGGGAACGGTAGCTTCAATACTCTTATAGCCGCTTTTTGCCACGTCCGCACACGTTTTTAACTCGATTGCATGTTTGCGCACGTCTGCATTTTCAATCCACGTAAGGCGCCAATTTTCTATCAAAACCGTCTTTTTCATCTCTTTCTCCTGAGTTTCACTCATACATAATGGAAATATAGACGAATTATATCATATTTTCTCGATTTTGTCTATATTTTAATAAAAAAAAGTTACCAAAAAACAAAAAACACCGTCTTATAGACGGTGTGAAGTCTTTTAGCCTATTATTTATTGTCCATAAACGCTTTTAAGGTTTCCATCAAATCGTCGGAAATAACGTGCTCGATACGGCAAGCGTTTTCCTCCGCTACGCGCTCCTCCGCGCCAAGCTTCATCAACACCTCCGTAATCACACGGTGCCGTTCGTAGATATCCATCGCTTTTTGATGACCTGCCTCCGTCAAATCGATTTCCCCAGACGGCGCCATGGTGATATAGCCACTCTTTTGCAATAACCCCACCGCACGGGAAACGCTGGGACGGGAATATTCTAATTCGTTGGCAATATCAATCGAATGCACGCATGCCTTTTTCTTCTTCAAAAGCAAAATCGTTTCCAAATACATTTCTTGCGATTCACGGTATTTCATACTTTTACCCCTTATATAAGCTGTATTATAACCGATTTTTCTTGATTTGTAAAGCCCAAACGGCGATTTTTATCATTTTTCTCTTAAAAATTAAAGAGTGAATGCCACCTTACGTCGCATCCACTCCATTTCTTATTCTTTATGGCAACCGCAACAGCAGCTCTGTGCGCAGTCCTTATTTTTTCCGTCCTTTATACCGCAAGAACACCCATCGGGACAGCCGATACATTTTTTACCACTCTTTTTTGCTTTGATGATGTAAAAAATCGCGCCGCCGATAATGAAGGCGATTGCCGCAATAGCAATAATATCACCCGGTTCCATAGTCTACTCCTTTTACGCTTTTAATTGTCTGTTCTTTTTGATGATAAGTACCGTAATCACCGCCGCAATCGCAAGCACGATTAGCCAGCCGACGATAGGCATCCAAACCGCGCCGAAGCTTGCGCCCGTGAACAACGTTCCAAAGAAGAAGACGAGGAAACTTACGGTGTAACCGACCGCAAATTGAAGCCCAATGCCTGCCCAGAACCATTTTCTACTCTTGATTTCCGCGTTCATAGCGCCAATCGCTGCAAAGCAAGGCGGCGAGAACAGATTGAACATTAAGAAGGCAAGCGCCGCCACTTTCGTAATCGCGAATACCGCCGCTACGTCGCCGCCGACCCCCTCCAATATGACAAGTTCATCCATATCGAAGAAGTTGGTGATGCCGTAACATACCGCCAACGTACCCACTACGTTTTCCTTTGCAATAAAGCCGGTAACCGTCGCCGCCGCAAGCTGCCATGCGCATACGCCGATAATCGGCGCGAGCACGTACGAGAACGGCATTGCAACGTCGTGAAGGATAGATTGATCCGCTTCTACCACCTGGAAGCTCCAGTTGAACGTCTGCATAACGTGTACGGCAAAGTTGCAAACCAAGATGATCGTACCTGCTTTTACAATGAATGCCCAAGCGCGGGAAATCGTGGATTTGCACGCCCCCCAAAGGCTGGGAAGCTTATATTCGGGGAGCTCTATAATAAAGAAGGACTTTCTATTTTTATTTCCCGTCAAAAGGTTGATCAGCAACGCGCAGCCAAGGATAATAAGTATGCCCACGAAATACATCGTTACGCCCACCCAAGCAGACTTGCCGAAGAACACCCCTGCAAACAAGGAAATTACGGGCAATTTTGCGCCGCAAGGCATGAAGGGCGCCAGCATCGCCGTCGTTCTGCGTTCTCTTTCGTTGCGGATCGTACGGCAAGCCATAACGCCGGGAATCGCGCACCCCGTACCGATAACGAACGGAATGATCGACTTTCCCGAAAGCCCTACCTTCTTGAAGATGGGATCCAGCACAACGGAAGCGCGCGCCATATAACCGCAATCTTCCAATAAAGCAATCAGGAAATACATGACCATAACGAGAGGTAAGAACCCGATAACGGCAATAACGCCGCCGATGACGCCATGCACCAAAATCGAAGCCCAAATACCCAGCTCGCCATCCGCATTCGCAAGCGCGCCGGCAAGCGCTTCCTGCCCCATTTCCAACCAACCCGTAAACGTATCCGCAATCCAAGGCCCAAGCCATGCCTGCGACAATCCGAACACAAGGAACATTACCACAGCGAAAATGGGAATACCCAACCACTTGTTGGTGATTACCCCATCCAACTTATCCTGCCAGGTTACGTCCTTTGTGAATACCTTACGGGTTTCCACTTCGGCTACGATACCGTTTACAAACGCGAATCTCTTTCTATCCGCTTCTTCCACCACTTTCTTATCCGTGAGATCGATATCTCCCTGCACAAAAGGCACGGTTTGCGTCTTGCCCACCAAGGCAACCGCCGCTTCCACCACCGCTTTTAACCCGTCCGCCGACGTGGATACCGTTTCTATGACGGGACAGCCAAGCTTTTTAGAAAGCGCCGCCTCGTCAATTTCCGTTTCCTTCTTCTCGTTAATATCCGCTTTGTTAAGCGCTACGACAACGGGAACACCCAATTCCAATAACTGCGTTGTGAAGAACAAACTACGGCTAAGGTTGGTTGCGTCTACGATGTTGATAATAACGTCAGGTCTTTCATTTTTGACGTAGGCGCTTGTAATCGTTTCCTCCGACGTAAACGGCGACATCGAATATGCGCCCGGAAGATCGACTGCAATCAACTCCTCTTCCCCGTCGTAAAAACGGCCTTTAATCTTATGCTCTTTTCTTTCTACGGTAACCCCTGCCCAGTTTCCAACCTTTTCGTTGCTACCGGTCAAGGCATTGAACATCGTTGTTTTTCCACTGTTTGGATTGCCTGTTAAAGCAATTCTCATGTATGTACCTCCATATATTGATAAGTTTTTTGTTAGTTTATGCTAACACGCGCCCAAAAAAATAATCGCAGGGATTACTTTTTATAAATCACGTTATACGATAATCGCTTCCGCTAAGAAATTATCAATGTTATATCTGGCGTCTTTGATTGCCACTACGCAGCCACCTTTGCGACGGGAAACCACCGTGATTTTCTCACCGCTGTAGCAACCAAGCGAAAATAAAAACGAGTTCAATTCTTCGTCGTCCGTTTCAATACGTGCAATCACGTATTCTTTCCCAAGTTCTACTACGTTCAGGTTCATGACTGTCTCCTAAAAAATGTTGTTAGCCATTGCTAATTCATCAGATTTATTATATCTTACAATTATGCGTTTGTCAAACGTTTTATCACAATTTTTGAAAAATTTTTCCTTAAAACCAAAGCGCCGCTTCCGATAGAAGCAGCGCTTTTCCTATTTTATTGTACTTAGTCGCCAAAGCAAACGCCCATCGCCTTTGCCATCGAAACAAGTTCGCCGTTGGGATCTACGTTCTTCGTCTTCTGACCGATAACTTCTTCCAACGAGACCGCGCCGATCGTATCGCCCTGCATGGTGACCATCTTGCCAAACTCCCCTTTCATGCAAAGCTCAACCGCCGCATATCCGTAACGGGAAGAAAGCACTCTGTCATGCGCCGTAGGCACACCGCCACGCTGAATATGACCAAGCGTAGTTGCTCTCGCTTCCGAGCCAACCAACGTTTCAAGCTGATCTGCAACGACTGCGCCAACACCGCCCAAACGAATGGGGTCGGGGCTGTCCTCTCTCACCTTTAAAATAACCTGCTTGCCGTCTAAGGATTTTGCACCTTCCGAAACGGCTACGATGGAGAATTCTTTACCCTTCGCCTTATCTGCCTTGATTTTTTCAGCCACCTTGTTGATATCATAAGGAATTTCGGGCAACAAAATAACGTCTGCCGCGCCTGCAATACCCGAATGCAACGTCAACCAGCCTGCTCCTCTACCCATGATTTCCACAACCATGATTCTGTGATGGGACATACCCGTCGTGCGGACTCTGTCCAAGCCGTCCGTTGCTACGCTGATTGCCGTATCAAACCCAAACGTATAATCGGTGAACGCCAAATCGTTGTCAATCGTTTTGGGAATCGCAATAACATTTACGCCCTTTCTTGCAAAGTCTCTACCCGAAGTAAGCGTACCGTCGCCGCCCAAAATGAACATTGCGTCGATCCCTGCCTTCTTCAAGTTCTCTACAGCAACGTCGGAAACGTCTTCATAGGTGAGCTTGCCGTTTTCGTCGCGAACAAATTCCCCATTCGCGTCTTTTACGGGATATTTAAACAGATTATCCTTGTTGGAGCTATATAAAATCGTGCCCCCTCTCGTGATAATTTCCTCTACGTCTTCCAAACCGAGCTTGACAAAATCACCGTGGTAAAGCCCGTGATAACCGTGGCGAATCCCCACAACCTCCAAACCGTATTTCAAGATAGCCGTTTTTACAACCGCGCGAATAACGGGATTCAACCCAGAGCAATCGCCGCCGCCCGTCATAATTGCAATCTTTTGTACCTTTTTCATTCCTCTATTTTCCTCTTTCATTAATTGTTTTTTCATTTTGATTATAATAGTATACACTATTATTTAAATTTTATCCAAAATTACATGCATAGCGTGTATAAATATGCTTATTTTTTGGTAATTTAAACGTAAAAACATTTTTACCCCACTCTTTTTATTGTACCAAAGGTACAAAGGAGTATTATGCAGATAAAAAAAACAGACAAACTTGGGATAAAAGTTTGTCCGTTTTCTCCGATTATAATTTTCTGGCAGTGAATAATACGAATCCCAAATTAAAGAAGAAATTTTCGTCTTGGAATTTTGCCTCTAAATCCTCGTATATCTTGTCGTACCACTCCAAATCCTTCACGGCGCGCTGATCTTCGGGATTCGCCTTTACATAAATCTTAAGCTCTTCCAGAATAAACGAGAAGTACGTATCAAACAAAGCCGAACGTTTTTCGTAGTCCATTCCAGGCGTCGAGATACCCATTTTTTCCAATCGAACGTCCCTATACCCCGAACGCATCAAAAGGGTGTATATCTGTCTTCCGCTGTTGCGATAGCCCGAAGTACGGCTACGTTTACAAATGTTATAGATACGCTGAATACTGCCGTCCTCATCGGGATAAGCCATATTGAACCCGTCGTCGATATCCTTGACGATCAGCGTTGCTCCTCTTTCCAAGAAACGGCGGATGGATTTTAACATTTTATACGGACTCTTTAAATGGAGTATCAGCATACTGATATTAACGACGTTAAAGCTTTCAACGTCCATTTCTTCCATATATTCTTCCAGCTTATCGGCAAAATCCTCCTCCTCAACGTTCTGTTCGAAAAACTTAATTTTGCCTTCTACGCCGTATTTTGCGTTGGAGCTTTCCACAAATCCCCTGTCGTATTCGAGACCGATAAGCTTGGTCACCTTACCGCATTGAACAATGCGGTCATGCACGAACGCGCCCGTGTTCGAACCAATGTCCAGTACGCGCAACTCGTCATAGCGCTCGCAAACACCTGTATAAACCTCGCGATCAAAATCCACCATAAGGTCTTGCTGAATTTTTAAACGGCGAATTTCCTTTTTATCGTCGGAAAAGATATATGCGTTGCCCTCACGTTCGTAAGAAGCCACGGCGTCTAACTTCGAGGTGGTCGGTAAAGATACGTTTTTCAACATACTTACCAGTTTACCCACCGATGCCTCGTAATACTCTTTACTGATATGTATGCCGTTATAATTCACTAGCTCCTTGATGTCCTCAGGAAGATTATTCGGCCACGTGAATTCCTCCAGCATGACGGGGACTATATTTTTGCCCAGCTTGATTGCATGCGCAATTTCCAAACGGAGCCAATCCCCTTCGTTTGCACAACGCTCTAATGCGTTTTTGGAAAGTATGGGCGTGAAATTCATACTCTCTTCAATAGAGCTGTAAAGCTTCGTATTGAAGTGTCCGGAACTCAACTCTTCCAAGTCAAAGAACGGATTGAGCCCCAGCTTTTTTAAATGCTCGTACAAAAGTCGCGCCGTAGCAAAGCCGCCTTCTCGTCTATAACTGATAAATAAATCGTACATAGCGCCCCTCGAAAACGTTTTATTACGTTATATTTTAACATACCCCATAACGACTGTCAATAAAAATCCGACATTTTTAGACAAAATCCAACCCTTCATTCACACAGCCAATCTTTATTAAGCATCTACATCGGCAAAATAGAGAGCTATTTTGAAAAGTTAGCGTTTTACGCCTCAATCCATTTAATTTCGTAGGGTTGCAAACAAAGCGCCTGCTGTGCGCCGTGAATATCATAGAAAATCGTCGTCTGTTCTACGCTGGTATTGTTGGTGATCGCGTACCTGCCCCCATAGAAATGTGCTTCCGTAAGCGGATTCGTGCAATAGGACTTCTTGTCCATATCCTCTTTCCCTGCCGTCCAAAGGATAGCGCGATAAAGAAGTTTTGCATTCTGAGCAGAGTAAGGCAAGCCCGTCATATAGAAGCTTCTGCCCTTCCCGTAAGCGTTAGTCGCCATCTTCACTTCACCAACGTTTACCTTTCTTGTAAACCGATCGGAGAACACGATATCTACGACGTTTGTGCCGTCAAGCGCAAAAATATTCTTCTTATCCTCACCGTAATCGATGGGACTTTCAATACCGTCTAAAATGAAATGCTCGCTGTGCTTTTCGATATTGTACTTATCTTCGCCAAGCGAAATGCCGCATTCCTTATCAACGCCCAATACGTCGGAAAGCTGGAAGAACTTCCCATTCTTCAAGCATGCAGTCGGCTCGCCAACGCCGATGACCCCACCGCCGTTATAAACGAATTTTCTCACTTTTGTGACAATTTCTTCGTCCGTCCAGAACTCGCCGCCACTCCATGCCGTGCCCGCGTCACCTGCGTTAATGACTACGTCAAACTCGTCGAGTTTACCCATCTTTACATCGTCGAAATTGATGAATGCTACCTCTACGGGCAAACCGCTGAGCGCCTCGTAAATGCCTTGATAAGAATAGCTTTGCTGATACCAAAGCTCGTGCGCGGTCATATTGCACATCCAGCTACGTTTTTTGCCCCAAGCATTCAAAACCGCTACTTTCGCAAAATTTTTAGGCGTTTGTGTCTTTACCGTATCATAGATATAACGGAACTCGTCGCATACCTGCCCTGCCCGTTCGATAAATTTCGGGAACTTTGCGGCAAGCTCTAAATACCCACCGAAACCAATTCTATCCAAGGGATTACGCATCATCGCTCTGCGTGCCGTGATCCAGTTATTATTTAGCTCCGCTACCGCATTCTCCTCATTCCCCTCAAAGAAGGTATCGGGGAAGAAATAGGGCAAGAAACGTCCTTCCTTATAGCGCACGCCCTCTACGTCGGAAAGCATACGTACGGTAACGCCGCCGCCAACCGAGCCTACAAGCGCGTCAAGATTTAATTCCTTATATCTTTCGCCGAAAATTTCCGCGCCGATCCAGCAATCGCCAAGGAACATCATCGCTTCCTTGCCGTTATCGTGGGTGATTTTCACCAAATCCTTGACCGTTTCAATAACGAAGTTTTCAATAAACTCCATCCAATCCTTATATTCCTTGGTGGGAATGCGGTGGGTTTGGTTGTAATAGCCTGCGTCTACGAGATATTCCGCGCGCATTTTATAGCCATACTGCTTTTCGAAATCGTCCAGCATTCTAGGGCTGACCGCCATGTTATAACCAAACCAATCCACGTTTCTTTCCTTGCCGTATTGATTGAATACGAGCGAGAACATATAAAGGAACGTGGTAAAACGCACAACGTTACATTCGGGATTCTCATTACACCAACGTTGTAAATTTTCACGAATAAACTTTCTCGTTTTTGGATAGTACGGATCGTACATGATATGATGAGGCTCGTCCCAGTTGTTCGTGATATAGTTGTACATATGTACAGGATGCCAAAGAGAAATCCCCAAAAACGCCACCGTGTACTGATGAAAAGGCTTCGTATTGCGAATAATAACGTTCCCTTTTTCTTCGTCTATAGACCATTCGTCGCATACCTGCCCCGTCGTTCTGTCCATAACCTCGATGTGTTTAATGGCTTCGGGCGAGAAATCAGGCTTGACTTGTTCTGCGTAGAAAGTGTCCATCAAATGCACGGACAATGTTTCTTCCGTCGCCGTAATAAACGGCGTCATGATGAACATATGCTGCCATTCGTCGGGGTTATTTGCCGCCCATTCGTGGTTGCCTCTATCGACAAAGTACACGTTGTATACCTTATCCGCAATCTCTTTTGGATTTTTGGGAAGCTTCACGCCGTCGCAATCGCGCACTGCGTCCGCGCCCCATAAATCGGCTATTTTCTTTGTCCCTTCTACAAAATTTTCATCCGTAGGAATCGTAATTCTACCTTTTCTCATGGAAAAAATCTCCTTATTTCCCATTCAGTTCTCTATTTTAAGCATAACGACCGATAAAGGCGGTACCGTCAACGTTTTTGTTTCTTTCTGGCATACAGTCAATGCACAGTCGAAATATGCGTCGCACGCTTTCTCCAATTCCACTTCAACGGCATTTAAGTTGTAGTTGATGAGGAATTGCGCACGCTGACCGTCGCTTTCATACGCCGCACTTAATACGGCGTCCGTTTTTAAGTAGGTCTTTCCGTCCTCTAATAAAAATTGCTCCTGCGGACATTTTACACCGATAGGCGCAACCATTTTACCGCTATGAAGAAATGCTTTACCGCCTTCCCTACGCCAAGCATTCAGCGTTTTTACAAACGCCAAAACAACAGCCTTATTCGTATGCATTTCTACAGGCTTAACGTAGTCGCACCAAGCGTGTTGCAATTCTCCGTCGCCGTTCAATACCACCGTCAGCATGTCGCCAGCAGCAAAGGAATAAGCAAGCCTATACGTGAAGTTGTTTTCCTTCTTTTCCAACATCGCGCATATTTGATTGCCCATAAAATTATTCACGTACTCATGAAACAAGTAGGCGTAAACAGGAATCGGTTCGCCGACGTAATAATTCAATTCATATCGATTGTCGCTGAATTGCAATTGTGCTAAAAAGGGCTCTGCCGCCGCCGTTTCACAGCCGAACAATACTCCGTTTTTATCGATTGACTCCAATAAGCGATTGACTTCTATCTGCTGCCATTTTCCCGGCGCAGGCGAATGCCCGTGCTTATCGCTATAACAAAAATACGAGTTGCCGCCGTGATTTTGATCCAGTGCCTGCACGTAATCGATCTTGTGTGCGCAAAGCTTGTCAAATTCTTCTTTGAGGATGCGTTTCGTTTCCGCACAGCCGGGACAAAAATCATACCCCTCTCTTTGCGCCGAACAAATCGTACTGCTAATTTCGCCGTTCGAATTTGTACAAACGCAATCTTGAATCTTCAATTCCTGAAAATCATTCTTGCGCTGATAAGCCGGATCCATATGGCTTTGTTGCGTCCAACCCAAGCCGCTACAATATAAGCCCACAAGCATATTTTTCCCGTGCGCTTCATCCACGAATGCAAAAAACTCGTCTTCACCGCCATAGGGAGGCCATACGTAAGGAGGCGCCCATGGAGCCGTCCCCTCCCAATGCATAAGCAGTGCCATAACGCTGCTGTTTGCTTGCCTTGAAATATCTTCCAAAAAAGGCAATGCATTTTTATAAGGATATAAGCCGTTTGCAGAAATATCCGTATCGTGCTTACCGCGCAAAGGATAAGCTACGACAAGCGGCGATTCCGTATACCATTTCGGCAACGCATCGTTTTCCTTTATCTTTTTTAAGCCCTGAGGTAAGTGCTTTGTAAACCAATCGTAGTAAATATCCGCCGCCGCGTACCATTCTCCATGGAAAATCTGTAAGACGCTATCAAACGGCATCACATAATCTTCCCCGTATCCCACGTCGCAAAAAGTGCGCATAAACACCTTAATACCGCCGTTATCATAACAGAAATCGATATGTTTTGTCGTTCTTCCCTCATCGTGCATACCCAAATAGATACCCATTCCGTTAAGCAGGTACGCAATGAATTGCGCGCACACCATATTTGGGAATATCGAATAGGTATTTTTACTAGGATAATCAGGCTCGATATAACGGAAAGGCATACTTTCTCTAAACGCCATATTCGTCACTCTGCATCCCTCGTTATAAGGATAAATAATCTCACCTTGGCCTTGTGGTTCGTCCTTTAATTTCCCCAAAACGGAAAAGGACATCAGCTCTACCCATTCAAGAAGCTCTTGCGTTTTGTTATGGATTGCTATACGCCAAAGAAGGGAAGAATCCTCTCCCCTTACTTGCAAATCCGCATCAAACCATGCAGACGTATATTTTGCCGTATGCCCATCAAAGCCTAAAAACGCACAGTCCGTCGAAGGAACTACCTGCGATTCGCCCGTTCGTTTTCTCAATTTTACGGAAAACATGGGCACGCGACCTTGATTCAACTGCATCCCCTCGTATTCTATCTCGGCTATTTCACCCCGTTCGAAATCAACGGCGACACTCGCTCCCTTCGTCAATGATATTCTCTCCATACGATAAACCTTTTATCTTCAAAGTTATAATTTCAAAAGGCTTGATATTGAACGCAACCGTTTCTGCATTCAAATCCAACGTTTCTATCTCATTTTCATTCAAATCGCACAAAACAACTGCTTTGGCGTTAGGAATGCAAACTCGAACTGTTTTTCTCTCCTTGTAGGCTTCGTACATACGCACGATTACCCCATCGCCGTTCTCCGCCGCTTTTACCGTTTCCATGATAACGCCCGACGTCAAACAATGCAATAACGAGAAACTCTGTGGCAAGCCCCCAGCCGTGTTTTTCTGCACTGTTTTTGCTATAAACGGTCTGTTTAATACATAGGATTTCTCCACAATGCCGCCATTGCACCCTCTATGTGCATGCGGTACGATGGAATAAATAAACGTAGGCACAATGTCGCTTGCCCCATCAAAGGGAAAACTGCCCGACTTTAACATCGTCATTGATAAGCTGCCGTTGTCCACGCCAAACCCGTACTTCCCATCGTTCAAAATTGCCACGCCGTAGTTGTTTTCCGACACGTCTACCCACTTCTGTCCAGCAGACTCGAAACGAGCAGAATCCCAACTTGTATTATCGTGCGTAGCGCGTTCTACGTGACCGAATTGAATATCGTAGCACGCCTTTTCTGCCATAATATCGAACGGGAATTCCGTTTTGAGAAGCTGATTTTTCTCTTTCCAGCTTACGTCAGTTACAAAATCGATACGGTCAATCCCCTCTTCGTATAAATAAATTTTTTGCTTAATCACGGACATGCCATAGCGCTTTGTGATTTCAAAGCCCTTTCTATCTCCCTCGTCAAGAGGCATAAACTCTGCATCTTCCGCTAAAATCCATTTATTTTGCTTGTGATAAGGAGTCATTTCCCAGTTATCGTATTGATAAGGGGTATCCAGGTACGCGATCATTTGATTGAGTTTAGCCCCAGCCTTTACCAACTCTCTATCCGCGCGCTTATCTATTAAGGAAATAATGGCGCCCGATTTATCAAAACAAACCTTATAATAGCTGTTTTCTAAAACGTAAGACGAGATTTGAACGCGACTATCTTCCGTAGCCTTTCCCTCGACCATCGCATAACCGAACGCAGGGATTTGTTTTACGATACGCGTTTTGCCGTCTACGCAAACCGTACCGTCCGCCGTGAAGCCGTTAGGGTTAAATACAAGTAAACCGCCCTCTGTCTTGATTTCCTTCGCAATCGCATCCAACGCCGCGTTTATCTTTGCATGGCTTTCCGCAAAAATCGTTTGGAATTGCGCACGGCTATCCTCGTAAACGTCGCCAATGGACGAGCCGGGTAAAATGTCGTGGAATTGATTGACCAACAACAATTTCCAAATACCGTCTATTTCCGCCTTAGGATACTCCATACCGCACAAAAGGTTGCTTAAAACCCCAAAAAGCTCGGTATTCATAAGGGCAAACTCGCCCTTTCTATTGTTCATTTTTACTTCCGGAACGCTGGAAAGCGTACCGCGGTGGTATTCGAAATACAGTTCCCCATTCCAAACGGGTTGACGCTGTAATTCCTCGATATTTTTATCAAATTTTTGTTTGATTTCACGAAGCGTACTATCCAGCGGCTGTATTGTCGCCTTGGGAATACCGGGAAGCCCATAGGAAAGTCTTCTTTCCTGCTCAATATCCTCGCGCATAGGACCGCCGCCACCGTCTCCCCAACCGTAGCTCATAATCACGCTATCGCTGAATTCTTTCTGCTGGAAACGGTTCCACGTACCCAAAATATACATAGGATTGATGGGCGCGGTATACGTCGTGTACGTATTATCGTATACGCCCTTTCTCGGATCACATTCGCAGGTGGATAAGAAATAAGCGAATACTTCGCTACCGTCAATACCACGCCATTTGAATACGTCATAAGGCATACGGTTGGTATCGTTCCAGCCGATTTTTGCCGTTACAAAATTATCCAACCCACTCTTTTTCATAATTTGAGGCAGAGCCGCCGAATAGCCAAAGACGTCGGGAAGCCAAATCGTGTCGCATTCCTTACCGAACTCTTCTTTGAAAAATTTCTTCCCGAATAGAATTTGGCGAACAAGGCTTTCGCCGCTGGTCAAATTACAATCCGCCTCTACCCACATCGAGCCGTCCACTTCCCATCTGCCTTCCAAAATCTTTTCTTTTACCCGTCCGTATAACTCAGGATTGCGTTCTTTTAAGTAATCGAAAAGCTGCGGTTGCGAAGAGAAAAATCTGTATTCGGGATACTCCTCCATCAGCTTTAATACGGTAGAAAAACTACGTTCTACCTTTTCCTTGGTTTGCGCCAACGTCCACATCCATGCTACGTCAATATGCGTATGCCCGATACAAGCAACGCTATTTCGACTGCCGCAAATACCGCCGTAGTAGTTTTCAGCCATATATGCGCTTGTCTTCTCAATCGAAGCGTAAAATTCTTCCGAGTAAACGTTTCTAAAATCCAATAAATTGAGAGCCTTTTCCAGAACGCTTGCGGAAAGAACGTACTCGTTACTGTTGGTTGCCTGCAATTTTAACGCTTGGAATGGAACGAATAAATCGTAGTAGAGCGCGTTGATACGCTCATCCACGTATTTGACGGAAAAATCCATCGGTAAATATCTATCAAAAGTGTGCGAATAGAACAGCAGATACATTTCGTATTTGCCGTCTTCTAACAAGACGTCGCCATGATTGATGTCGATACCTTGCACTAATTTTCCATTTAAATATAACAACCCCTGCGGCCGAATGGTGGAAGCCACAAACCGTCCGTCAATATGATTGTCTAAGAAAAAATACGCCTTTTGCGTGGGAGCACTCTTTGCGACCTCAAAGTTCGCCTTGAACCAATAATAGTGCTCTCTATCATAAATCGTATAAGGCGCGTCAAACGGTTTCCAGCCGTCGAAATCGGTGGGAAGCGTTTGCTTATCATGTACTTTATCCGTATAAACAACGGGTAAAAATTCCTTTTTTACGGTACGCCATTCTCTTAATTTGTTAATAACCGTTTCTAATCTTTCTTCAATATTTGGCGTAATCATACTATCCTCTTTTATACGCTCTTTTACTCTCTTTAAACTTGGGAATTGCTTGGGGCGAAGAACGCCCCAAGCCGTCCCGTAAGGCTATGCCTTCATTGATTTTTGATTATTTTACTGCGTAAACGGTGGTAACCTGCCAGCCTTCTTGCGTTGCGCCGTCACCGTTACCGCCTTGAATGTATACGTACCATGCGCCTTCCGTATTCCATTGAATATCTGCCGCAGAAATGATAATCTTCGTCCAAGCTTTTGCAGGCAAAGCAATAAAGTCTGCAGAATCCTTCCAACCGCTACTTACGCTGCCTGCCAAATGGAACGTATACGCTGTATCGGTA
>JAZNXS010000027.1:0-25841 GCA_045594025.1 Candidatus Scatosoma sp.
GATAAAAAGATGAATTATTTATTAGAGTTGGATGAAAATTTTCATGATACAATTTCCAATATATATTCGTCATTGATGCCTAAGGAGCGTAGGCTGTCTTTTTTGCAATGCAAAGATTTGTTGCGAAAAAAGCAGACGGTAGCCGCATATTTATTGCTCTCGTATGCTTTATATCAAGAATATTCCATCGAAGATATTCGTCTTACCTTTCGATATAATGCGCAAGGAAAACCTTATTTTCAAAACTATCCGCAGATATTTTTCAACTTATCCCATTCTGGGAAGTATATCCTTTGCTCGCTTTCGAAGACGGAAATCGGTTGTGATATTCAGCAAAAACCCATAGAGGATATGCCGAATATTTCTGTATTGGAAACTATTGCGAAACTTGGTGAAAACGCATCGCAAGAAGCAAACGTAATCCAAATGGAGAACGATTTTTATACCCTTGCAATCGGGCAGTACGGCGAAGTGTGTAAGGAAATCCAATTGGTGGATTGTAAAACTTTGCTGGCGTATTTCGAGGCGAAAAGTACTTTGTTCGCCTATCTTACTTTAAATGCAAATGCGCACGTGGGGGAAATTTTGACCCCTCTGCAAATCTTGCGTCAGCAAATTGTCAAAACACCCGATAAAACGGCGGTAGTATATAAAAATCAAGAAATCACCTATCGGCAGTTAGATATGTATTCGGATATTATGGCACATCGATTAAAGGGGGCGGGCGTAAAACCGGGATCAGCGGTATTGCTGTCCGTGATGCCGAGTATTGAATTTTCGATTGCACAATGGGCGATTTTAAAGGCGGGCGGATATTATGTTCCACTCAATCACCGTTGGCCGTTGGAGCGGGTAAATTATATTATACAAGATTGCGGCGCGCGTGTAATGGTGCTGGATCAACATCATATGTTTGCTGATTGTAATGTGGAAACGAAAATTATTTGTGAAAATTATGACGGTTTCACGCAGCCTTTCCCTGAATTACCTGAGGATACACAGGATATTTTTTATGTGATATATACATCGGGCTCGACGGGCACGCCGAAAGGGGTTATGGTAAGCAAGCAAAACGTTGCGACCTTTTCGCAAAACGTGCCGGGTAGCTATTTTTACGAAATCGTTGGGGATAACAGTATCAACGTGGCGTGTAATTGCCCCGTCTCGTTTGATATGAGCGTAGGGGAGAATACAACAACTTTGTTGAACGGGGCAACGGTTGTGTTTGCCGATGAAAATGATCAGTTACCGGATAACTTTTCCGATTTTATTCTTTCCCATGATATAAAAATTTTGTGGGCGACTCCGTCAAAATTTAAGATGTATTTAAAAACAGACGCCTGCCAAGAAGGCTTGAACCATTTGAAAGCCGTTGTGCTTGCAGGGGAGACTTTGGGGCGTGAAATTGCGGAGATGTCTAAAGCATATTCTTATAACCTTTTTAATACTTACGCGCCTACGGAAACGACGATTATTTCCACCTATTATCAGGTGAGAGAAGTACAATCGAATATCCCTATCGGGGTGCCTTTTTACGGTGAAACCTGTTTTGTGCTTTCGGAGGAAGGCACGCTGTGCGAACAGGAAGAAAAGGGGGAACTGTGTATAGGCGGTAAGGGGATTGCGCTTGGGTATATGAATAAGGAAGACCAAACGCGTGAGAAATTTATACCCAATCCTTATGGGGATGGACGAATGTATCGCACAGGCGATATTGCTGCTTTGGATAAAGACGGGTTGATACGTTTTTACGGCCGAAAAGACCATCAGGTAAAGGTGAACGGTTTCCGTGTGGAGATTGAAGAGGTGGAAAGTGCCATTTATCAATATACCCACAAAAAAGCAGTGGTTGTCTATAAAAATGGGAATCTAATTGCGGTTGCGGAAGGTAAATTTTTTAAGGGTATTGCCGATATTTTAAAGGAAAAATTGCCCGACTATATGCTTCCCACGCTGTATTACGAAATGGATAAATTCCCTCTGAATGCAAACGGGAAAATCGATAGACAAAAGGTGGATTTGTATATTTCCAGTCAAGGGTTAAACAGTGTATATTGTCCGCCGCAAAATGCATTGCAGACGGAACTTATCAGCGCGTGGGAGAACGTGATTTCCTATCGTCCGATTGGGATAGACGATTCGTTTTATGCACTTGGCGGGGATTCGATTGATGCAATGCGTATTGCTTCGGCTTTAAAACACCGCGGTATGCAGATATCCATGTACGATATTATGGATTTAAAAACGATACGCAAAATATCCGAGGCAATTCAAGCGAAGGGAGAAAATGCGATCGACTTGCTTTGCACCTCGTTTTTGCCTGAAATGTACGCCAAAGAAGGGGCGTATATTGCCACAAACGAAATTGAAAAGTATATCGACAATTACCGTGAACTTCCTGTACAAATAGAATACAAACCCTTAAAAATGCATAAGGAAATCATTTGCGCAACAACGGGGTTCGAACGAAAAATTTATAAAGTAAATGGAACAAAGGACGTGGAAAAAGTACAGTCAGCCTTACGGCAATTACTGCAAACACATGCCGCGTTCCGTACTGTTTACGACCATTCTACCTCATTATGTAAGCAATATACATGTACGGATTCTTGGTATATTCCCGTCATTGATATTCAAGAAGTAAATGCCGCATTTTTACGACAAATGTCTTTGTCTAGTCGCAAAAACGATTTGCAATATCTTTCGTATATGTTCGTGGTTCGAGATAAAGAAGATGCATTGTATGCAGTGATTGCATTGCATTTCTGCTTCGATGACCGTCGCACGCAAAAGAACCTGCACGAGCAGTTGTTGTTGTTCCTCAATCAAACGTCTCAAGGGGGAGCTAGCGAGTGCGTTGGACCGTATGAGTATGCCAATATGGTGCGGATGTATAAAGATGCATTTAAGGAAAGATGCTCGCCAAGGATTCAAAAGGAGTTGCAGCTGTTTTCTCAGCTTACGGCTGATGCCGCATTGGATGCGTATTTAAACAGGGCGAAGTGCAACCATTTTATCTGCAAAGTGTTGTCCGATGAGGCGTTGGCTCGCAAAATTACGGATCAGCCGTTGAACTTTCTTATAGGACTTTACAGCCATATTTTACGGGCGATCAGCGGTTTTGCCAGTTTTCCGATTTATATCATTGACCAAAACAGAAATGTATTCAATGAAAAAATGATACATTCTGTGATTGATTTTATCCCGATGGTTGCAGGGGATGAGGATAAGGATTATTATACGCTGTTTAAAGACTTTTTAAAAAGCAAAACGCCAGGGGACTTGCTTGTGGAAAATGAAACCTGGGATAACAGTCAGGGCGCATTGCCGTTTTTTAATTACATACCTGCCTATGACGATGCGGACAATGGCGAGTTGATTGTAGGTGATAAAACACAGGTGATCACCGTTTTAGAACGTGAAGGTAACAGCCGTATGTCCTTCAGTGCCTTCGTAAAAGACGGGATGCTGTATATGATTTTTGATTTGCCTGCAAGTTTAGAAACGGTTGAAAAAATACTGAAACAAACTTTAATGGGTTTAAAGAGGAGTTAAAAATATAATGATTAAGAGAAAATTATTATTTGATTTATTTCAAGATATTGTCGTAGGGTTGGCGATTACGGCGACGGTATGTATTTGTCTAAAGAACTTTACAACGCTCTTGGCATTTTTGGGAGACTGGGGGCTTGCATTTGTCATCAATTATGTGACGGGTTTGATTATTCCCACGGAAAAAATAGCTATATTTTTTGCAAAAAAATTAAAGTTGAAAGGGCTGGGTACAAAAATAACAGTCACGGCTGTCAACAGTTTTGTTTATGTTACGGTTATTAGCTTTGCAATGTTTGCAATAAAAGTAGGGGTAAACGAAATCCTTTTACAGCTGATGTTAAAAACCTATTTCTTCCTATTGCCTGTTGCTTTTGTTGTAGGCTTTTTTATGGCTTCGGTGTCGAACGTTTTGGTGGATAAAATTTGTGGCGTTTCTTCAGAAAAATAGTACGGCTTGGGATGTATCAATATGACTGAAAATATGTATGATTATGCGGTTATCGGCGCGGGACCGGCAGGATGTTTTGTGGCGCATGAACTGCACAAAAAAAATAAAAGGGTAATTGTTTTTGAAAAACAAGCGAAAGGATTTCGTAAGGTTTGCGGTGACGGATTGTCCAAAAATTGTGTGCGCTTGTTAAAATCGTCGCACTTCCCTTTTGAAAGCTTGACGGCGCTTGGCGCTAAAAAAATAGAAAAATCCATCCTCATTGATGGGGAAGGTGTGGTCAAAGAAGGGGATTTTTCCCCTGATGAGCCCTGTCCTTATGGAATTTCAAGGGATTTGTTAGACGGGGCATTTCAGGATTGGATTTTAGGGGAAGGGATTGAACTTCGGTTTCAATCTGAGGTTGTGTCCATTCAATGCCAAGGGGACGCGTATAACGTAAACGGTTGCTTGTGTAAAGAGTATATTGTGGCGAGCGGGGTTTACGCGAAAGATCCTACGACGGGGATCGCCATTCACAAATTGAAAAATGCTCCGATTGGCATGGCGATGATTGTAGAAGTAAAGTCGGAAGAAAAACCGTTTTTTCTTTTTGACCGTAATAAGAAATATTTGGGGGCATACGGTTGGATATTCAAATTGGAAAAGGATTTATGGAATATCGGGGTATGGTTAAAAGAGGATAAGGCACGTTTAAAGGAATTGTTTGAAGAGTTTGTGCAGGGTAGACTTACCGAGTATTTAGGGAAGGATTACAAAGTTGTTGTACCGCCTCGTACTGCGCCTTTGGCAATTACAAAAATGCCGGCACAGCTTTATTGCATTGGGGATGCAAGTGGGACTTGTGATGAGGAAACGGGGGAAGGTATATCTCAAGCGATTGAGTCAGCTTGGGCTTATGCTGATAAAATTATTTAAGAGGTTTTGAATTTTCTGAGTGTATAATTTATAGGTCAGGTTGCGAGAAACATCCTTGCAGGGTTCTCGTGTTCGCCAAACCAAAAATAAAGGAATACATAACAAGAGTGTTGGATGATCAGGGGGGCTTGGTGCAAAGCACCAAAGAAAAAAGTCTCGCGTATAGACGCTCGCATTTTTCCGAACCCTTGCAGGGTTCTCGTCCCTGCTCATACAAGAAAAAACACACCGCAAAGGTGTGTTTTTTCTTGGTGGACGATCAGGGACTCGAACCCTGGGCCCATTGATTAAGAGTCAATTGCTCTACCAGCTGAGCTAATCGTCCATGTTGGTGGTCCATCGGAGACTCGAACTCCGGACACCCTGATTAAAAATCAGGTGCTCTACCGACTGAGCTAATGGGCCAACCTGGTATTTAATTGTCCACTTGTGTGGCTGGGGTGGCAGGATTTGAACCTACGAATGCCGGAATCAAAATCCGGTGCCTTAACCACTTGGCGACACCCCAATCAATAAATGGGGCGGGCGACAAGAATCGAACTTGCGACCTCCAGGGCCACAATCTGGCGCTCTAACCAACTGAGCTACGCCCGCCATGTACGCCATTTATTTGGTGCGCCTGAAGAGATTCGAACTCCTGACACACGGCTTAGAAGGCCGTTGCTCTATCCAACTGAGCTACAGGCGCATGTCTTACGCCGCGGAAAGTAGTGGAGCGGGTGATGGGAATCGGACCCACGCGGCCAGCTTGGAAGGCTGGAATTCTACCATTGAACTACACCCGCATTCATCGCACTTCACCGTCGTATCGACAACGCTTGTATATAATAGCATTATTCAAATAAATTGTCAAACACTTTTCCGTGCTTTTTCCAAAAAAAGTTTAATTTTTTTTAAATAGCCGTTTATTGCTGAGTAAATTTGCCGCTTTTAAAAAATTTTTTTCAAAACGCAAAAATGATGCTCGCCGTTTTGTTGCTTTATTTTTACGGATTGTGTTATAATATATACAATATATAATTATTAACCGATCACAAGGAACCCGAACCCCGAACGGAAAAGGAGTACAAAGAGGTACACGTTTAACACGCCAAGCAGGGGCATGAGTACCATTAGTAGCAAATCCGAACGCTTATATTTCAGTAAAAACATGCACACGTAAACGGTGATCGCACCGCCGAGTGCGCCTGTCAATAATAGTTTGCTCAGTGTTTTTTCGGGTTGTTTTTTGTTTTCGGATTGCGCGGAAGAAAGCGGCTCTGCTTGTCGATTTACTTCCTCTTGGCGTTCCTTATCACGAAAGCTTTTTACCAGTAAAAAAGCATAAAAATTGATGGCAATAATATAGGCAATTAACAAAACATACAAAATGATCATACGCACAGTATGGGCAAAAAAGACAAATCATAGCAGAGGTAGAAAAGATTATGAAAAAAAGAGCTTTGGTAAGTGTTTCCGATAAAGCAGGCATTGTGGAATTTTGTCAACGTCTCGTTGCGTGCGGCTACGAGATTATTTCCACGGGCGGAACGGCGAAAGCGTTAAAGGACGCAGGGTTGCCCGTAATTGGCATCAGCGAGCTTACCGGTTTCCCCGAATGCCTTGACGGCAGAGTGAAAACGTTACATCCCGTTGTGCATGCAGGGCTTCTTGCGATGCGTTCCAATCCCGAACACATGGCGCAGATCGAAAGCTTGGGTATCAACACCATCGATATCGTAGCGGTTAATCTGTACCCTTTCAAGGCGACGATTTCTAAGCCCGGCGTGTCCTTTGAGGACGCTGTAGAAAATATCGATATCGGCGGCCCTACGATGATTCGCGCGGCGGCGAAAAACTATCAGGACGTAGCCGTAGTCGTTGATCCCAAGGATTATGAGAGAGTACTTTCCGAGCTGGAGGAAGGGGAGATCACCCTTGAAACCAAGAAATATTTACAATATAAAGTATTCGCACATACGGCGGTGTACGATAGTATGATTTCGAACTACTTGGCGGAAAAGCTGGATATTCGTTTTCCTGAAAGTATCACGTTTGCGTATGAAAAAGCGCAGGATATGCGCTATGGGGAAAACCCTCATCAGGGCGCGTCTTATTACAGCGAGGAATTTATTCGCGCGGGTTCGCTTTCCAAGGCAAAGCAGCTTTGGGGGAAAGAGCTTTCCTATAATAATATCAACGATGCAAACGGCGCTTTGGAGCTTGTAAAAGAGTTCGGCGATCAGCCTTGCGTAGTAGCGTGTAAGCACGCAAACCCCTGCGGCGTGGGCGTGGGAAATACCATTCACGAAGCGTATATCAAAGCATACGAATCCGATCCTGTGTCCGTATTCGGAGGCATTTTGGCGATCAACGGTATCGTGGACGAGGCAACGGCAACGGAAATTCATAAGATTTTCATTGAAATCGTGATTGCGGAAGGATTCACGGCAGGCGCTCTGGAAATTTTACAGCAAAAGAAGAATATCCGTCTTTTGGAATTGCCCGATATCAAGGCAAAACGTGAAAAGAGCGCATACGATATGAAGAAGATATACGGCGGCTTGCTTGTGCAGGATTATGATGAAACGCTGTTTGCGCCTGAGAACTTGAAAGTGGTTACCAAGCGCGCGCCTACGGAAGAAGAAATGGCGGCGATGCTGTTCAACTGGAAGGTGGTAAAGCACACGAAATCGAATGCGATCGTAGTGGGCAAAGCGGACAGAACGACGGGTATCGGCATGGGGCAGACCAACCGTATCTGGGCGGCGCAGCAAGCGATTGCGCACGCAGGCGAGGAAGTAAAGGGCTCGGTAATGGCGAGCGACGCCTTCTTCCCCTTCCCCGATTGCGTAGAAGAATGCGTAAAAGCAGGCATCACGGCGATCATTCAGCCGGGCGGCAGCATTAAGGACCAGCTTTCCATCGACGCCTGCGACGAAGCAGGCATCGCCATGATTTTCGTGGGCGACAGACACTTCAAGCACTAAGCGGAGCCGCCGATTGACAATCAAACGTAGGGGACGGCGCCTCTACGTCCCGTTGGGCTACGCAGTTTCTTGCGAGTGTGGGCAGAGCCCACGAAAAGCGCACCCAACGCCGAAAGGCGTTTAATTCCCCAACAGCGAAAGGAAATATAAAATGCGACTGTATCAAACAGTCGCATTTTTATTTTATAAAAAAGCGTTGACAAAATACGGAAAGAATGTTAAAATGAAACTGCGACATAATTGAATAATGCTTTTTTTGGCGGAATATACTTCTATGGTAGAGGTGTATCTTTTTCGCGTTACAACTTTCGTTAAGAAAGCATTAGTAATTCAATTGTGTCGCAGCAAAGCGAGAAGGACATTTTTACGGGTGTCGTTTCGTTTTGCGAAGCGGCACTTTTTTATTATGTAAAATTATTTATGGAGGTTTTTATGAAACTTTTGAAAAAAATTTTGTATGGCGTATTGGCTTGTATGGCTATAGGCATAATGGCTTGGGGAACAAGCTGTGCTGGCATGAATCTTCATTCGTTTTTGCCAAACAACTCTTCCGAAACAGGAAGTTCGTATTACGAAAGCAGTTCGTCTAACGAGAGTATTTCCTCTAGCGAAGGTAATTCGCCTAACGAAGGTGGTTCGTCTAACGAAGGCAGTTCGTCTAACGAAGGCAATTCGTCCCACGAGGGTATCGATGTAGAACCCACAAAGGGTTTGGCGTTTGAAAAAATTGAGGGTAAGGAAGAATACGCAGTAGTTGGAATTGGCGAGGTAACCGAAACGGATATTGTCATTCCGTCTACCTACAAGGGCTTACCCGTTACGGCGATTAGGAAAGAGGCGTTCTATAATTGCAAGAGATTGACGAGCGTGGTAATCCCCGACAGCGTGACCACGATTGATTATAGTGCGTTTGAAAGTTGCAAGAGTTTGACGAGTGTTGAAATTCCCGACAGCGTGACCACGATTGGTTATCGGGTGTTCGAGGATTGCACTGGTTTGACAAGTGTAGAAATCGGCGACAGCGTAACTGAGATTGGTAATTTTGCGTTCTCTGGTTGCACTAGCTTGACGAGTGTGGTAATCCCTGACAGCGTAACTGAGATTGGTGGTGGTGCTTTCGCTGGTTGCGATAGCTTGACGAGTGTGGTAATCCCCGATAGCGTAATCTCGATTGGGGATAAGGTGTTCTATAAGTGCACTAGTCTGCAATATACCATAGAAGGCGAATTGAAATATTTAGGGAATACGAATAATCCGTATGTATACTTAGCAGGTATTACGGGATATAGTACCACGGTAATCATTAATGAAAAATGTAAAGTGATTGGTGGGTATGCATTCTCTGGTTGCAGTAGCTTGACGGGCGTGGACATTCCCGATAGCGTGACAGAGATTGGTAATGCTGCGTTCTCTGGGTGCGATGGCTTGACGAGCGTAGAAATTCCTGATGGTGTAACCACGATTGGGTATAGTGCGTTCGAGGATTGCACTGGTTTGACGAGTGTAGAAATCGGCGACAGCGTGACAGAGATTGGTTCTTATGCGTTCTCTGGTTGTGATAGCTTGACGAGTGTGGTAATCCCCGATAGCGTAATCTCGATTGGGGATAAGGCGTTCGATGGTTGCACTAGCCTGCAATATACCATAGAAGGAGAATTGAGATATTTAGGGAACGCAAATAATCCGTATGTATACTTAGTAGATACGATGTCAACGGATATTGTCACGGTAACCATCAATGAAAAATGTAAACGGATTGGGCATAAGGCGTTTTATGAGTGTAAGAGTTTGACGAGCGTGATAATCCCCGACAGCGTGACTACGATTGGTGATTATGCATTCTATAATTGCTATAAGTTGACAAGCGTGGAAATCCCTGACGGCGTAACCACGATTGGTGATGGGGCGTTCTATGATTGCAGTAGCTTGACGAGGGTATATATTACGGATATAGTAGCTTGGTGTAATATTTCGTTCGCAGGCTCCTCTTACGCAAATCCTTTACATTATGCAAAAAAATTGTATTTGAACAACGAATTGGTAACTGAATTGATTATTCCCGATACAGTTGCCGAAATCAAAGACCATACTTTCTTTAATTGCAGTAGCTTGACGAGTGTGAAAATCCCCGACAGCGTAACCTCGATTGGCAATCATGCGTTCTATTGTTGTGGTAGTTTGACGAACGTAGAAATTGGTGACAGCGTGACCGAGATTGGGGTTGGGGCGTTCGAGTATTGCAGTAGCTTGACGAGTGTGAAAATTGGTGACAGCGTGACCTCGATTGGTTATTGGGCGTTCCATGATTGCAGTAGCTTGACGATGGTATATATTACGGATGTAGCAGCTTGGTGTAATATTTCGTTTGCACGCTCTTACGCAAATCCTTTATATTATGCAAAAAATTTGTATTTGAACAACGAATTGGTAACTGAATTAATTATTCCTAATACAGTTGCCGAAATCAAAGACTCTACGTTCTATAATTGCAGTAGCTTGACGAGCGTGGTAATCCCCGACAGCGTGACCGAGATTGGGGTTGGGGCGTTCGAGCATTGCAGTAGCTTGACGAGTGTGGAAATTCCTGATAGCGTAACCTCGATCGGTTCTTATGCGTTCGACTATTGCAGTAGCTTGACGAGTGTGGTAATCCCCGACAGCGTGACAGAGATTGGTTCTTATGCGTTCTATAATTGCACTAGCTTGACAAGTGTAGAAATCCCCGATAGCGTAATCTCGATTGGGGGTAAGGCGTTTGCTAATTGCGAAAACTTGACGAGCGTGGTGCTTTCCGATAGCGTAACCTCGATTGGGGATAAGGCGTTCGATGGTTGCACTAGCCTGCAATATACCGTAGAAGGAGAATTAAAATATTTAGGAAATAGCAATAATCCATATGTATACTTAGCGGATACGACGTCAACGGATATAGTCACGGTAACCATCAATGAAAAATGTAAACTGATTGGTTACGAGGCGTTCGAGGGGTGCGATAGCTTGATGAGTGTGGTAATCCCCGACGGCGTGACTTCGATTGGTGATAGTGCGTTCTCTGGTTGCACTAGCTTGACGAGTGTGGCAATCCCCGACTCGGTAACGAGTATTGGTCATAGTGCGTTTGAGGATTGCAAAAGTTTGGCGAGTGTGGCAATCCCTGATAGTGTAACTACGCTTGGCTCTGCGTTCTCTGGATGCAGTAGCTTGATGAGTGTGGCAATCCCCGACGGTATAACCGAGATTTGTGGGTATGCGTTCTCTGGTTGCGACAGCTTAACAAGCGTGGATATTCCCGATAGCGTAACCACGATTTGGAACGAGGCATTCTCCGGTTGTTCTAGCTTGACGAGTATCACGTTTGAAGGCACGGTTGAACAGTGGAAAGAGATTACAAAGGAGACGAAGTGGAGGTATAACGTTCCAGCAACAGAGGTCGTTTGCTCCGACGGTACGGTAGCTTTATAAAGCAGAGCACGAAAAACCGCATGGCGATTATTTATCGCCATGCGGTTGTATTTTATTCAATTTGGATAGGGCAGGTACGAGGTTATTGATTTTCTGCCGTTTTGTTAGCCTTATATTCGCTGATCGCCTGCGACAGCTGATCGGGGCAGGAAGTATTATTTCTGCAACGAACGCCTTTCAAAAGTGCTTCGATTTCGTCGATGTCTTTCCCTTCTACAAGGCGTGCGATACCTTGCAAATTACCGCCGCAACCGCCGATAAAGCGCACGTTGTGCATTTTGTTGTTTTCGTCCACGTCAAAAAGAATTTGTCTGGAGCAAGTGCCTTTGGTGGAATATGTGAACATGTTCGTGTACCTCACTTATAAGTATTGATATAAATTAAACGGTATTAGTCTACCAACGTTTCATAGATAGCGGAATACAAATCAGAAGCTTTGGATTCCCAATTTTTATAAATATTTTGTGCCGTTTTCTTATCGGGAACGACAAATTTCAGCTCTAACATCGGCTGTACGGGCGCAAGAATTTTCAGATAGACGGTGTACGTGCCGTCCACGTTTTGGAAATAATCCGATTTGCATTCTTGGCGGTTTCTAAGCTTACCGCTGTTGTTCTTGATGAACGCGGAAATTTCATCGCGAATACTTTTCGGAATGTTGATGTAAAAGCTGTTCAAGCTTTCGCGCCCCTCGCCCGTAATCACGTATAAAGGTTCTTCTTCGGGGGAGGAAATACGGCAAAGGAATCCGTCGTCCAAAAGACGGGGGATAAGCTCCTTACAGTCCATATAGTGCAGCCAGTTGTTCCCCGAAGAACACATTTCCAAAATCGTGCGTTCGGAAAGCGCCGTTTCCATTTTATCGAAAACGAACAAAACGATCAATTTGTTGACAGACGTCTCGCCTTGAATTTGCATTCGTAAAAACTCCTCTTGCATTGTTCAATAGTAAAAAAGCCGCAGAAGAGCCCCAAGCGACCTTTGTAAACGGAATTTTAAGCGCCGTTTGCAATATTATACATAAAAAGTTGTCCAAAATCAAGATATTTTGCGAAAAAATATTTAATATTTTTCTTTTTTGTGCTATAATGATAACAAAGCAGATAATTATTGTCACTTTTGCAAGAAGGAGTATTATGGATTACGTAGAAAAGACAGTCAAAAAGAACTACATATACAAAGGGAAAATTCTCACGGTGCGCAAAGATGATGCCTTATTACCCAACGGTGAACCCTGTATTCGCGAAATTATTGAACACAGCGGTGGCGCATGCGTGCTGTACGTGGAAGACGGCAAAATCCTGCTTGTAAGGCAGTATCGCTATGCGTATGGGGAGAGTGTATACGAAATTCCTGCAGGGAAGTTGGAGATAGGGGAAGACCCGATGAAAGCGGCGGCAAGAGAGCTTGAGGAAGAGGCAGGTATTAAAGCAAACCGTTTAGAGCTGCTGTTTGTGAACTATCCCACACCCGGGTACACCAACGAAAAGATTTACATTTATCGTGCGTTTGGCGGAGAGAAAGTCCCTGCGCATTTGGACGAGGGTGAGTTTTTAGACGTGGAATACGTTCCCGTGGAAAAGGTGAAGGCTATGCTCAAAAACGGCGAAATAAAAGACGGGAAAACCATCATCGCGGTGCAGGCATATCTGCTTGCAGAGGGAAATTCCAAATAAATATTGACGGATATATAGATTTGTAATATAATTAGGGTAAGGAGGTGTGTGTATGAAAAGGATATTAGTGGTATTGCTTACGGTTTTGATGGCGGTCACGGCCTTTGTTGGATGCGCTTCCTTTGACGTGTACACGCTAACAGTTACAGGGGAAACGGATATTTTAACGAAAACGCCTTTCGTTTTGCAAAAAGCGGGTACGGCGATCACCTTACAAAGAGGCGTTGTTACTGACGTTGACGTAGTTGTAACTCTTAACGGCGAGGAGCTGGACGAACAGTGCTTCCACGATGAAGATGGTTACCGCTATACTTACACGTTCATTATGCCCCAAAAGGATTCCGTGATTCACGTTGATACGGTGGGCGGAATGGAGCCGAAGGAGGAAAGTTTGGTTACTTTTACCGTTCAACTCGACTATGGTATGCACGTTTCAGGAAGAGCAATCCCACTTTTGGGTGGAAATTATATCTTTTTTAACGCCGAGGAATATGGGATTGCGCCCCTTTTGGGCGGCGATGCGGTTACGATTACTTATACAGGCGAGATGTCTGTGTTAGAAAAGTATCCAGGCGAAGTCGTGATTATAGGCGGCGAAATCGTACAAGTAGAAAAACATAGCGCTGATATTATCAAAATCATTCGTGAAAAAGGCGAGTGGTATACGATGGAGGGAGATAAGTTGGGGGTGACGTTGCCTGATTACGTGGTGCATTATGATCGCTCTTTTTCTCCGATTGAGGAAATCGAGGACGGCAAGACGCTTTACGCCACGTATCATAGCGACGGTAAGCTGCAAGGAAAAACGATTTTAGATGCAATCGCTTTGTATGATTATTCTCCAAATGATTATTTCTCCGAACAATAAAATGAATAGGGTATGTACGAGATGAATATAATAATTGACCGAGGTCGGCGGAATGCCGACCTCGGTCTTTTCAAACAATAAAAAGGAGAAAAAGGAAGGGTTAGTTGCAGCAGCAGTTGCAGTTGCAAGGGGGAGCAAGAATGGCAGAAAGGGTGCCGTTTTTATACAGGCAGAAAAGGAGAGCGATGATAATCGGCAATCCGCAACCACTCAGCACGTTCGTGCCGCAACCGTTCTGACCGAGAACAAGCAAAGCGATAAGAATCCAAAGGGTAGTATTACCCTGGGAGCAACAATTCATAAGAAACCTCCTGTGTCTTACCGCAGGATATGTATTCGACTTTTTCCGTTTCTCTTGGCATAGCGTCAAGGGAAGAGCCCTGCGGTTTATTCTTTCTATTACATAATATTCTCTATTTTTAGATTGTGTGAGCGAAAATAACGGCATTTCACGAAAAAACGCCGTTCATTTTGTTGCGTTAATTGAAAAAATGCGGTATAATAAGGTTAATCCTTATTACTTCTTAGCAAATACGCTCTGCGATTTGACCGTAAAAGAAATATAAAAGGGGAAATACATATTTTTTGTCTACGGGTATCTTTTGAAGAACTCGATGGAGGTTTTTATGAAGAAGAGTAACTTTTTCTCGGCGAAAAACGTTACGACGTTGGCGATTTTGCTCGCACTTGTTATCGTTTTGCAAGCGTTTGGAGGGTCGCTCAGTATCGGCGTAGTCACGTTGAACTTTACGTTGATTCCCTTGGTGCTCGGTGCAATAGTATTAGGGCCTTGGGCAGGCGCGTTTTTAGGCTTTGCTAGCGGCGTAGTAGTGTTGATCCAGGTTATTTTAGCCCCTACGGGTTTCTATTATATTATTTGGTCGAACAGCCCCATCATCACCTTGCTGATCTGTCTTGTAAAGACGACAGTGGCTGGGTTCGTAGCAGGGCTGCTGTTTGAGATTTTGAAAAAGAAAAATCCTTACGTGGCGATTTTCGTAGCGTCGGGGGTAGTGCCCGTGATTAATACGGTGCTTTTCGTGCTCGGTTGTCTTTGTATGTCGAACACAATCGCCTTGATGGCGGAGGGAACAAACGTACTCGTTTTCATTCTCGTTTCCCTTGTTACATTTAACTTTTTTGCTGAGTTCGCAGTCAATCTTTTGGTTGCGCCCGGTTTGCATACCGTGTATAACGTAGTAGAAAAGCAATTCAAAAAGAAGAGGAGATAAATCATGGTCATTTGTATCGATATCGGTAACACGAATATTAAATATGCAATTTTTGACGGCGACGATTTGAAGTTTTCTTTTCGAGTAGCTACCGATTTCAAGCGTACGTCGGATGAATACGGTGCGCAGCTTACGGGTATGCTTTCTGCAAACGGTGTGGACGTAAAGGAGATTGAGGGCGGAATCATCTCGTCCGTGGTACCTTCTCTTGACTATACCATCGACAAAATGTGTGATTTATATTTGCATATCCAACCCTTGCATATTGCGCCGGGGTTGAAATCGGGGTTGAATATCCGTTGCGACGACGCAAGAGAGGTGGGTGCGGATCGAATTGTCAACTGTGTTTCCGCTATTGTGAGTTACAGCGAAGGAACGCCTATGATTGTTGTGGACTTCGGCACGGCAACGACGTTTAATATTATCAGTGAGAATAACGAATTTATCGGCGGCGTTATCGCGCCTGGTATCAAAGGCTCTTTGGATTCCCTTGTCAACGGCACAGCAAAGCTGCCCAGGGTTGAAATTGAAGCACCTAAGAGCGTAATTGCAAAAAACACCGTCACCAATATGCAGGCAGGAATCGTATTCGGCTTTGCAGGTTTGGTGGAATACATCGTTAAGAAAATCAAAAAGGAATTAAAGACGAATAATGTTAAAACGATTGCAACGGGCGGTTTTAGCAATATCATATCCAAAGAAATTGAAGGGATTGACGTCGTAGACAAGTTGCTCACCTTAAAAGGGTTGAAATATTTATACGATTTAAACACATTAGAAAAATAAAACGTGGCAGGCATGTACGCGTTGAGAGAATAAAGTATTAAGTTTAGAAACGAAGGAGTATATCATGGTCAGGAAAGTTGGCGTAGCAATTTTAGGGCTTGGCGTTGTTGGTGGCGGTACGTACGAAACGCTGGTGAAACATCACGATTTTTATTTAAGAACACAGCAGGCCGATATTACGGTAGAAATGGTGCTCGACCGTGATTTGGATCGCTTGGCAGCGCTTGGCATTCCCGAAGAACTGATTGCGAAAAATATTCAAGAAGTCATTGCGAATCCAAACGTAGATATTGTGATTGAAACGATCGGCGGTATCGGCGTTGCGAAGGAATTCGTAACGGCGGCGCTCCGTGAAGGGAAGACGGTGGTAACGTCGAATAAAGAGCTTATTTGCAAATTTTCGCATGAGCTTGAAAAGATTGCAAAGCGCAACCGTTGCGGCTTATATTATGAAGCGAGCTGTGTAGGCGGCGTGCCCATTATTCGCACGCTTTTAGATGGTGTACAGGCGAACCATATCCAAAGCATGATGGGGATCGTCAATGGTACGACGAACTATATTCTCACCAAAATGGCAAATGAGGGCGCGGATTATGCGGAGGTTTTAAAAGAAGCGCAAAAGCTTGGCTATGCGGAGGCGAATCCTTCGGCGGACGTGGACGGCTTCGATTCCATGTACAAGCTTTCCATTCTTTCCTCTATGGCATTCCACACCAAAATTCCGCACACGAAAATTTTCCGCGAGGGAATTTCGAACGTCAGCGTGAAAGACATCGAATACGGGAAGGAATTCGGCTATACTTTAAAGTTGCTTGCAATCGGTAAAAATACGGAAAAGGGTATCGAAGTGCGCGTACATCCTACGCTGATTCCGCACAGCCATCCTTTGGCGAGTGTAAACGATTCCTTTAACGCGGTATACTTAGTGGGCGACGCTGTGGGCGACATTATGCTGTACGGCCGCGGAGCAGGCGCATTACCGACCGCAAGCGCGGTGGTGAGCGACGTAATTTATGCGGCTACCCATTCCGACGTGAAGTATTCCACGTTCAAAAACAATGCGACCGCGGAAAGCGATGTGAAATTTATTTCCGATTTCACCAGTGCATATTATATTCGTTTATCTGTGGAAGATAAGGCGGGTGTTTTGGCGAAAATTAGCGGCATTTTTGCAAAATACGGAATTTCCATCGTGGAAATTGCACAAAAGGGCAAAGGTGATTGCGACGAGGGTGACAGAGTGCCTTTGGTTGTGATTACGCACAAAACCAAGGAAAACAGCGTAAAGAACGCTGTCGCCAAGATAAACGCGTCCGAATTTGCCGAAGTGAAAGCGGTTATTCGTGTAGAAGACTAAAAAGCGCACAAAAGGCGAGCGAAAAGCTCGCCTTTTTTCTTAAAGAAGGGGGCAGGTATGCGATCATTGATTATAATCAACGGTTATCCAAACGGGGAAAAATTCTATACGCAAGCCAATCGTATTGCGCAAGCGCTTGAAAACGAGGGGGTTGAAACCGAGGTCGTGAAGAACGGCGAGGTGTGCGCTTGGATGGAAGAAAACGGCACCGTCAATGCGTCGGCGTTTCAACGGTATGATTTTATTGTTTATTTGGATAAAGATAAATATTTGGGGCAAATGCTGGAAAAGGCAGGTTTGCGCTTATTCAACAGTGCAAAGGCTGTAGAATATTGCGATGATAAATTGCTCACCTATCTTACCTTGGAACAAAGCGGCGTGCGCTTGATAAAGAGTATCCCTGCGCCTCTTTGTTATACGCCAAATGCGGAAGCGAATCCGAGGTTTTTACAAAACGTTGCAAAACAGCTGGGATTTCCTTTGGTGGCAAAAAAGAGCTACGGTTCGTTTGGAATGGGTGTTGAATTGATACATGGTATGCCCGAATTAGAGAAAATCGAGCAGGCATGGTTGCATCAACCGCACTTTTACCAGGCGTATATAGCGGAAAATTGCGGCAAGGATATTCGTGTGATCGTGATTGGCGGAAAGGCGGTTGGCTGTATGGAACGCAGGGCGCAAAACGGAGAATTTCGTTCGAATATCGAGCTCGGCGGCGTGGGGGCGGCAATAGAGCCAGAGCCCTCGTATATTGCGGCGGCTGAACAAGCAGCCAAGGCGCTGGGGTTGGATTATTGCGGCGTGGATTTATTGGAAACAGCGCAAGGCCCTATGATTTGCGAAGTAAATTCCAATGCATTTTTCGAAGGTTTTGAAAAGGCGCTTGGCTTGGACGTAGCAAAGCTGTATGCTGCGTACATTGTGCAAGAGATGGCAAAATCTAAAATTTAGCCCTTGACATATTATCTAAAGTATGTTATAATAATAAAAGTATGTGCTCGTGTTGTATATAATTTACTATACAATCGTGTATGGAGGAAAATATGTCTGAGACGATACATAATGAAAAGAGACATTGGTGGTTGACTCTTCTTGTAGGGGTAGTTGACGCCATTGTGGTGATGATAGCGGCGCTGGGAACGCAATGGTTGACGGGAAACGTAGCACTGCTGTCTAATTATATTTGGGCGTTGGCAAACGTTGCTTTGGTGATTGTTCTGTTTGCCCTTGTCGGCATGTATAAGGTCAGCTTTACTTCCATCGGTATGCCGGAAGCATTCCGCATCGTGGTATGCTCGGCGTTTACAGGCCTGTTAAACGTTTTGTTTTTGTTTATTGTCAGCTTGATTGATCCCGATTTCCGTATGACGGCGAATTTGGGTTACAAGGAAATGGTGGTATATTTCGGGCTTTTGACGATGGGGCTGGGCTGTTTCCGTTTTTCCAAACGTGGATTTTTTGCGGCGCGCCGACATATTGAAATGGTGATGCAATCGGATAAGCGCCGTGTTATGATCGTAGGCTTTAACGATGATGCGTTTACGTTGATTAAGAACATAGCGTCCGCGAAAAAGAGCAACTATAAAGTAGTTTGTATTTTGGATTGCGACGCCTCGTATATCGGGAAGCGCATTTACGACGTGCGTGTAGTCGGTACTCCCACGGACGCAAGGCTGTTTGCAAGACGCTACAATATCGACGAAATTTTCGTTATGCTGTCGCCCTCTCAAAAGGCGGTTTTGCGCGACGTGTTGTTCTACTGCAAGGAAGCGGGTTGCCAAATTAAATTGTTGCCCGAAATTAATGAGATGACGGGTGGAGAATTATCCGCGGCGAAAATGCGCAACGTGGAAATTTCCGATCTTTTGGGCAGAGAGCAAAAGAAAGTCAACTTAGACGAAATCATGGGCTATATCGAAGGGAAGCGCGTGTTGGTCACGGGCGGTGGCGGCTCGATCGGCAGCGAGCTTTGCCGTCAAATCGCGTCGCATAATCCTACGCAGCTTATCGTATTAGATATTTATGAAAACAATGCTTACGACATCGAGCAGGAGCTCCGTACGGCGTATCCGAACTTGAATTTATTAACGCTGATTGCCAGTGTGCGTGATAGCGGAAAGATGCGCGACGTATTCGCGTCGCACCGTCCTCAAATCGTTTTTAATGCAGCGGCGCATAAGCACGTTCCGCTGATGGAAACGAGCCCTAACGAAGCGGTAAAGAACAACGTATTCGGAACATTGAACGTTGCGCGCGCGGCAGATGAATTCGGCGTGGAAACGTTTGTGCAGATTTCGACGGATAAGGCCGTTAACCCCACGAATATCATGGGGGCGACTAAGCGCATCTGCGAGATGATTATTCAAACGATAGGCAGGCATAGCAAAAATACGAAATTCGTTGCGGTACGATTCGGCAACGTGTTGGGTTCTAACGGTTCGGTGATTCCGCTGTTTAAAAAGCAGATTGAACACGGCGGTCCCGTTACTGTTACGCATAAAGACATTATCCGTTATTTTATGACGATTCCCGAGGCGGTTTCCCTTGTTTTGCAGGCAGGGGCATACGCAAAGAGTGGTCAAATTTTCGTTTTGGATATGGGTGAGCCTGTCAAGATCTATGATCTTGCATATAACCTCATCAAGTTGTCTGGCTTAGAGCCTAACGTGGATATCGAAATTCAATGCACGGGCTTGCGCCCCGGTGAAAAGCTGTTTGAAGAACGTTTGATGGCGGAAGAGGGCTTGCAAAAAACGCCCAACGGATTGATCAATATCGCAAAGCCGTTGGAGTTGGATGAAGCGAATCTTTGGACGACGTTGGATAAGCTGTATGAAGCAGCTTACAGCGAGACGGATAAAATGAAGGAATGGGTTAAGTTGCTTGTTCCCACGTACACGATCGACACGCGCAGCGGCGCAAAAGAATATTTAAAAGCAGAAGCGGAAAAACAGGCGGAATCCGCTGTAACGGCAGGCTAAGATTATGCTTACAAAAGAAGAAAGTCAGTTGTACATAAGAATACTCAAAGAGGAACTCATTCCGGCCATGGGGTGCACGGAACCCATTTCTATTGCCTTTGCAACGGCGAAGGCAAAGGCGGTGCTTGGCGAAATGCCCTGCTCTGCGACGGTAGCGGTCAGTGGCAATATCGTTAAAAACGCAAAAAGCGTTACTGTACCGCATACGGGCGGTATGCGTGGGATAAAATCGGCGTTTTTGGCGGGACTTATTGCTGGGGACGCGGATGCCGATTTGCAGGTAATAGCCAAGGTTTCCGAGGAGCAAATTGCGCAAATTCAATTAGCGCAAAATACATTTGACGTAACGGTGGAAACGCCCGAAGATGCTCGCATTTTCGATATCGGGATTACGCTCCGTTCAGAAAAGCATGAATCGTACGTGCGCATTGCAGATACGCATACGAATATTATCTGTATAAAAAAGGACGGCGAAACGCTGTTTGAAAATTTACCTAAGGAGACGGAAAGGGCAGATAGAAGCACGCTCACCGTGCAAAGCATTATCGATTTTGCGGATACGGTGGACGTGGAAGAGGTCAAAGCGCTTTTAGATCGTCAAATTTCCTATAACATGGCGATTGCGGAAGAGGGCTTGAAAAATAACTACGGCGCCAACGTGGGTAAAGTATTGTTGCGCACGTATCAACCGGATATTAAAATCACGGCAAAAGCGTATGCGGCGGCGGCAAGCGATGCCCGTATGAACGGTTGCGAATTGCCGGTAGTTATCAATTCAGGCAGCGGCAACCAAGGCATCACGGCTTCCGTGCCCGTAATTGTGTATGCGAAAGGGTTGCATATGTCCAAGGAAAAGCTGTATAGGGCGTTGTGCGTATCCAACCTCATTACGATACACTTAAAGGACGGTATCGGCGCATTATCCGCCTATTGCGGCGTAGTTTCCGCAGGGGCAGGCGCGGCGTGCGGCATTGCCTATCTTCTTGGCGGCAGAGAGGAAGAGGTTTCTCATACCCTTGTCAATGCGTTGGCAATCGATTCGGGTATTATCTGCGACGGCGCGAAAGCCAGCTGCGCGGCAAAGATTGCAACGGCGGTGGAAAGTGGCTTGCTGGGGCTGAACATGTACTACAACGGCAATGAATTCTTCGCAGGCGAGGGTATTGTCAAAGACGGCGTTGAGGATACGATAAAGAGCGTTTCTCGCTTAGCGCAAAGCGGCATGAGGGAAACGGATAAAGAAATTATCCGCATTATGCTAGATGGTAATTAAGAGTAAAAACGAGGAAACGGATATTCGGTTGAATGTCCGTTTTTTTAATGCCATCTTTTTGTTTTAATTGAATAATGGCAGTTGTTTTAAGTATTACAGATTCTATCTATATATGTTTTCCGCTTTATTTAAGAAAATATCATTAAAAATAAAACGCGCTTGTTTATATGAGGCATATGCTAATATTGACATGGCAAAGCGAGAACTACAGTTGGGCATATCTAACGTTGCTATCAATAAAGTTCCGTTCAGGTATATGATTTTATTTTCCATCAAAAGGAAATATTAAGTAAAGATCAAATAATATAGTAAAAATTCTAATTTGCGCTTGTAAATTCTTGCTTTTCACGATGGAATATGTTAGAATATCCTTTAATCAATATTTTTGATTAAAAGACAGGGTTTATTCGATTTTTTCGTTTATTAAAGGAGGGAGTATGGAAAGAGTATATAATTTTTCGGCAGGGCCTTCTATGTTGCCTGAGGTGGTATTGAAGAAAGCGGCTGCGGAGATGATAAACTACGAGGGAAGCGGCATGTCGGTGATGGAGATGAGTCACCGTTCTCCCATATACGAAAAAATCATTACGGAAGCAGAGGCTTTGCTACGCCAAGTAATGGAAATCCCCAAGGAGTACAAGGTACTGTTTTTACAGGGGGGCGCATCTACGCAATTTGCGGCAGTTCCGCTGAATTTTATGCCAAACGGCAAAGCGGATTACGTATTATCGGGGCAATTTTCCACGAAAGCGTTTGAAGAGGCGAAGAAATATGGCGAAGTTCGCGCGGTAGCAAGCAGTAAGGACGTGCATTTTTCCTGCGTGCCCAAGGTAACGAAATCGGATTTTTCCAAAGATGCGGATTATGTGCATATTTGCTATAATAACACCATTTACGGTACTAAGTTTCCGTGTGTTACTGATACGGGTGAAATCCCACTCATCGCGGACATGTCCTCATGTATTTTAAGTGAACCCTTCGACGTAACGAAGTTTGGCGTTATTTATGCAGGGGCGCAAAAGAACATGGCGCCTGCCGGATTGACAGTAGTGATCGTGCGCGAAGATTTGCTTGGGAAAGCGAGGAAGGAAACGCCGACGATGCTCAATTACAAAATCATGGCGGACAACGGCTCTATGTATAATACGCCGCCTTGTTATTGCATTTACGTGGCGAAGCTTGTGTGCGAATGGATTTTAGAGCTTGGAGGCTTGAGCGCCATGAAGCTTCGCAATGAAAAGAAAGCGTCGCTTTTATATGGGTATTTGGACGGACAGTCGTATTACAAAGCGCCTGTGGAAGAGGAAAGCCGTTCCATGATGAACGTTACGTTTGTGACGGGGGATGCGGAGTTGGATGAAAAGTTCTGCAAAGAAGCGGAAAGCGTAGGTCTTTTTAATCTCAAGGGGCACAGGTCGGTAGGCGGAATGCGCGCATCGATTTACAACGCTATGCCGTATGAGGGCGTGGAAAAGCTGGTTTCGTTCATGGATACGTTTGCGAAAGCAAACCCGAAAAATTGAAGAGGAAAGGAATATGTTAAAAGTAAAGCTGATGAATAAAATAGCCAAGGTAGGTACAGACGTGCTGTCGCCTTTGCGCTATGAAGTAGGGGCAAACGTCGTGGAGGAAGACGCCGTGATGGTGCGTTCCGCGTCATTGCACGATATGTCGTTTTCCAAAAAATTGAGGGCAATCGCGAGGTGCGGCGCAGGGGTGAATAATATTCCCGTGGATAAATGTACGCAGGAAGGGATTGTCGTGTTCAATACGCCGGGCGCGAACGCAAATGCGGTAAAGGAGCTTGCGATTGCGGCGCTCGTGCTTGCCTCTCGTGACGTAATCGGCGGTGTGAAATGGGTGGAAAGCTTGGCCGGCAGCGAGAACGTTGCCAAAGCCGTGGAGGTAGGAAAGTCTGCCTTTGTGGGACACGAGCTTGCCGGCAAGACCTTGGGTGTTATTGGGCTCGGAGCGATCGGCGGAATGGTAGCGAACGCAGCGATTTCCCTTGGTATGAACGTTATGGGATACGATCCGTATATCACTGCGAAAGCGGCGTGGAACTTAGCGCCTTCCGTAAGGCAGGCATCCGACTATGCGGATATTTTTAAATATTGCGATTATATTACGTTGCACGTACCTGCAACGCCGCAAACGAAGAATATGATTTGCGAAAAGACGCTTTCGCAGATGAAGAATGGGGTGCGAATACTCAATCTTTCCCGTGCGGATTTGGTATGCGCGGCAGACGTGAAAGCAGGGCTGGAAAGCGGTAAAATAGCATCGTATATCACTGATTTCCCGACGGATGAAACCGCAGGGGTGAAAGGGATTATCGCCATTCCGCACTTAGGCGCATCCACGGTGGAATCGGAGGACCATTGCGCAGTGATGGCGGCGCAACAGTTAGACGAGTTTTTAACCTGCGGCAATATTCGAAACAGCGTAAACTTCCCTACGGTTGGGATACCCTTATCCGAAAAGCCGAGGGTATGTATCATGAACAAGAATATTCCCAATATGCTCTCGCAGATTACTTCGGTATTCTCATCGCAAAATATTAACATTGAAAATCTAGCCAACGGCTCAAAAGGGGAAGTTGCGTACACGATCGTAGAAACCAACCGAGAAGCGGACGAGGGGATTTTGCAAAAATTGTCTATGATCGAAGGGGTATTTGGGTTAAGAACGTTTGGCTCTCGATAGGTAAAATTAGGAAAAAATCACAAAAATACTTGAAAAAAGCGGTATAATATGTTACAATCAAACCGTCGCCTTGCGAAAGGCGGCGGATTTTCTTCTTTGAAGAGGTATTTAGATGATTGCGGTGGTAGATTACGGCGTAGGGAACATGTTTTCCATTAAATCCTCCTTTGCGCAGGTAGGTGCAGAGGCGGTGATTACGTCGGATAAGCAAGTGATACAAAACGCCGATAGAATTATGCTTCCGGGTGTAGGCGCTTATGAAGACGCGGCGAGAAAATTGAGAGAAACGGGCTTAGGTGAAGTCGTCGTGGCGGAAGCTCGAAAAGGGAAATTCGTGATGGGGATTTGCCTTGGTATGCAGTTGCTTTTTGAAGAAAGCTTCGAATATGGCCACCATGAAGGTTTGGGGATTTTAAAGGGTAGCGTAGTGCCGATGAGGGGGTATATCGATCCGAAATTGAAGGTGCCTCATATCGGTTGGAACGCGTTGCACGTACTGCATGAAACGCCGCTATTGAAATATTGCAAAGAGGGCGATTACGTATATTTTGTGCATTCTTATCACGCAATCGGCTGTAAGGACAGTGTAGTGGCGACGGTAGAGTACGGTGAAACACTGACGGCGGCGGTTGCGAAAGATAACGTAGTCGGATGTCAATTCCATCCTGAAAAAAGCGGTGAGGTGGGGTTGAATATCCTGCGTGCGTTCTGTGAAATGCAGTAAGAGGTAGCGTATGATCACGAAAAGAATTATTCCTTGCTTAAATCTTCGGGACGGGAAAGTGGTGCAAAGCGGCAGAGCTTACGAAACGCTGTCGGTATCCCCCGTAGAGCTGGCGCAAAGCTATGCGGCAGGTGGCGCAGACGAGCTGCTCTTCTATGATATTACGGCGCGCGATGGGGATAGGAAGCTCTTTACTGAGATACTCAAAAGCGTAACGAGAACGGTGTTCGTACCCCTCACGGTGGGGGGCAGGGTCCGTTCCACGGCAGATTTCGAACGAGTTTTGGATTGCGGCGCGGATAAAGTCAGCGTGAATTCAGGCGCGATTGAAAACCCCGATTTTATCGAGGAGGCAGCAAAAAAATACGGCAATCAATGCGTGGTACTTGCCACAAACGTGAAGCGCGTAAACGGAGAGTTCCACGTTTTCACAAAGGGTGGAACTCTGGATACGGGGCTGGACGCAATCGAGTGGATTAAACGTTGTGCAGGCAACGGCGCAGGCGAAGTGGTCGTCAATTCCATGGATATGGTCGGCGCAAAAAAAGGCTACGATATCGAGCTATTGAAGAAAGTTTGTGAGGCGGTAGATATTCCCGTAATCGCATCGGGCGGCGCAGGCAGTAACGAGAATTTCTTGCGTCTATTCCAAGAAATCCCGAATATAGACGCAGGGCTGGCGGCAACGGCATTCCATTGCGGCGCGATCAATATGAAAGCGTTAAAAGCTGTGCTTTTAGAAAACGGAATTAACGTAAGAACTTGATATAAGAAAAATCCCTTAGAGTACAACTCTGAGGGGTTTTATCTTTTTTATAGAAACGCACCTATGTACAGGTGTGCAAGCGCAAAAGTGTGCGCGCTATATATTTAATATTTAATTATA
>JAZNXS010000028.1:0-60459 GCA_045594025.1 Candidatus Scatosoma sp.
GATATGATACTTGCAATTCCACTTCGAATGTGCTAAACTATGTATGTCATTCATTTTGAATGTCCTCCTTTTGGTTTTTATTTTGGGTTTGCAGACCTCAATTTATTATACCGAAAGGAATTTTTATTTTCAAGAATTATATGTTTAACATTTTCTGAACCCCGCGTCTAACGCGGGGTATTCTTTATACAAAATAAAACCGCCTTCTTATGAAGGCGGTTTTTTATGTTTGAATTTACTTCGCGTATTCAACGCCACGGAATTCACGAATAACGTTGACTTTGATCTGACCGGGATATTCGAGTTCAGCTTCAATTTTCTTCGCGATATCCTTTGCAAGGAAGAGCGCTTGCGCATCGTCAACCTGTTCGGGCTTAACGATAACACGTACTTCTCTACCCGCTTGGATAGCATAGCTCTTATCAACACCGTTAAAGCTGGATGCGATTTCTTCCAATCTTTCCAAACGCTTTACGTAGTTAGAACCCATTTCACGTCTTGCGCCGGGGCGCGCGCCGGAAATTGCATCGGCTGCTTGAATAAGAACAGCTTCAATCGTCTTAGGCTCTACATCACCATGATGCGCCATAATCGCATTGACAATGTTTGCATTTTCCTTATACTTCTTCGCTAAGTCAGCACCGATTTGGATATGCGTACCCTCTTGTTCCTGATCCACAGCTTTACCGATATCGTGCAACAAGCCTGCGCGTTTTGCAAAGTTTACGTCCAACCCAAGCTCTGCAGCCATTTGCCCTGCGAGCATGGATACTTCAATGGAGTGCTTGTACACGTTTTGGCCATAGCTCGTCCTAAACTTCAGGCGGCCGATCAGCTTAATCAGTTCGGGATGCAAACCGAAAATGCCTGCCTCAAATACAGCAGCTTCGCCTGCTTCCTTGATCTGCATATCCATTTCACGGGTAACTTTTTCCACCGTTTCTTCAATACGGGCAGGGTGAATTCTACCATCGTTGATAAGCTTTTCCAAGGAAATCCTTGCGATTTCTCTTCTAACGGGATCAAACCCGGAAAGAATAACTACTTCAGGGGTATCATCGACAATCAACTCGATACCCGTCGCATTTTCCAACGCGCGAATGTTTCTACCTTCTCTACCGATGATACGCGCTTTCATATCGTCATTAGGAAGAGGAACAACGGAAACCGTGATTTCCGAAGCCTGATCCGCTGCGCATTTTTGAATAGCGAGCGCGATTACTTTCTTTGCGTTGATATCTGCCTCGTCCTTTGCCTGCTGCTCCAAATTACGAACTTGAATAGCCACGTCATGACGGGTCTCTTCCAAAATCTCTTCCGTGAGAAGTTTTTTCGCTTCTTCACGAGTAAGCTGAGCAACCTTTTCAAGCTCTTGTACCATCAGTTCGTGCTGAGAGTTAAGCTTTTCCTGTAACTGCTCTACTTCTTCCTCTTTCTTTAAAAGGTTTTCTTTTTGCTGTTCCAACGCCTCCGATTTCTTATCGATTGCGTCTTCCTTTTGCGTTAAACGCTGTTCCATACGCTGAATTTCAGCTTTCTTTTCCTTTGTTTCACGCTCGAATTCGTTTCTTAATTTTAAATCCTGTTCCTTTGCTTCAAGCAACGCTTCTTTTAACGCGCGCTTGCTTTCTTCCTTGCCTTGGCCCTTAATGCGCTCAGCTTCCACCTCTGCGTCATCTACAATTTTCTTTGCTCTTTCATTTGCAGAACCAAGCTTTTTCTTCGTCGTGTTCTCATAGAACAACCACGTAAGGGAAATACCCAAGACCAACGCTATCACTGCAGCGCCTGCAGCAATCGCAATTGTTACACCTGTGCTAGCCAGAAACAGGACGCTCAAATTAATCATGTGCATAGTTTGCGCCTCCTGTATAAAATTAGATTGATAAATCGATTATGTTCACGGATTTGACAAAATCCGACCTATAATTTTTTCTATCAACTCTATTTTACAATATATTTATAGAAAAGTCAATTGTTTGATGGAAAATTGTTACTGTAACACGCAAATTATTTCGTAGAAATAAAAACGGAACAACCTTACGTTGCTCCGTTTTTTAAATACGCTTATTCTTCGGATTCTTCTACCGTAACGCCTCTTGCCGCGTCACGGATTTTTTGTTCGATTTCCGCCTTGACTTCAGGATTTTCCTTCAAGTACAAGCGCAACTTTTCACGTCCTTGCGCAATCTTATTGCCGTTATAGCTAAAGAACGAGCCACTCTTTGCGATGATATCGTACTGAACGCCCATATCCATGATACAGCCTTCTTGTGAAATCCCTTCGCCAAATACGATATCAAATTCCGCCTGACGGAACGGGGGCGCAAGTTTGTTTTTAACAACTTTCGCCTTCGTTCTATTGCCCATTGCGCCGTCTGCGTCTTTCAACGTATCCATCTTACGGATATCCAAACGCATACTTGCATAGAACTTCAACGCTTTACCGCCGGGGGTCGTTTCAGGGTTACCGAACATAATACCAACCTTTTCACGCAGCTGGTTGATGAAGATAACACACGTCTTGGACTTGTTAACGATTGCCGTCAACTTTCTAAGCGCTTGCGACATCAAACGAGCCTGCAAACCTACGTGCGTATCACCCATGTCCCCTTCGATTTCCGCTTTCGGCGTGAGCGCCGCAACAGAGTCGACTACGATAATATCCACCGCAGAGCTTCTTACAAGCGCGTCGGTAATATCTAATGCTTGTTCCCCTGTATCAGGTTGGGAAACGTACAATTCATCCAAATTTACCCCTAATTTCTTCGCATAAACGGGATCAAGCGCATGTTCTGCGTCGATAAACGCGGCTACACCGCCCATCTTTTGCGCTTCCGCAATCGCGTGCAACGCAACCGTCGTCTTACCCGAGGATTCAGGGCCGTAAATTTCTATAATTCTACCGCGCGGGAAACCGCCTACACCAAGCGCAAGGTCAAGCGTAAGACAGCCGCTGGGGATTACTTCAATTTCCGTATTGCCCGCATCATCGCCAAGACGCATAATCGAGCCCTTGCCGTACTGCTTTTCAATCTGCATCAATACGGCGTCGAGCGCTTTTAATTTTTCATTGTTTTTCTCGTTTGCCATTATATCTATACTCCTCATTATTTTTTACTGTTTTAACATCTTATACGCTTGAAATAACGCATAATTGATTGCTTTTTCCGTAATATCTTTACGGCTACCGTCAAAACGATACTGGTATACGCAAATCCGTTCTTTTGTTCCCACAGCGATATAACACAAGCCCACGGGCAATAGGGAACGATCGGTTTTAGGCCCTGCTAACCCCGTTGTGGAAATTGCAATATCGCAATCCCCCGTATTCAGTAGTCCTAACGCCATCTCATACGCCGTCTTTTCCGACACGGCGCCCAAAGAGCCAAGTGTATACGAAGAAACCCCAAGTCTCTTCATTTTCGAGCGCTCATCATACGTATTCAATCCCTCGAAATACACCTCACTCGCCCCCGAAACGGAAACGATTCGTCTTGCTAAGCCGCCCCCTGTAAAAGATTCTGCTACGCTGAGTTTTTTACCGCGAAGCTTTAAGAGCGTCACCAACTGATTTTCGATAGGAATGTCGTCCAACGCATACATGGTACCGTCCAACCCTTCGGCAAACAGCCGTAATAATTCATCGACGAGCATCTTTGGCGTATGATTGTCATAAATCAACTCAATGATGTCTTCATCGTATTTTCTAAGGTGATTGAGACAAATATTTCCACCGCCGAGCCGTTTAGCCTCCGCCAAAAGATTTTCAACGTGCACGCTTCCTGCCCCGATGGAACGAAGAACGATTCTATCTGTCTTTATCCCGTATTTTTGTTGCAAATACGGAACGCAAACGTTTTTTACGTATTCTTTGCCTTCGCAATCTTCCGAAAGAAAACATACTACGGTTTGCCCGTCGTCGTGTATATTTCCTTGCGTGATGCCCATTGAAAATAAAGCCTTAATCAAAGGCAACGCCGCTTGATTTGCCACAACAAATACGTTTTGATAGCTTTGCCGCAAACTTGCAATGCTGTCTTTTACAGTTTGTTCGTTATATTCGGACAATATACGAAGTTCATCGAACGCATAACCGTTGAGAAAAAGCTCGTCCAAAACCGCAGTTGCTCCATCATCGGGCAATGCGTTGACGTTTTTCCTCAATAGCATGCATGCGTTCTTCATAAATCTACCTCTTAGTTATCTTTAAGCACCTGCTTATTCTTTACAACGTAAGAAATTCCCGATACGATCGTCAAAACGGTTGCCACTGCAAACAGCGCAAGCCCAATCCACGTTACGTAAGTAGCCCAAGGTACAGCGTATTCCATCGGCGTTACGTCTGCAATGCCGCCTGCCAAAATCAACACGAAAATCGCTGCATCCTGACATGCCGTCTTGTATTTACCAAGCTTTTCCGCTGCCATGATAATCCCGTTTGCCGCTGCAATTTGACGGAATGCGCTGATAATCAGCTCTCTTGCCATAATGATACAGATGCAAATTGTCGTAGCCACGTAAATCCCCTCGCAAGCTGCGCCCAGCGTTGCAAAAATACTATTTTTCATGGTGAGAATCAAAATCATCGCTGTCGAAACAAGCACTTTATCCGCAATGGGATCAAGGAATTTTCCAAGATTTGTTACCAAACCTCTGGAACGTGCGATATGCCCGTCAATAAAATCTGTGCAAGCAGCCAAAACAAAGATGATTGCAGCAATACCGTATGCAAACGGCAGGATTCCGTCTAAGAAAAAGACGAGCACGAATACGGGAATCATGAAAATTCTCGTCAACGTAATTTTGTTGGGTAAATTCATAATCAGATTTCTCCTTCATAAGTTTCTGTATGTCCGTATAAATCGTAGCAATCTGCGCTGTCGACGAATACTTTATACGTTTCGCCTTGCATAGCTTCCCCTGCATAGAAATATACCTTTCCGTCGATATCGGGAGCGCTAAAGTACGCCCTACCGACAAAACAACCTTTTTCATAATCGATTCCATCGCAAAGTACTTCCAGTTCCTTTCCGACAAAACTCTCTAAAATAACTTTTGAAATTTTCGCCTGCGCTTCATACAGCGCTTTTACGCGGCGTTTTTTCGTAGCGTGGTGAATGTGACCTTTCATACGATATGCGCCCGTATCCGGCTCCTTAGAGTACGCAAAAAAACCGCAGTTGATCAATTTTGCCTCTTCGATAAAGGACTTCATGGCCTCAAATTCCTCTTCCGTCTCGCTGGGGAAACCAGAAATAAACGTGGAACGAATCGCAATGTTCGGAATTGCTTTTCGCAACGTCTCAAACAGCTTCAAATAGCTTTCCCGAGTACCTTTGCGGTTCATCAGCTTCAACACACGGTTTTCCGAATGTTGCAGAGGAATATCCATATATTTAAGGATCTTTTCGTTGTTTGCGATTTCATGTATCAATGCTTCATCAATGACGTCGGGATAGCAATACAGCAAACGAATTTTACGGATATTATCCAACGCAGAAAGCTTTTGCAATAGCTCTACAAAGCAGTTTTTTCCGTATAAATCCTCGCCGTAACGCGTCGTATCCTGCGCCACAAGGATAAGCTCTGCAATATCCCCAAGCTCTTCTGCTTCTTTCAGCAATTCCTCCATGGGATAAGAACGGTATTTTCCGCGAATTTTCGGGATTAAGCAATACGTACAATGATTATAGCACCCATCTGCGATTTTTAAATACGCATAATGCTCATCCGTGGTCAAAACGCGGCTTTGCAGGTAGCCGTCCTGCCCTTTTCCAACGTAATTTAAGCGTTCTCCATTTTGATAGGAAGTCTCCAACGCTTCGAATATCTTTTCGTAATCGTTTATTCCCAAAAAGACGTCCGCCTCCTGCAAAGGCAGGAATAATTCGTCGATAAACTTCTGCGGAAGACAGCCTGTCACCACAAGCTTTTCTAAACTACCGCTTTTATAATCCGCACATTCGAGTATCGTCTCAATCGCCTCCTCCCTTGCCGATTGCAAAAAGGCGCAGGTGTTGACAATGACGATTTGCGCCTTGGAAAGATCGTCGGTAAGGCGATACCCCCTATCTTTGATCAATCCAAGCAGCTTTTCCGAATCCACACGGTTTTTATCGCATCCGAGGGAAATTACCCCGAATAATTTTTTCGATAACATTTGTTTTCCTTTGCTTTTTTTAATTTTTCTTACAGAGGACCGTATTTACTTTCAAAATCCTCTTTGCTAATCAATACCTTTCTCGCTTTCGCGCCGTCGAATGCAGAAATATAACCCATATCTTCCATCCATTCAATAATCTTCCCTGCGCGATTGTAACCCGCGGAGCATTTACGCTGAATCATGGAAATAGACGCGCTACCACTGATGATAACGTGGCGCAACGCTTCAATGTACATAGGATCGATTTCCCCCTTGTCACCCGACGCAGGATCGTCCGTAGTCATACGCGTATTGTTGATATATGCAGTAGCTTCTTCATCGTAATAAGCCTCGTTATTCGCCTTGATGAAGTTGACCACTTTCTGGGAATCACTGGGCGAAATAAACGCGCTCTGTACACGGATAGGAATACGCGTACCAGGCATTGAATACAGGAAGTCGCCCTTGCCAAGCAAGTTTTGCGCACCCGATTGATCGAGAATAACACGGGAATCGACGTCGGACGCCACCCCGAATGCAATACGGGTGGAAAGATTGCTCTTGATAACGCCCGTGATAACGTCTGCGGAAGGACGTTGCGTAGCAACGATCAAATGAATACCTGCCGCGCGCGCTTTTTGCGTAAGGTTTTGAATTTTATCTTCGATATCCTTCTTCGCCGCCAACATTAAATCGGCAAGCTCGTCAATGATGATAACGATTTTAGGTAAACGCTCGTTCTTTTCCAACTGCTCGTTGTACTGATCGAGGTTAACCACGTACTTACCCGAACGGCTCATTTGTTCAAACAGACCGTAACGGCGGTTCATTTCGCCGATCGCCCAATTCAAACTCTGCACCGCTTTATTAACGTCCGTAATGATTTCATTGATCATCAAGTGCGGTAAGTTGTTATAAAGTACGAATTCCGTTTTCTTAGGATCGATCAAAATTAAACGCAATTCTTCAGGGGAATATTTATAGATCATACTGATGATCAAAGATCCTAAGAATACGCTCTTACCCGAACCGGACGAACCTGCCACGAGCATGTGGATCATCTTAGAAATATCCCCGTACACTTTTACGTTTGCTACGTCCTTACCCATCGCGAACATCAAAGAGCTCTTCGCTGCATTGACGAACGTATCCCCCGAAAGCATACAGCCGAGCTGGACGAACTGTCTTTCCTTGTTAGGAACTTCGATACTGACTACACCGTCTTCATAGTTGGGATAAATATTTACGCCGCTAGAATGCAAGCTGATTGCAATCGATTGATCTAACGCAACTACTTTTCTCGGCGCAACGTTTCTGGGTAATGCTACGTTATAGCGCGTAACGGTAGGACCGAACGTAACCGAAGCAATCGTAGCGCCCATTACCTTAAAATCTTCAAGCGTAGCGATAATATCTTGCTTGGTTTGCTCTACCTCTTCCTCGTTTTGCGCAGGCTCGACGTCTCTGCAATCAAAATCGTCGAGAGGCACTCTCTTATACGGTCTGATAATTCTGGGTTTCGGAGGTTCAGGTTGCTTAGGCTCGGGCGCTTTTACAGGCTCTGCCTTGGGAGGTTCTGCCCCTCTTCCTAAATCTCTGCTGCCAAAGCCCATCGTGGGCTCTTCTACCCCCCTGCGAGAGGTGGGTTCTTCTACCACTCCGCGCGAGGTGGACTCGATATCAAAATTCCCTCTACGTCCACTATCTTCCGATTCCAACGTATAAGGATCGCTCTTTTCCTCTTCATCAAAAATATGTAAGCCGCCTGCACTGCGCGAGCTATCGCGAGGAAGCTCTTCTTCCCCTCTGCCACGTGCCCCAAAACCTCTGTCGATTTCAGTCGACTCTTCTTGAGCAGGCGTTTCATCGAAATAACTATCGCGTGTTCTCGGCGATTCCTTCTCCCCAAACAAACGAGGATTTTCGGGCGAAAATAAATTCATGTAATCGTGACGTCTATAATCCGTTTGCGGTTTTTCTTCCTGCTTCGGTTCTTCATTCAGCGTATACGGATCGTCTTTCGGTTCCTCTACGGTAGGCTCGTCAAAGATAGGATAGGACACAGGTTCTTGACGAACGGGTTTTTCCTCTTCCACGTAAGGCATCGGCTCGATGATAGGTTCTTCCTCCTCGAAAGCTTCCTCATAAGTCTTTTCCTCAGGTTGCGAATAGGAATTGCCGCCTACAACCGTCATAGGAGGACGAGTTTCCTCGTTGTTTACGTCGTTTTGATAAGCTTCCGTATAGGAAGGCACGTAGCCCGTTTCCGCAGGATCTGCGCAAGGACGGGTATTCGCGCTGGAATTTGGATTAAACAGCAAATTTCTTCTAAAATTTTCTGCAGGATCACCGCCAAAAAGAATTTCACGGCTGTCTTGCGTCTTGGGCTGAGAATATGGCCTATCCTGCAACATTTCAGGTTTTCCAAACGGGGAATAAGAATCGTCAACCGGCGCAGAAGGATTTTCTCTTTCACGAAGGCTAACACCGGGTTTTTGCGTAACTTCAGGACGAATGCCTGCATACGGATTCTGCGCTACGCGCGCGCCTTGTTGTGTCGGTTGTTGTACAGGCTGTTTTACAGGCTGTTCCGCATACGTAACCTTCTCCTCTTTTACCCTTACTTCTTTTGCTTTGGGAGGATTTTTCAACGCCAAAACACAAAGATAAACAAAGAACGCGGTAAACAGCGAAAATAAAACGATTGCACCGATATTAGACATGACCGCTACTACGCCGTACACAATCAAACCGCCGATTACGCCTGCAACCGTGGAGGCAGGAAAGCTTGTCCCGGCGAGGAAACAATATCCAACGTACCCCCCCTCTTTTACGCGGTTAAAATCGACCGCCGTATGTACAATCAATGCCACGAAGACGCAAGCGATTACAAGGCAAGCGACAAAACGTCTGTTTTTCACCAAACGCTTCCCGATTAAGCCCATGATTGATAAGTATAATACACCAAGCGCCAAGGGGTATGCGAGATACCCGAATGCACCTATTAAGAAACTATGTATAGCAAGCCCTAAATCCCCAAAGATAAAAGAGCGCGTACACAAAATTAAAAACGCAAGTAACGAAAACAGAGCACAAGTGGAACACAAGCTCTCTTTCGTCACCAACAAAGATTCGTTTTTATTCGCTTCGTTTTTTGCTTTTTTTCCGTTGAAAATGCCCAAAACCGTTTTCCTCCTGATAATACTGTTATATTATAACAGTTTTTTAATTTTTTTTCAATAGTTTGAACGCAAAAAAAACGGAGAAACGCCGACTTTTTTTCAAACAATACGCCTTTCTCCGTTATTTTTCAATTTTTTATAAAAAATTGCGTTTCTTTTACGCTTTTGTCTGCTTTGGTTAACAAATATTGCGCCACGTAATAAATATCCCCAGCGCCTAAAAACAGTACGACGTCCCCTTCCTTTACCGTTTTTTGAAGCCACGTTTTTAATACGCATACGTTTTCCGAATATAGACAGTTTCCAATCGCTTTGGACAACGTTTCGCCACTGCCTTCTGCGTCATATTTTTCCCGTGCGGAATATGTTTTATAAATCATCAAACGCTGCACGGGACGAAGTACTTTGATAAATTCCTGTAAAAGAAACTTCGTTCTGGAATAGGTATGCGGTTGAAAAACGACGTATAATTTACCTTTACATACCGCCTCTGCCGTTGCCACCGTCGCGGCGATTTCCCTTGGATGATGCGCATAATCGCAAATGAAACTCACCCCTCGGTACGAACCTATCCTCTCAAACCGACGTTTGACCGCTGTAAACGTTTCCAACCCTTTGGTAATTTCCTTCTCCGAAAAACCAAACGAGCGCATCGCAGCAAACGCCGCTAAGGCATTGTAAACATTGCACCGCCCAATCGCATTTGAACGTACCCGACATAACGCCTTACCGTATTCTTCCACTGTAAACGTATATTTTTCCCCACTTGCGCATATATCTATCGCGCGATAGTCCGCAAGCGTATTCTTTATCCCAAACGTAGGGAAATCCCCAAAAGCAATACACCTTTCGTCATCCGCGCAAACGAACGCCGTTTTCGCTTTTTCGCAATATTGCCGAAAACTTGCCTCCAAATCCGCCATTCCGTCATAGCATTCCATGTGATCTTCATCGACGTTAAGAACAATGGCTACGTCCGCGGTAATATTTAATAAATTTTTCTTATACTCGCAGGCTTCCGTAACCAGATATTCCGAACCCGAAGAATAAAAATTGCCAAGCTCGGCGTCATGACCGCCTATATGCGCCATAAACGGAAGCCCCATATACTTCAAAATATGCGCGCACATTGCCGTACAAGTCGTCTTCCCATGACTGCCTGCAATCGCAATTACGTTAGGAAAATCTTGACAAATAAGGCTTAACAGCTCTATCCTGGATAACAGCTTTTTCCCCAACTCTTCCCCACGACAACGTTCGGGGTGCGTTGCGGAAACCGCATCCGTATATATAATCACGTCCGCTGTTTCTAGCTCCTTCCGCCGTGGATCTATGCCAATATAAACCTTTACTCCATAAAATGCTAACGCGTCCGTTTCTTCCCCTCGGACACCGCCGCTACCGCTTACCGCATACCCTTGCATGGATAGGAATTTCGCAAGGGCGCTCATGCTAACCCCACCCACCCCGATAAAATAAATATTCTTCGCTTTTTTTAAACCTTTTAAACGCATATTACATTTTATTTTTTATAAGTCAACTTTATGTTATATATAAGTTTTTCTTATAGAATTATCTTCATTTTTTATTATGAATTGCTTGCCTAAGTACTTAAAAGGTGATATAATAATTAAAAATATCGATTTTATCACAATGATTAATGTGATTTATCGATAAATCGAGCAGGGTTTGGTTCGATTTAACTTTACCTATCCTCATATCTGATTTATTCTTCCTCGAAAGGGCGCTTGCAAGTTTGCGAGTGCTCTTTCTCTGTAAAAATATACTGAACGCAAAAAACAACCCTTCAAACGAAGGGTTGTTTTTTCGTTTTTTTGCTTTTCATGTAATTATTCTTCGGAAGAATTATTCTTTCTCATGAAGAAATCCACAAAACGGGGGCGGTGTTTCCTATCCACCTGTTCACCCTCGGAAATGGGATCGTCCGGTTCGAACGCACCAGACGGCGCTACGTAGTTAGGCGCCTGAGGTTGCGCGGGCGTTGCGTACGTGGGCGCATAATTCATGCGAGGCGCATTCCCTATATAGTCGGGATTCGCCGGTTTTTCCTCCATACTGCTATACGATTGATCTAATTTCTGCGACAATACGGAGGCCTGATGAAGCGCCGTGCTCTGCACGTCGAAACCGTAACCGTTTTGCGCCGCATTAAAACCTGTTGCGATGATAACGACTTCCACTTCGTCCGTCATATGTTCGTCAATACAAGCACCGAAAATCACGTTTGCGGAATAATCGATAACATCTTTAACAAGATTTGCCGCCGTGCTGACCTCATCCAAGGAAAGGCTGGGGCCGCCGATAACGTTCAAAATAACCGAACTAGCGCCCTCGATCGTGGTATTGAGCAAAGGACTGCATACGGCGCAGCGTACTGCGTCGAAAATACGTTTTTCCCCTTTCGCCACACCGATACCCATGTGCGCTAAGCCGCGGCCTTTTAACGTTGTGCGAACGTCCGCGAAGTCAAGATTGATCAAAGAAGGCTTAACGATAAGCTCCGCAATACCGCGAATACCTTGACGCAGGACTTCGTCCGCTACCTTTAACGCTTCGGTAAAAGACGTACCCTTCGGCACGACCTGACTAATTTTATCGTTGGGAATCGTGATGATGGAATCCACCGACTTTTTCAGTTCCTCTACCCCCGTCAAAGCATTCGTCATTCTAAGCTTCGCTTCGAAGGCAAACGGCAACGTAACGACCGCCACCGTCAAAATTTTCATTTCTTTCGCGATTTTTGCGATAACGGGAGCCGCGCCCGTACCCGTACCACCGCCCATACCTGCCGTAATAAACAGAAGGTCGGTATCCTTTAACGCCGCTTGGATTGCCTCTTTATCCGCTTCCGCTGCAGCTTTACCGATATTAGGATCTGCGCCTGCGCCAAGCCCTTTCGTGAGCTCTGCGCCAATTTGAATACGGTTTCTGGCTTTAGAACGAATCAAATCCTGATTATCCGTATTCACAACGATGTATTCCGCGCTCTTTAACCCGGATTCGATCAAGCGATTTACTGCATTATTACCCGCGCCGCCTACACCGATTACTTTAATTTTTGCCGTATTTGCAAACGCGCCGTAGCCGGAGCCACCGTTGCCATATTCGTAATCATTTCTTCTGTCGTCATAATGATCCATTATTTCTTCCCTCCGTTTTTATGAAAAATTCTCTGCCACAGGCCCTTCTTCTCATTGTCTGAAATCGCCATCGAAAGTAAAGCGATTTTAGAAGAGGAAGTGGGTTTATCGTAATAAGGTAAATCGGGGAATACCCTTTCCGTCAACCAATTTACCCGTTTTGCTATATGTTCTGCAACCCCCTTAATTCCGCCGAGACCTTCCCCCGTCACGCTGATGGGATTGTCGGCAATTACCATGGAAGTCTTATCTTTATAATACCTTCTTAAAAAGGCATCTACCTCTTCGCACAGCACGTCCAAAGCGCATTTAATCACGTCGTTGATTTGTTGCACGGAGAATGCTCTATCGTCCAATTCGGTATAATATTTCAAATCTCTGGAAACGCTACCGCCCGATATGTTGGCAAGCGCAAGCATCTCTTCCGCCACGGCAACGTTGATATCCAAAGTTTCAATCAGGGCTACCAATACGCTGGCTATCCCACAGTTAAACGTTTCCTCGTGTACGATACCGTCGCCGTAAACCACGGAAATCGAACTGGTCATAAAACCGATATCCAAGAGGAACGCATAACCCTCCCTTTTCTTTTCGGGAAGCAGGTAAATGGATTGTGCAAGCGTGGAAGGAATAAACTTCACGTTCGTCAAACCCATGTCCCCTAGAATTTTCGTGATAAAATCGTAAAAATAATCGGAAACGAAATAATAGCACAACGCACCTTTTAACATATTTGTCGGCACGCCGTACAAATCGTTTGCGGAAAAATACTTACGGTTATCCCCCAAGGTAAAATACATTGCCGAACGGCGAATACACCTGCCTTGCGCCATTAAACCGTTTAAACCGCTTTCATATAGCGCCTCTACGTCCTGCGCCGTAATTTTACGTTTGGAATTATACGAAGCCATATGTCCCGTAGTAATGACAGAGACAAACGAAGAGGGAACGCCCACGCAAACGGAATCAATTACCCCGTTATACGTTTGCTGCACCGAGCTGATTGCACGCACGACCGCACGACGGAAAGATTCTTCATCGAAAAAGCCCTCCACGCAGCAGCCTTCGTACTTTTCACTTTGCAGACCGCTGAAAACGAACGTATTATTAACGCCTTTCGAACCGAGCAAAAAGGAAACCTCTCTCGACCGTATATCCAAAATGGCAACACATTCGTTCTTCATATCTTTCGCTCCGTAAAACGTTTTATCGAATAATAGCAAATTCTGTATTTTATTATACACTATTTATACGTAATTGTCAATAAACTGAGAAAAAAAAGTAATGAAAAAACACGCATTTCTGCGTGTTTTTAACGGATTTTTTCATTATAAATCGGATTTCGCGGAATAGACGGCGATAATTTCCTCCTCGCCATCCAAAACAACCAGCTTTCCCGTCAGTTTTTGCGCATTTGAAAGGAGCATGTATTCATTCACCGCTTTCTGCGCCTTTTCCAACGTCGACACGTTTGGCATGCTGACGTAAATCTTTACACCCTCTTTCATCGTAAGACACAAAATCAACTCCGGCGAGCGTGCATATACTTCGATGCTGGCCACGTTGCGACGGATACCGCCAAGCGCCTTAGACACCTCTTCAGCGTATTGCAGCATCACATCAAAACAATCGTCGCCGACCAGTTTACCGCTGAGTTCCCCTGATACGTTCAAGCCTTTAAACACCACGTTATCTTCACCGTTCAAAGGATTTGCGGATTCGTTTCTCACCGTCAAGATCGTTCCGTCCGCGCTGAGTACGTAATAGCCGCCGTCGTTTTTCTCTACGGCATACGTCTCTGCGTTTTCCGTTAATACGATTACCAAGCGGTTGGGATACGCTTTTTCAAAAGCAGAAATACGGAAATATGGATATTCCTTAACAATCTCCTGCGCTTTTTTATCATCCGCAAAGAAGATGCTATCTTTTTCATAGGCATTTTCCAAACGAGTTTGTATGTTTTCCGCCTCCACCTTCGCTTCCTCGGACACCAAATTCGTTTCCAGTGTTACGGTATCCACCCGATACACCGACGTAATACTTAACACGGCGACCGATAAAAATACCGCAACCGTCAGCAATATTACCCATAATTTCTTCATCATCGTTTCCTCTTCCGTTTTTTCGGATTCAAATTCGTACTCGTTTTATCTTTGCGCCAAGTTTTCGAAGTTTTCCCTCGAAATCAGCATAACCGCGATCGATATGGTATAAATCGATCACACTGCTCTGCCCTTCCGCTTTCAAAGCCGCAACCACCAACGCCGCACCCCCTCGCAGATCGCAAGCGGTAACGCAAGCACCGTGTAATTTTTCCACACCTCGTATCAAAGCCGCCCTATCCCGAACGGTGATGTCTGCGCCCATGCGTTTTAATTCCGCTACGTACCTGTATCGCGTTTCAAATAAATTTTCCACGATTAACGTAGAACCCTGCGCCGTTGCACAAAGCGCAGTATACTGCGCCTGCATATCGGTGGGAAACCCCGGAAACGGCATCGTCTCCACCAAATCGACGGATTTCAACCGCCCACTGCTTTGCAATATTATTTTATCATTTTTTGTATGTATTTTGCAACCGTTTTCACGCAATTTATGTAAAAGTGCGGCAATATTTTCAGACGGAACGCCGTTTATTTCAATTTCACCGCCGCAAGTGGCTGTCGCAATGAGGTACGTCCCTGCCTCTATCCTGTCCCCGATCGGCGTATAATCCGTACCATGTAAGCGTTTTACTCCTTCGATTACGACCGTTCCACCGCCCGCGCCGCGAATATTTGCACCCATGGCATTTAAAAATCGTTGCAAATCCACGATTTCGGGTTCTTTCGCAGCGTTGCGAATCACCGTAATCCCCTCCGCTTTCACCGCAGCGAGAATGATATTTTCCGTTGCGCCGACGCTGGGAAAATCCAGCATAATTTCCGCCCCTTTTAACCGTTTCGCCTCGCAGTGAATATAGCCGTTTTTTTCTACGATTTCCACACCCAACCGCTTTAACCCCGTCAAGTGTAAATCAATCGGCCTTAGCCCAATATCACACCCACCGGGATAGGATATTTTCGCCCGCCTAAAACGAGTCAAAACCGAACCCAGCATAAAAACGGAAGAACGCAGCTCCTTTGTCAACCTTGCCGGAATCTCATGGGAAGCTGCGTTTGAGCTGTCGATGATAGCGCAATCTTTTTGACGCTTGATTTCGCACCCGACTTCTCGTAATATATGTAACATATTTTCCACGTCGTTGATTGCCGGAACGTTGCGAATTTTTACGGGCTCGTCGGTGAGTACCGACGCCGCCAGCAATGGTAGCACCGTGTTTTTTGCGCTGTGCGCCTGCAACTTTCCGTATAATTTTTCACCGCCGTCAATGATAAATTTATCCATACGCAAAAGCTCCTTTGCTTTATCGTATGAAATTTCAACCTTGTTTTGTGTTTATTCTATCCGCTTTTCCTTCGATATAGCATACAAAATTCCCATAGACGCCATGGTGATAATTAAAGAAGTATTACCCGAACTAATCAGCGGTAGCGGCAACCCTGTAGGCGGTATACTACCGCTGACAACCAAGGCATTAATCACCGTTTGTATACCATAAACGAGCGTAATGCCACTCGCCAACAAAAGGGAAAAGAAGTTTCTTGCATTCGCCGCCGTTTTTATACCGAAATAAATGAGGGTTGCGCTGAGCGCAAACAAAACGAAAACCCCAAAAAAGCCAAGCTCTTCCCCGATGATGGAAAGGATAAAATCACTTTCCGCAAAGGGTAAAAAACGGTATTTTTGGCGAGATTTGAAAAGCCCCGTTCCAAACCAGCCGCCGTTCCCTAACGCATAAAGCGATTGAATGAGCTGATAGCCCTCTCCCCTTGGATTTTCCCAAGGATCTAAAAAGGCGCTAAGCCTAGATAATCGGTACGGCTCCGCAATGATCATAAGTGGTACCGCCATCAATGCCGGTATAAAAATCATCATGAAATACTTCATTTTCATACCGCCCAAAAACAGCATGGCAAGCATGAGTATCCCCACGCACATCGTGACGGACATATTCGGCTCTAAAATAATTAATACACAAATACCTGCCCCCGCCAAAAGCACGGGTAACGCCCCTTTAAACGTTCTCATTCGCGCCATATCGTCGGACATGTATGCAGCTGAAAAAATCACAAAACCGTACTTTGCCAGTTCGGACGGCTGAATCGTAATACTACCGATTCCTATCCATCGGGTTGCACCGTAGCTCGTTTTGCCTACTCCAGGTACGAACACCAGCGCAAGCAACACCATAGGCAAAAGCAAGGCTATCCACCTTGCTTTTTTACCCTTTAACCGACCATAATCGAATTTTGCGCAAACCAACATCGCTACAAAGCCTAACACAAAGCCTATCAGTTGCTTTTTAACGAAATAGAACGCGTCGTTATATTGCGTTTTTGCTATGTAATTACTTGCCGAATAAATCGCCAACAGCCCAAACGCGGACAACAGCGTTGTAAGCACCAAAATCCATACGTTGCCCTTTGCATTACTCCGTTTCGTCAAGACTTTCGACGGTTTCGTATTCATCGATAATAAGTTCCCCTGCAGGTTCGTCAGGCGCTCTGCTTTCTTCCGTTTGCTTAGGGATAAACGAGCCAACGATTTCGACAAATGTATCACCTCTCTCTTCATAATTGGAAAACTCGTCAAAGCTAGCGCTTGCTGGACTCAACAAAACGGTTTGCCCCTCTTCTGCCCTCAACCTTGCAATTTGAACGGCAAACGCAAAGCTATCGCAAACAGTGATTGCATGATAATCGTGCTCACGTGCGCTTTTCAATAAGGAAAAACGGTTTTCTCCATATAAAATTGCATGCACCACCTTTGACTTGGGAAGAAATGCAAACAAACGGCTGTAATCGTATCCCTTATTTTTTCCGCCAAGCAAAAGCACCGTTTCCGATTTCATCGACTCGATCGCCTTTAAAGTAGCGTCTACGTTTGTGCCCTTGGAGTCGTCAATATACGTTACACCGTCTACGGTAGCCACCGTTTCGATGCGGTGTCGAATCCCTTTAAAATTAGAAAGCGCAGACGCAATATCCGCATTTTTTACACCCATCAGCTTCGCTGCGACAATCACAGCCAAGGCGTTTTGTACGTTGTGCAAACCGCCAACGGGTAAATCGGAAACCGACATAATTTTTTCTTTTCCGCAATAGAGATTGCCGTCCTCGTAAAACGCGCCGCTTACCCGTTCCTTTACAGAAAACCAAAGCACCTGCGCCTTGCAATCCTCCGCAAAGCTTCTTACAATCGGATCGTCGTAATTGAGAATGACGTATTCCGCCTCCGTACTGTTTTTGAGCAATTTTTTCTTTAAAAATATGTAGTTTTCCATATTATAATGGCGACTTAAATGATCTTCCGTTACGTTTAAAACAACGGCAACGTGCGGACGCAGAGATTGCAAGGTTTCCAGTTGAAAACTGGATATTTCCGCCACGGCAATCTCCTCTTCCCGTAAACCGCAATATTCCACCATCGGCGTACCGATATTTCCGCACACGGTAGCCGATAAACCGCCTTTTTGCAATGTTTCGGCGAGCATGGAAACCGTCGTCGTTTTTCCGTTTGTACCCGTTATGGCAATAATCGGGCATCGCATATACCTTGCCGCAAGTTCCGTCTCGCCGATCACCGCCCTTTTCGCGCGTTTAAAACTGACCGCAAGCGGATGATCGATGGGAATCCCAGGGCTCAACACCAACGCGTCGCAAAGCTCGCACACTTTCCCCATATCCTCTTTTTTGATTCGCTTTGCGCCTTTTTTTTCCAAGGCGGCGAACACTTGCTCCATTCGCTCGCTTGTCAAATCATCGTAAACGTATACGGTTGCGCTGCGCGCAAGCAAAAAATCGACTGAGGCAATCCCCGATTTGGATAACCCGAGCACCAAAAACGCTTGTCGTTGAATATACATATTTCCCCCTTATATTGCCGTTAAAATACATAGTGCCCCCAAGATCAGTGTTATGAGAAAGTACGCATAGGAAATCCTTGTTTCCGAGTGCCCTTTTTCTTGAAAATGATGATGAATGGGTGCCATGAGAAAAACTCGTTTCCCATGCGTCGCTTTATAATATATTACCTGAATCATAACGGATATGACAGAAATAACAAAACAAAAACCCACGATAGCAACGTATAACGTATTTCCCGAAAACACAGCGATTGCCGAAGCAAAACCGCCAAGAGAAAGCGAACCCGTATCCCCCATAAAAACCTTAGCTGGCGGCGCGTTGAATAACAAATACGCCAACAACGCCCCCACCAAAGAAAAGGAAATAAACGCCATGCCTACGTCTCCATTTTGCAATACGACCAAGCACCCCAACGTCATAAAATACGGCGTAGCCGTCCCTGCCGCAAGCCCATCTAAACCATCGGTCAAATTGACCGCATTTACCGTTGCGAGAAAGACGAATACGGAAAGCGGTAATATTCCCCAACGGATATCTACGCTCTTTTTAAAAAATGGAATTTGTAGCTCGGTGAGTCCGATTCGCAGGCAATAAATACCGCAAAATATAGCAATAATCGTTTGAAAGGCAAATTTTTGCCAAGCTTTGAGCCCTAAATTTTCCTTTCGCCGCATTTTTAAATAATCGTCTAAAATACCCACCGCCATATAAGCTAAGCCGATTACGATACAAAGGAGCGTCGTTCTAATGTTTTCGTCCTTACTTTGACCGATAAAAACTGTCGAAACAATCGTTGTAGCGGCAATAAAAGCGATACCGCCCATGGTTGGCGTACCGCTTTTTCCTTTATGTTCCTTAACGTAGGAAAGAATATTTTGCCCGGCTTTGAGCTTTCGCAAGATGGGAATCAAAAACCAACAAAATCCCCACGATAGCGCAAAGGCAATCAGCGCCGATAATAAATAGTTTTTTACCATACGAATATTGCGCTCCGTTACAACCTATTTTCCCCGTTCTTCCCTAACAGTTCCATAACCATATCGTGGTCGTTAAAAGGATATTTTATACCCATGATCTCTTGATACGTTTCTCCGCCTTTTCCTGCAATCAATAAGACGTCGTCCTTTTTCAACGTCTCCAAAGCGTACTCTATCGCTTTTTTTCGATCGGGCACTACAACGTAACGCGAAGAAAAGCGCCGATACCCTTTTTCGATTCCGCAAATGATATCCAAAGGATCTTCATAGCGGGGATTATCCGAGGTCAACACGGCAAAGTCTGCCCTTTTTGCTACCATTTCCCCCATGATCGGTCGCTTTGTTTTATCACGGTTGCCACCGCAACCGAAAAGACAAATCAGCCTACCTTTACAATAGCTTTTCAGCGCTTCCAAGGATTTTTCCAAACCGTCGGGCGTATGCGCAAAATCTACGTACACGTGCGCACCTCTACATTCGCAAACCCGTTCCAACCTGCCCTCTACGCGCTTCAGCGCGCCAATCCCTTCAGAAATTGCAAAAGCGGATATTCCCAACTCCGTTGCGCAAGTTGCCGCCGCTAACGCGTTGTAAACGTTATGTTTACCTGTCATCGCCACACTAATACGGCAAAGCTTATCGTTAATATTCAGCATACATTCGCTACCTTTCAGCGTTTCATCTGTAATAATTGCGAAAGCGTCCGTGGGAGTGTTCATGCCGTAATACACCGTCTTCCCGCCGTTTTCACGCGTCTGGCCGAATTCTCGCCCCACTTTATCGTCCCCATTGAGAATGGCTATCTGGCTTACGTTTGTATCGAACAGCTTGCGCTTCGCCTCTTTATAAGCCGACATCGTTTTAAAAAAGTCTAAATGGTCCTGCGATAGATTTGTAAAGATGCAAGCGGCAAAGTCTATCCCTGCGGCTTTTTGATAATGTAGCGCATGGGCGGATACTTCCATAATCACATATTCTACTTGATTTAACGCCATTTCCGCTAAACTGCGTTGCAGAGCAATCGGATCGGGCGTCGTTAATTCGGAAGGAAATTCCTTTCCCCCGTAACGAATCCCCAACGTACCGATTACCCCCACCTTTTTTTCTGCTTTTTCCAAAATAGAGGCAAGCATGTACGAGGTTGTCGTCTTTCCATTCGTGCCCGTCACACCGATAATTTGCATGCGTTTTGCAGGCTCGCCGTAAAATACAGCCGACATTTCACCCAGCGCGCGCCTTGTATCCGCAACCTTAATCACGGGAACCTTTACCGGAATTGCGCGCTCTGCCACGATTGCCACTGCGCCGTTTTTCACCGCGTTTAGCGCATAGTCGTGTCCATCAAATTGTTCCCCTTTCAAACAGAAAAATAAACTGTTTTTTGCCTTTTCCCGACTGTCTATGGACAACGCGGAAATCTCCCTTTCCCATTCCGTATTCCATGGATTTTCCTCTATTTTTGCCATTGTAACGAGCTTTGATAAACGCATAATCGTCTCCTTTTATTACTTATATGTATTCAAAAGACTGCCTGCGTATGTTTGATATAAAGAAAAAACTACGGATAAAAATCCGTAGTTTTATTCGCGGTTTATAAATGTGGTTTACAAATTTGGAGAAATATTTTTCAAAGAAATAATCCCTTCAAAAATTTCTTTTGCGCACGGCGCGGCAACAACGCTTCCGTAATACGCACCCTGCGGCTCGTCAACGATGACCAACGCCAAATATTTAGGTTGGTTGGCAGGGAAAAATCCCACGAAAGAAGAAACGTACTTGCCTGCCGCTATATGGCCGTCAACGAACTTTTGCGAAGTACCCGTTTTGCCGCCTATACCGTACCCTTCGATATACGCTTTCTTACCGCTTCCTTCGGTGACAACCCCTTCCAGCATTTTAGCAAGAATTTTCGACGCTTCTTCGCTGACCGTCCTGCGTTGCAACGTTGTTTCCGCCTTCTTTAACACGTATCCGTCGTTGGCGTAAATTCGATTGACCAAACGCGGCGTATAATAATAACCGCCGTTAATCGCAGACGCAGCGGCGCAAGCCAACTGCAACCCCGAAACCGCCACCGTTTGCCCAAACCCGATACGGGCAAGATCACACCCACGCACCGCCCCTTCTGGCATCAATAATCCGTATGCCTCGCCGCTGAAATCAAGCCCCGTTTTTCGCCCAAATCCAAACGCGGAAAGGTAATCGTAAAAGGTCTCCTTGCCGATCGACAAAGCTATATCGGTAAAACAAGGGTTACAACTTGTATTCAAGGCTTCTGCCAGCGTTTGATTACAATGCTTGCCGTTGGCATGATTGCTCCAACATTTCACCGTTGTTCCGTCTACGGAACGGGTACGAGAGCTGGGAAAGACGTACTTTGTCGAAAACGCTTTGGGATTCCCTTGTAAATGTTCCTCGATATTTACCGCGGAAGTGATAATTTTAAAGGTAGAACCCGGTTCGTAAATATCGCAAACCACACGGTTTCTCGAAAGAGCATTCAGTGCTTCAGCGTCATTTCTCGGTACTTCATTCAAATTATACGACGGCGCATTCGCAAGCGCCAATACCTCGAACGTATTCACGTCCAAAACGATACATTCCGCCGAGGTGGGCGAATAGGCGTCCACGACCTTCTCCAACGCACTTTCTACAATTTCCTGAATACCGTAATCAACGGTCAGCTCTACGTTATAACCATCCTCTGCAGGCAGATAAGCGGCTACACTGTTTGCAATCTCAATACCGACAAGGTCCGTTTCGTAGAGCAGTTCTCCCCGTGTGCCTTGCAAATATTCGTCATAGTATTTTTCAATCCCCGTCGTCCCAACGTTATCCGTCGACGTGAAACCCAGCACCTGACAAAGTGCGTCGCCTTTGGGATAATAACGCACGTTATCACGGGAATAATATATACCGTCGAGAAGGGATTCCGACAAAGCGGAAACTTCTGTTTTACTCACCTTCTTTGCCAACGTGATTTCAGAGGCTTTTTTCTTGGTAAGCTTGTCAAAAAGCGTTGCCTTATCTACGTCTAAAATCCCGGATAAAAGCATAGCCGTCTTTTCTTTGTCCTTGACGGCGTTAGAGCGCGCAAACACTGTATATGCCGTGGAATTATCCGCCAAAACAACGCCGTTTCTATCCGTGATTTTTCCGCGTTCCGCCACGATAGGAATTTCTCTTGTCCATTGATCAAGCGCACGGTAGTTTAATTCCTCGCTCCATAATACTTGCACGTAAAAAAATCTGCCGCAAATAATGCAAAAAAGAAAGGTTATTGCCACGGCTGTGGCGAATAACCTCTTTCGTAAAATCGATATAGAAAATTCTGTATTTGGTCGTTTGATAATAACCACCTCTGTTTAATTGCCTACCCAAATCATACCTTGGGATTCCGCATACGAACGAATCGCTTCATCAGACGTCATATCTTCAAGACGGCGCTGAATTTCTTCGTTCTGTTCTAAAAGCTGTTCTTTCTTTTCTTCCAAGTTCTTGATGCGAAGGCTCTTTTGGCGAATGAGTTGCGTGTTCACGCAAATCATCGTCAACATAGCGATAACGACAAACGTAAATACCGCCATAACAACCTTTGCCAAAGGCGTCAAGGAATAATGCGCTTCCGTTGCAACTGCCGTTACCTGTGCAGGCTTTACCTCTGCCACGGGCGTGGGCACCACGTTGAACTTTTCCGTCGTAAATAATGCGTTTGCTGCGCTGGGAGAAACGTATTCCGTCACTTGAGGAGCCTGCTCCAAAGCGCCTGCGTGCGCTTCGCTGGGGGAAATATACAGGGATTTTTGCGCGGAAACTTCCGTATAAGCTTCGCTTACACGTTCATCATTCGTACGGGTATTTTCTGCAAGCTGATCAGCCACCGCGTTTTGTAATCTGCGATAGCGTTCTTTGATCATTGCATTGTGCTGTTGTGCTTCAGCATTTATATCGACGTTCGTAAACGTTCTCTCACGTACCGATTCCATGGTTTACTCCTCCGTATTTTTGTGTTTCCCCTGTTTTCCCTTATTTATCTACTAAATCTTCTCTGCAATCCTAAGTTTTGCGCATTTACTTCTCGAATTGTTTTCGAGCTCTTCCTCGCTTGCCGTAATCGGCTTACGAGTGATTATTTTCACCTCCGGTTGCTTTCCGCATACGCAAACGGGAAAGTTCCCGGGACAAGTACAAGGCTTTTCCAGTTGTCTGAACGCTTCTTTTACAATTCTGTCTTCCAAGGAATGGAAAGTGAGAATTGCAATTCTGCCGCCCTTTTTTAAACGTCTTGTCAACGAAAGCACCAATTCATACAAACCGTCCAGCTCACCGTTGACCTCGATGCGAATCGCTTGAAAGCTCTTTCTTTCACACGGTGCGCCGAAACGGAACTTCGCAGGAATACTGTTTCGAATGATTTCGGAAAACTCTCCCGACGTTTTTAAAGGTTTCTTTTCTCTGTACTTGACAATATTTCTGGCGATTTGCTTTGCAAAAGTTTCCTCGCCGTAAGTTTTCAATATTCTGGTTAAATCCGCTTCCGAATACGTATTGAGTACGATTTCCGCGGTAAGATATGCCGAAGTGTTCATTCGCATATCCAAAGGCGCGTTGGCGTCACGGTAGGTGAAGCCCCTGTCGCTGTCGTCCAGCTGGTGCGAGGATACCCCAAAATCAAGCAAAGCGCCATCTATCTTGTCGATTCCTGCCCGATCGAACACTAGGGAGAAATCCTTATAGTTTGATTTATAGATTTCGAACCTTCCGTCGAATTCCTTCAACCTTCCGCTTGCTGCGGCGATTGCTTCATCGTCAAGGTCGGTTGCAATTAACCTACCCCTCGTTGCCGTTCGCTTCAAAATCTCATAGGAATGTCCGCCTCCGCCTACCGTTGCATCGTACCAAATGCCGCCGTCTTTTAATGCGAGGCCTTCCATGCATTCTTCCAACATAACGGGTTTGTGCGAAAATTCCAACATCGTTAAAACCTCAATTTCCCAAGCTCTTCATCATAATCGATGTCTGCCATGTAAGCTTCGTATTGCTCAGCCGCCCAAATCTCCAAGCGGTTGCCTACACCCAACGTGATAACGTCCTTCTTGATCCCTGCCATCGCCCTAAGACTGTGGGGAATCACAACACGGCCTTGCGCGTCCTCTTCCGCAGGACAGACACTACCAAAGATCGCCCTCGTGATTCTATTGCTTTCCGAGAACCCCTCTTCCATCAACGATTCTAACGTGTCCTTTAATGATTCTTCCGTCATAACGCAAATACAGTTGTTTTTGCCTCTGAAGAAACAATACGTTTGATCGCCGTTTACCCCGGTAAGCTCTTTCTTGAACTTGGAGGGTATACGCAAGCGGTTTTTATCGTCTAACTGATGTTCAAACATTCCTACGAACATTACGTTTTCCTCCTTGCTCTTTTTTGCCTTTACCTGAGTCTAATAGGCTACATGACTATATTATACAACCACTTTTAACCATTGTCAAGAGTTTTTTTATAAAAAAATAATAATTTTTCCATTTTTTTTGGGATTTTTAACCACAATTTTCCCGATTTTGACCACCTTGTTTTAAAACGAACATTTGTTTATATATTTTTCGGTTATTTTGGGCGTTTTTACCCAAAAAATAAACGCTGCCCCTTCCCTGCCTATGCGCCGTATTTCTTAACTTTTTTGGATTTATTCGCGAACGTTTGTTTGCTTTTTGGTTTGTTTTTGATTTCTTTTCATTTTTTAGGATTTTTGTGGTTAAAAATCCCAAAATTTTCGAAAAAATTGTCGAAAGTGGTTGGTTATCCCAATTTTTTATTTTCACCCCCCTTTTTTCGACGATTTTCTCGCCATTTTTCTTCTTTTTTAAGACGTTACGTAGCTGATTTGCAATACCCTCGTTTCCATCGTAAGCCTTACAATGATAATACCCTTCAAGCTGTCCCTTTATATATATGTAATGCGTGCACCCGAGCACGAGAGCCGTGGGACGTCCACTTGGCAGCCGCTTTGTGTAGTCGTAATTTTTTTCGGTAAGATGTGTTTCAATCTCTCCTGCCAAGTATTCACACGGTAATACGTGGATTTTCGCTTTCGGAAAATCCCTTTGTGCCTTTTCATAAAGCGACAGCAAGCGCGCGCTATCCGCGGTGGCTTTCGTTGTCAACACCCATATCTCTCCCCCACGCGCCGCGGCGCTCAATATGGCAGGTTCTGCCCCGATAATGGGAAAGGTATACTTTTTACGAAGCTTTTCAATACACACCGCCGTAGCGGTATTGCAGGCGATCACCGCCGCTTGCACGCGCAGACGTTGAAATCGCCGAAAGGCGCGCTGTACATAGCGTTCAATCTTTTGTGGCGGCAGATTTCCATACGGCGCGTGATGATTGTCTCCGTAATAATAAAATACATCATTAGGTAGATACTTTTCACACGTAGAAAGAACGGTCAAACCGCCTACTCCGCTATCAAAAAATGCTATACCGCCTTTTGGAATACCCATTCTAACTCCTTTTGCATATTTTTTTCGATTTTTTTATCCTTTTTCGCATTTTACCAGTGAAAAACAGTTTACATTCCAAAAAAATTATGTTAAAATAGTCTACGCAAATGAATTGATTAAGAAAATGGAACAAATAAGGAGATCATTATGCCTAATATTAAATCCGCAAAGAAAAGAGTTTTGGTTATCGATAAGAAGGCCATGAGAAACAAAGCAATTAAGTCTGCTCTTAAGACGCAGGTTAAGAAATTCCTCGCAGCAGTAGAAGCAGGTAACAAGGAAGATGCAACGAAGCTTTTCCCCGAAACCGTTTCCGCTATCGACGCAGCTGTTACGAAGGGCGTTATCCATAAGAACAACGCAAACAACAGAAAAGCTAAGCTTGCTAAGAAACTCGCTTCTTTGAACTAATTAAACTATCATATTATAAATATGAGGGTATGCCGTACGGTATACCCCTTTTTTCGTGTTTGAATATTTTTATCAAATCCCCCTCTTTTATACTCTTCCGATACGTCAAGTAAAATCGCACGTCGGGAGTTTTTTATTTTTTATATAAATATAAAAAAATACCTTATAAACAGTTGACATCTACTCCATTTTTTTCTATAATAAATGACATAAAAGTTTATTTTAACTAAACTTTTGGTTTATTATTAACAAACCGAATAAAATCTTGCTAAAACAAAGCAAAAAGTTTACAATTACTAAACTTTTATGCTAAAAACGGCATTTTTCGGAGGTTGACGTGAACTTAGGTAAAAAAATCAAAGAAATGCGAAATCAAAAAGGATTAACGCAGGAAGAGCTGGCGGATCGCTGTGAGCTGACAAAAGGCTACATATCGCAGTTGGAAAATAATCTGAACAGCCCTTCCATCGCAACGCTTACGGATATTCTGTCCGCGCTTGGCAGCAATCTTTCTGAATTTTTCCGCGAAGAAGCGGAAGAAAAAATTGTTTTTTCTAAAAATGAATTTATTGAAAAAGATTCAGACGGAATTTTACTGAATTGGTTAATCCCCAACGCGCAAAAGAATATGATGGAGCCGATTTTGGTTGAATTGAGCGAAGGCACGGAGACCGCAGGAGACATCCCCCACGAAGGCGAGGAGTTTGGATACGTTTTAGAAGGAAAAATTGCCATAATCCTAGGTAATAAGCATCACTTATGTAAAAAAGGAGAGGCCTTCTACTATACGGCGAATAAACCGCACTCCATTCTTAATAAGGGAAAAGGCAAAGCGAAATTCCTTTGGATATCCACGCCGCCTAACTTTTAATTCTACATTATTATATATTATATACATTTAGAAAAGTCTTTCGGGAGATACCGTTATGGAACATAAAAACACTGAAAAGAAAAATCATATCATCGAGCTTGTAGACGTCTGCAAGGAATTTGACGGCGTATCCGTCGTTGAGAATATTAATCTTTACATTCGTAAAGGTGAATTCGTTACCTTCCTCGGCCCGTCGGGTTGCGGCAAGACCACCACTTTGCGCATGATCGCAGGCTTTGAACTGCCCACAAGCGGTAAAATCCTTTTACACGGCGAAGATATTAGCACTTTGCCTCCAAACAAGCGTCCCGTCAATACGGTATTCCAGAAATACGCCCTCTTCCCCCACCTCAACGTCTATGAAAACGTTGCGTTCGGGTTGAAGCTAAAGCGCATTGAAACCACATACGTGGATAAAAAAGGCAATACGAAAATAAAGCTTGCAAAACTGCCGAGAGCAGTCATCGACGAAAAGGTACGTAAAGCGTTAGAAATCGTTGACCTTAGCGGTTTCGAAAAACGTAGCATTTCCACTCTTTCGGGCGGTCAGCAACAGCGTATTGCCATTGCAAGAGCTATCGTCAACGAGCCGGAAATTCTCCTTTTGGACGAGCCCCTCGGTGCGCTCGATTTAAAGATGCGTAAGGAAATGCAGCTGGAATTGAAAGCGATGCATAAACGCCTTGGCATTACGTTTATCTACGTAACACACGATCAGGAAGAAGCGCTGACCATGTCCGATACGATCGTCGTCATGGCAGACGGCTCTATCCAGCAAATCGGCACCCCCGAAATGATCTATAATGAACCGAAAAACACCTTCGTTGCAGACTTTATCGGCGAAAGCAATATTTTCACGGGAGTTATGCCCAAAGACGGACTTGTTCGCTTCTGTGGTAAACCTTTCACCTGCTTGGACAGCGGTTTTGAAAAGGACGAACCCGTAGACGTTGTCGTTCGTCCCGAAGACGTTATCATCACCTCTCCTGAAAACGGTCAGCTTAAAGGAAAGGTTACCTCCGTTATTTTCAAGGGTATTCACTATCAAATCCTTGTACAATGCGGTAGATATGAAATTGAAATTCAAAGCACGGTTGCGCCCGAAGTAGGCGCTACGGTCGGGCTTTCCGTTCAACCAGACGGTATCCACGTCATGAAAAAGAAATTCCGTGTGAATAAATTCAACGGCATTATCACAAAGCGTAACACCGTGGAATTTGGCGACGGAGAATTTGATTGCGACGTTACACAACTCTATCCCGGTAGCCATCTCGATGAAGAAGGTTACCTAATCACTGCGAAAGGCGAAAAGCTGGATTTAACGGATACCGAGGTCAACGTAGAAGTCGGCTTGCACGACATCACGATGAGCGATAACCTCGATGAAGGCGGCGCGCAGGGGCATATTATCTCCCTTATTTACAAGAGTGAGTATTACCGCTATATCGTTCGTACGGAAAACGAAGAAGATTACGTACTTGCCTGCGAAGACCTGTGGAATGAAAACGACCTTGTCAGCTTGATTATCCCGAAGGATAAGATTCGTCTCACCTTGAAAGATGCGGAGGGAATGAAGAAATGACAACCGTAAAAAACAAGCCGCATTTCTCCCGAAAGCTGCTGGCAATCCCCTATGGATTATTCCTGGCCGTTTTCGTGGTGATTCCGCTTCTCATTATCATTTATTACGCTTTTACAAATGATGAAGGGCAATTCTCCACCGAATATATTGAAGTTTTCTTCAATGAAAACGGTGAAGGTATCCTTGGGTTCTTCTCTTCGTATAACTTTAAGACAATCATGCAGAGCTTCTTCATCTCGATCATGAGTACGATCATCTGTCTCTTGATTGCCTACCCCATCGCTTATATCATCGCAAAATGTAAATTGAAGAGTAAATCTGCATTATTGCTTTTATTTATCGTCCCGATGTGGGTAAACTTCGTTTTGCGTATCAATGCATTAAAGGAATTGTTTGTTTGGATGGGAACATACAACAAATCTAACGCTTGGAATATCGTCAACACCATCATCGGTATGGTATACGATTTCCTCCCCTTTATGATTTTGCCTATCTATACCACAATCATTAAAATCGACAACAGTTACTTAGAAGCGGCGAAGGATTTGGGCGCTACGCCCGCCAAAGCGTTCGTTCAAGTGACGTTACCGCTTTCCAAAGCAGGGATTATGAGTGGCGTTTCCATGGTATTTTTGCCTTCCATGACCAACTACGTCGTCTCGAATTACCTTACTTTTAGAAACGTGAAAATCATCGGTAAACTCATCGATGATTACTTTGCCGGCGATCTTTGGCATGACGGCTCGTTCATCGCGCTCGTTCTGCTCCTTTTCATGTTCTTAGTCACGTGGCTTACGGGCGGATTTAGCCCCGACGAACAATCCGAAACGAGAGGTACTTCATTATGGTAAAAATAAAAAGTATCTTAAAATGGGCTTTTGTTGTATTAGTCCTTCTGTTTATTTATTTCCCCATCATCTTCCTTGCTATGAACAGCTTCAACGCAAGCAATATGATCCAAGAAGGCTGGACAGGCTTCAGCTGGGAGCACTACAAGTACTTCTTTAATCTGGAAAACGAACCCTTGCAAGTCGTTTTGCAAACGATTGCTTTGGCTTTGGTTGTTGCATTCCTCTCCACCGTACTTGGAACCATCGGCTCTATCGGCATTTTCTACTCAAAAAAATACGCAAGTGGCTTACTTTCTGCGGCAAACCGTATTCCCGTCATCAATGCGGAGGTGGTAACGGCAATTTCCTTTGCGCTGTTTATCTCCATTCTTAAAATAGATAAATCCACCTATATCCCTTTGATTTTGGGTCAAATGGTCTTATGTACCCCCTTTGTTGTGTTATCGGTAATCCCTAAGCTTCGTCAAATGGATAATAATCTGTACGAGGCAGCGCTCGATCTTGGCGCCTCCCCTGCAAAAGCTTTATTTACCGTTATTATCCCGCAAATCTTACCCGGCATTATTGCTGGATTTATGCTGTCTATCACCCTTTCTTTGGACGATTACGTGATTGCAGCTTACACAAAACCCGATTCCTTTAAAACAATCAGTACGCACATTTACGGTCTGGATAAAAATAACGTAGTCGGCCCTGAAATTAAAGCTGCTTACTGGGCGTTTACGGCAATCATTTTCTTGATTATCGTCGTTGCAGTCCTCGTCGTCAATGTAATGAGCTACAAAAATATAAGGAGTAAAAAGAAATGAAACGGAAATGTTCTTTAATGCTTTCTATATGCTTACTCCTTGGCTCTTTAAGCGGCTCTGCTTGCGACTCTGACATTAGCGGAGGAAACGAAGATAACGTATTATACGTAGCAAGCTGGGATGAATACATCGACATGGGCGGCTCGTTCTTAGATCCTTCCCCCGATGGTGACGGCGATTATATCGAATGGTTTAACGATTTTACCAAGAATGACAAATCCCTTTGGGTGAATAATCAGCCCAAAAATATACTCGATAGCAATGCGCTCTACGAAGAATTTGAAGTTTGGTACAAGCAGGTTTACGGGAAAGACATCCACGTGGAATACGTTGCCTTGCAAGACAACGAAACCATGTATAATAAAATAAAAATGGGCGACGATCACTACGATTTACTTTGCCCGTCCGAATACATGGCAATGAAATTAAAGGACGAAGGAAAGCTGTTGCCCTTCCCCGAAACTTTCTATCAGTATGATGCAAACAACGAAGTATTGAAGCATAATTACTATGCGAAAAACGTTTCCTCCTATACAAAGGACGTCTTCCAAAAAGCTGGCTTGGACGGCTATATTGCAGGCTATATGTGGGGAACGACCGGATTTGTGTATAACCCTAAAAAAATCGGAAATACACCCGAAGACGCTCGCGAAATCATGAGCAGCTGGTACTGCCTGACTAGCGAAGAATGCGAACGTAAAATTACAGCAAAAGATAATACCAGAGACTCCTATTTCATGGGGCTTGGTATGTATTATGAGGAAGAACTTTTACGTTTGCAAAAAGACTCCCCTGCGGTATTTAGCAAAGTTGTTCACGAATACATGAACAATACCGATCCCAAAGTTATGTCGGAGGTGAAAAAGCTCCTGGAAAAAGCCCGTCAAAATCTGTACGGTTTGGAAACAGACGAAGGGAAAACGGACGTTGCTATGGGTAGATTAGACGCCTCCTATCAGTGGAGTGGCGACGCCGTATTCATTTTGGACCAGGCAGAAAAACACGGACTGGAACTTGAATACAGCATTCCTAAATCGGCGTCCAACCTTTGGTTTGACGGTTGGGTTATGATGGAAGGTGCGAACGTCGAAGCTTCGATGGCATTTATCAATTTCCTCTCTCGCTACGATAATGCCATTCGCAATATGTATTACATCGGCTACACAAGTTGCCTTGCGGGCGAAGAAATTTACAGCTACATCGATTATACGTATAGCGACGAGAAAGGCACTAAAACGTATGATTTATCCTACTTCTTTGGTGATGGACATATCCTTACCACTACGGAAGATCAACTCCACAGACAACTCTTTGCGCAATATCCGGATCGTGAAACCACTGCTCGTTTGGTGGTTATGGACTACTTCCAAAAAGACGAAAACGAACGCGCTAACCGTATGTGGAACAACATAAAATAAACATACTAAAAAACTCCGCCTTGTTTCTCAAGACGGAGTTTCTATTATGTCACACGTAGGTATTATATCTCGCATAATACCCACAATCCCCTATTTTTTAAGCATTTATGCCACGCATAACACCTATGCGTGGCATAATTTTATTCTTTTTTCTCTTTTTCTTTCATCGAAACACCAAGTTTTCCGTAAAGCTCTCGTTGCTCCTCCTCCGTATATTTAGATACGGAATACAACACAAACGAGCCAACGGTAACGCAAACGACAAGCATTGTAATCACTGTGCCAAGATCAAAGACAACACCGTTCCCTAAGCCAAAGCGTTCGGCTGTTTCAAAGAGTAAACCGCCAAAGTTATAAACGGCATGCACACCGGCAGCGCAGAAGATATTTTTTGTCTTCATAAATGCAAACGCAAACAGACCGCCTGTAAGCGTTGTATAGGCAACTTGTAAAAGCGTCCCTAACGAGAACCCATTAAAAATATGCGCGACGCCGAAGATAAAAGAAGAAACAATATATGTTTGCCAAAGACCCTTTTTATTCTTTTCAAATGCCCCTGCTAATACGCTGAAGATTACGCCTCTGAAAATGCATTCTTCAAACACCCCAACCGAAAGACAGTACGCGCCGAATAATATGAAATCCCAAGGTTCTCCGTGTACCAGCTTCATATTTCCACTAAAATACGACGAGAATTGAAAATTATCTATTGCAATAATGAAACAAGGAATCAAATACAACAAATTCTGCGGTTTTTCAAAGAGCCGAATATCTAAGCGTTTCATCAAAAGAATCGCCGCCATTCCCCCTGCACATTGTTGGATAATCTTAAGTAAATACCGATTTCTCAATTCATGCTGCGTAAATACGATACCTTGCGTAATCTGCTTAATATCAAACATAAGCGTAACGCCGCATAATGCGACGATTAAGGCGATTTCCGCTATGTTCCATATCCTTTTTCGAGTATCGGTATTTTTCACGATTTTCCCTCATTTTTTGCTGAATTACTATGCTTATATTTTATCATTAGATAGGTAAATTGTCAAGAAAAAACAGCTTATCCAAAAGGATAAGCTGTCTATTTTTATGATTTGCTCTTAATTATTTAAGAAGCTTCGTGATAACACCGGAACCTACCGTTCTGCCGCCTTCACGGATAGCGAAACGAAGACCTTCTTCGAGTGCTACGGGCTTAATAAGTTCAACTTTCATTTCGATGTTGTCGCCAGGCATAACCATTTCTACGCCTTCGGGAAGCAAAATCTTACCCGTTACGTCCGTCGTACGTACGAAGAACTGAGGACGATAGTTGTTGAAGAATGCGGTATGACGGCCACCTTCTTCCTTCTTAAGAACGTATACCTGAGCCTGGAATTCCGTACCAGTAGCAACGGAACCGGGCTTAGCGATAACTTGACCCTTCTGGATATCCGTTCTGTTGATACCACGAAGAAGCGCACCAACGTTGTCACCAGCCTGAGCTTCGTCAAGGAGCTTGTGGAACATTTCAAGACCGGTAATCGTCGTCGTCATGGGCTTTTCGATAAGACCAACGATTTCTGCGGGTTCACCAACGTGAGCAACACCACGTTCGATACGGCCGGTAGCAACAGTACCACGACCGGAAATCGTGAATACGTCTTCTACAGGGAGAAGGAAAGGCTTGGAATCTTCACGAGCAGGCGTAGGAATATAGCTGTCAACTGCTGCCATAAGTTCAAGTACGGGAGCAACTGCGGGATCAGCCATGATTTCGTCAGCAGGCTTATCGGAAGAAGCGCATTCAAGAGCCTTCAATGCGGAACCACGAATAACGGGGATGTCATCGCCAGGGAAGTCGTAGGAGGAAAGAAGGTCTCTGATATCCATTTCTACGAGGTCAAGAAGTTCTTCGTCGTCAACGAGGTCGGTCTTGTTCATGAATACTACGATGTAAGGAACGCCTACCTGACGAGCAAGAAGGATGTGTTCACGAGTCTGGGGCATGGGACCGTCAGTAGCTGCGCAAACAAGGATTGCGCCGTCCATCTGAGCAGCACCGGTGATCATGTTTTTAACATAGTCAGCGTGGCCCGGGCAGTCTACGTGTGCATAGTGACGGGAATCCGTCTGATATTCTACGTGTGCGGTGTTGATTGTGATACCACGTGCTCTTTCTTCGGGAGCCTTATCGATCTGGTCGTATCTCATCTTTTCTGCGCCGCCGCGAGCTGCCATAACCATTGTGATAGCTGCGGTCAAAGTCGTCTTACCGTGGTCAACGTGGCCAATCGTACCAATGTTAACGTGGGGTTTGCTTCTGTCAAATTTAGCTTTAGCCATTTTAAAATCCTCCGATTTTTCTATAATATTTTTTTTATTTTAAAAATGATAACCTATCCGTACTCGGACGCAGCTACCTATCATTTTTGCAAATGATTTATTGGATATAACCATCAATCCAGAATTGGACAACTATATTATATCTTAATTTCAGCAAATTATCAACCGTTTGAAAGTGTTTTTTCAAAAGTTTTTGATAATTTTTCCGCCCTCCCCGCCTTTTTCAGGCGGGGATTGCAGGTTTACGCTTTTTTACCGCGCTTTTCAACGATATCCTTCGAAATGCTGGAAGGAACTTCGTTATAATGATCGAACTGCATCGTGAACTGGCCACGGCCCTGCGTTCTCGAACGAAGTTCGGTTGCATAACCGAACATTTCGGAAAGAGGGATTTCTGCGTCAATGATCTTTGCGCCGTTACGATCGTCCGTACCGAGGATCGTACCGCGACGACCGGAGACGTTACCCATAAGGTCGCCGAAGTAATCTTCGGGGGTGATGATCTGCACTTTCATGATAGGTTCAAGGAGAACGGGCTGTGCTTTTTCCATACCGTTCTTAAAGCCCATGGAACCTGCGATCTTGAACGCCATTTCGGACGAGTCGACTTCGTGATACGAACCGTCGTATACGACTACCTTGAAGTCTACCATTTCGTAGCCTGCAAGGAAACCGTTCTTCGCTGCTTCCTGAATACCCTTGTCGATTGCAGGGATATATTCCTTGGGAATCGAACCGCCGACCGTTGCATCTTCAAATGCATAGCCTGCGCCGGGTTCTTGAGGGATAAGGCGAAGTTTACAATGACCGTACTGACCTTTACCACCGGACTGACGCTTGTACATACCTTCTGCTTCCACTTCTCTGCGGAAGGTTTCTCTGTATGCAACCTGAGGAGCGCCTACGTTTGCTTCTACTTTGAATTCGCGAAGCAGACGGTCTACAATAATATCAAGGTGCAATTCACCCATACCTGCGATGATTGTTTGACCCGTTTCCTGATCGGTGTACGTCTTGAACGTAGGGTCTTCTTCAGCAAGCTTAATGAGCGCCATGGTCATTTTTTCCTGACCTGCTTTCGTCTTGGGTTCAAGGGAAAGCTGGATAACGGGTTCGGGGAATACCATCTTTTCAAGAATGATGGGATGCTTTTCATCGCAAAGCGTGTCACCCGTCGTCGTGTACTTCAAACCAACGATTGCGCAGATGTCGCCCGAGCAAATTTCGGGGATATCCTTTCTTTCGTTAGCGTGCATTTGAACGAGACGGCCAACTCTTTCCTTCTTTTCCTTCGTGGAGTTATACACGTAGGAACCTGCGGAAAGAACACCCGAATAAGCACGGAAATATGCAAGCGAACCTACGAAGGGATCGGTTGCAATCTTGAATGCAAGACCAGCGAAAGGTTCGTCATCGGACGTCTTTCTAATTTCTTCTTCATCCGTGTTGGGGTTTACGCCCTTAACGTGTTCAACGTCAAGAGGGCTGGGAAGGAAGTTGATAACCGCGTCGAGAAGGAACTGAACACCCTTGTTCTTATAGGACGAACCGCAAAGCATGGGGATTGCTTCCATTCTCAAACAACGAGTACGAAGACCTGCAATGATATCTTCTTCGGAAAGATCCCCTTCTTCAAAGAATTTTTCCATAAGTTCATCGCTTGCGGATGCTGCTTCTTCAACGAGCTTTGCTCTGTATTCATTAGCAAGATCCATTAAGTCTTCGGGGATAGGTTCCTTACGGAAATCCTTACCCAAGTCATCATAGTAAACTTCCGCTTCCATTTTAATAAGGTCGATGATACCCTTGAAGGAATCTTCCTTACCGATGGGAAGTTCGATGGGAACAGGGTTAGCGCCCAATCTTTCGCGAATCATGTTTTCTACGCGGAAGTAGTCAGCACCGTTGATGTCCATCTTATTAACGTATGCGATACGGGGAACTTTGTAGTTATCAGCCTGTCTCCAAACGGTTTCGGACTGAGGTTCTACACCACCCTTTGCACAGAACGTTGCAACAGCACCGTCAAGTACACGCAGGGAACGTTCAACTTCTACCGTGAAGTCAACGTGGCCCGGGGTATCGATGATGTTGAAACGATGGCTCTTCCATACACAGGTCGTCGCAGCGGACGTGATCGTGATACCACGTTCCTGTTCCTGCGCCATCCAGTCCATGACAGCCGTACCTTCGTGCGTATCACCGATCTTGTGGGTTTTACCCGTATAGAACAGGATACGTTCGGTCGTCGTGGTCTTACCTGCGTCAATGTGCGCCATAATACCAAAGTTTCTGGTATGAAGTAAATCGCATTCTCTAGCCATACCTTACCTCTCTTAGAATCTGAAATGAGCGAATGCTTTGTTCGCTTCAGCCATTCTATGCGTATCTTCTTTCTTCTTTACAGAACCGCCCGCATTGTTATATGCGTCCATAAGTTCTGCAGCGAGTCTCGTCGCCATTTCTCTTTCGCTTCTCTTTCTCGTGTTGATAACGATCCAACGGATAGCAAGAGTCTGACGTCTTTCAGGTCTGATTTCGATAGGAACCTGATAGTTAGCACCACCTACACGGCGAGCTTTAACTTCTACAACAGGCATAACGTTTTCCATTGCCTGCTTGAAAACTTCCATGGGGTCCATATTGAGTTTATCACCCATGATCTGGAATGCTTCGTAAACGATTGCCTGCGCCGTGCCTTTCTTGCCGTCGAGCATGATCTGATTGATCAGCTTCGTTACGACCTTGCTGTTATACATAGGATCGGGCAGAACGTCTCTTTTAGGGACATTACCTCTTCTAGGCATAATTTTAATCCTCCTTTGATAATTTTTGATAAGGGCTTTACCCTTCAGTACAGCTATCGCGCATCCGAACTTGCGGAGTGCGAATCTTCTGCAACTCTCGTTGCATACTGCCTACTTTTATTCGGGGCTTTTCGAGCAATATTCCGATTACAAGTAGGTCTTTTGCGTTTTGGTTTCCTAAGTCTTAAAACGCAACCGACTTTTGGGGAGAATTAGCGCTCCCTGCGCTGTCGAAAGCAAATGTTTTCTTTTTCTTTGGCGTTACCCGTTAATTACTTAGGGCGCTTTGCACCGTACTTAGAACGGGACTGCTTACGCTTAGCAACGCCGGCGGTGTCAAGTGCGCCACGGATGATGTGATAACGTACACCGGGCAAGTCCTTAACACGTCCGCCTCTGATCAAAACGGAGCTGTGCTCCTGAAGGTTGTGACCTTCGCCGGGAATGTAAACCGTACCTTCCTGCTTATTCGTAAGACGTACACGTGCGATCTTACGCATAGCGGAGTTAGGCTTCTTAGGAGAAGTCGTGGTAACGGACAAACATACGCCGCGCTTCTGAGGACAGTTGTCAAGAATAGGACTCTTAGACTTGTACGTGATACGTTCTCTGCCCTTTTTGATGAGCTGGTTGATAGTAGGCATGTATTTGACCTCCTTGTAAAAATTTTGGAATATATCCCCTCGAAATTGCCCTTATCGCAATTTCAAAGAAATCGAATTTAGTGGCTGCCGCTTGTCCCAACGCCTCATTTTTTGGCGTTTTTAGGTCAACAGGGCATAGTAAGCCCAAAGCGACAACATGAACATTTTAGCATTTTAGTTCTGCTTTGTCAATCATTTGAACACACTTTTTTATAAACTTTTCCCTTTTTAACGGAAAAAACTACGCAAACATAGAATTTGCGTAGGTTTTCCATGGATTTTACAGACTTTCAAGCTGTGCAACGCACTTCGCCTTCATGTCCTGATATTTCTTTACTTTTTCACGTTCGGCATCTACTAGCTTCGCAGGCGCTTTGGAAACAAAGCTTTCATTATTCAACTTCCCTTCTGCACGTGCAATTTCGCCGTCGATACGTTCAATCTCTGCCGTTAAACGCGCTTTTTCTTTTTCGATATCGACAAGCTCGCCAAGCGGTACATAAATCTGCGCGATTTCCGTTACCGACGAAACCGTCTTTCCGTCCACTGCAGCCGCGCTGTCTACAAAGTTCAACGCACTAGCACCGGAAAGTTTCATGATGCAATCCTTATTCAGCTGAATCAAACGCTTGCTTTCCGTTACGATGTTCAGCTCTACCTTTTTCGAAGGAGGGCATTCCGCATCCTTCTTCATAGCACGGACTGCCTTGATAATTTCCATGACGCCTTCAAAAGCTTTCGCTTCCTTCTTGTACGCCATCTTTGCGTTGTATCTGGGGAAATCCGCCATCATAATGCTACCCTTCGTGTTAGGAAGGTTGGCATAAATTTCTTCCGTAACAAACGGAATGAAGGGATGCAACAGCTTCAACGCATTTTCAAGCACGAAGCAAAGCACCGCCAAAGCGTCCGCCTTTCTCCCCTCGTCTTCGCCGTAGAGCGCAGGCTTGGAAAGCTCGATATACCAATCGCAGAAATCATCCCATACAAAACCCGTTACCAAATCGCTGGCAACGCCGAGCTCGTATTTATTAAGGTTGGTCGTGGTTTCACGAATACAGTTTTGCAATTTAGAAATAATCCACTTATCAGCAGGCGCAAGCTTTACGTCTGCAATATTAGGAATCTTCTTCCATTCCGTGTTCATGAGTACGAAACGAGCCGCATTCCACAGCTTGTTGATGAAGTTACGGCAGGATTCTACCTTTGCATCCGAATAACGAGTATCGTTACCGGGCGCAACCCCCGTCAAAAGGGACAAACGGAGAGAGTCTGCGCCGTATTTATCAATGATTTCCAAAGGATCGATACCGTTTCCTAAGGATTTACTCATCTTTCTGCCCTGTTCGTCACGAATGATACCGTGAATAAGTACGTCGTGGAAGGGCACTTTCCCCGTATGTTCTATACCGGAGAAAATCATTCTGGAAACCCAGAAGAAAATGATATCGTAACCCGTAACAAGCACGTCGGTAGGATAGAAATACTTATAATCCTCCGTCATTTCAGGATAACCGAGCGTAGAGAACGGCCAAAGCGCGGACGAGAACCACGTATCCAGTACGTCCTCATCCTGACGGATATGCGCGCTACCGCACTTCGGACATACGGTGGGATCTTCTTTCATACAAATCACTTCGCCGCAATCTTGACAGTACCATACGGGAATACGATGCCCCCACCAAAGCTGACGGGAAATACACCAATCGCGAACGTTTTCCATCCAGTTATAATAAATCTTGGAGAAACGTTCGGGAACGAATTTTACTTTATTTTTCATAACCGCTTGAATTGCGGGCTTTGCAAGCGGTTCCATTTTTACGAACCACTGCTTGGAAACGATGGGTTCTACCGTAGCATGACAACGATAACAATGCCCTACGTTATGATTGTGCGCCTCAATTTTCACCAAGTTGCCGCTGGCTTCCAAATCCGCAACAATCTTCTTTCTTGCTACGTATCTATCAAGCCCGTTATAAGCGCCTGCAAGCTCGTTCATCGAGCCGTCGTCGTTCATAACGCGAATGATGGGCAAATTATGACGCTTACCGACTTCAAAGTCGTTAGGATCGTGCGCAGGCGTAATCTTTACGCAACCCGTACCAAATTCGGGATCTACGTATTCGTCTGCGACAACGGGGATTTCCCTATCCGTCAAAGGCAATTTCAACGTTTTACCCACGAGCGCCTTATAACGTTCGTCGTCAGGGTGCACCGCGACCGCCGTATCCCCAAGCATCGTTTCGGGACGAGTCGTAGCCACAATCACCTTTGCACTACCGTCTACCGTGGGATAGCAAAGATGCCAGAAATGTCCGCCCTCTTCCGCGTATTCTACCTCTGCATCAGAAAGCGCCGTTTTACAGCAAGGACACCAGTTAATAATTCTGTCCCCTTGATAAATCAAGCCCTTGTTATAGAGGTTTACGAATACTTCACGTACTGCGCGAGAACACTTTTCATCCATGGTGAATGCCTGACGGGACCAATCGCACGACGTACCCATTTTACGTTGCTGCAACATAATACGGTTGCCGTACTGTTCCTTCCAATCCCACGCGCGAACGAGGAAACCGTCTCTGCCGATGTCAGCCTTGGTAACCCCCTCCGCTTTCATCTTTTCAACGATTTTAACCTCCGTTGCAATCGAAGCGTGGTCACAGCCGGGCAACCAAAGCGCAGCATATCCTTGCATTCTCTTAAAACGAATGAGCGTATCCTGCATCGTCGCGTCCATAGCATGTCCCATATGCAGCTGCCCTGTAATGTTGGGAGGCGGCATCATAATCGTAAACGGAACTTTATTCGCATCGATTTCCGCGCGGAAATATCCCGACTGTTCCCAGTCGGCATAAATTCTGTCTTCAAAATCTTTCGGATTGTACGTCTTTTGCATTTCCATAATAATTTTCAATCCCCATTTCGGTTTATTTCTACAACCTTTCGTTTCATCCTACGCGCACAAAAGGCAATAATTCGCAATTTTAAGTGTATAGCCTATCAATTATAATACGAAAAAATGGAATTGTCAATTATAAATGCCCATTCATATAATATATTATTCCAAAAAAATTTTATTCGGAGAATATGTCATGAACAAATTTAAAAAAGCGCTCTGCGCGATTTTCACCGTGTGCTTTACACTCTTGCCCTTATCCGCCTGCAAGGATACAGGCGACGGCGTAACCAAACTTCGTATCAATGAAGTTACCCATTCGGTTTTTTACGCTCCCCTTTACCTTGCGGAATCTTTAGGCTATTTTGAAGAAGAAAACATCGAAATCGAACTCACTAACGGCGGTGGCGCGGATAACGTAATGGCAGCCGTGCTTTCGGGAGATTCCGACATCGGCTTTTGCGGTCCCGAAGCGGCTTTATACGTACTTGTAGGCGGCTCGTCCGACGTCCCTACCGTTATCGGTCAACTGACGAAGCGAGACGGTTCTTTCCTCGTTTCCAGAACTCCTGAACCCGATTTCAAATGGGAAAACTTAAAGGGAAAAGAAATCCTTGCAGGGCGTAAAGGCGGCGTACCTGCTATGACTTTTGAATACGTATTAAATAACAACGGCTTGACCGACGGCAAAGATTTGACCTTGAATTACGACGTTGCGTTCAATTTAATGGTAAGTGCTTTTGAAGCGGGCACGGCAGATTATTGCACAATGTTCGACCCCACCGCATACGAGTACGAAGCCGCCGGTAAAGGCTACGTTGTGGCGTCCGTTGGCGAAGCGTCGGGCGAAGTCCCCTATACCTGCTTTATTGCAAAAAATTCTTGGATTGAGAAAAACGAAAGCGCTGTAAAAGGTTTTCTTCGTGCCGTGACGAAAGCGGTGAAATACGTCAATGAAACGCCTGCTGCAACGATCGCCCCCTATCTCACCTCCTATTTCGAAGGCGTTTCCGAAGACTCGCTTGCGGCCTCTGTCGAACGCTACCTTGCCATCGACGCTTGGCGCAACGAGCTTTCCATGACCGAAGACAGCTTTAACCGTTTGCAGGACATTATTGAAAACGCAGGCGAGCTCAGCCGCCGCGCCACCCTCGACGAACTCGTCGAAAACACCTACGCGAAAGCGGTTTACAACGAGGTGTACGGCAAGTAAAATTACACATCAAGGAATTTACGCAAATGAAAGAAGTTTTACGATTTGACAACGTTTCCATGCACTATCACAGCAAGCAGGGTGAGACGGTGGCGCTTCAAGACGTAAGCTTTTCCGTTAACGAGGGAGAATTTGTTGCCATTATCGGCCCTTCCGGTTGCGGAAAAACCACCCTCTTATCCCTTGCGGCAGGGCTGCTTACCCCGACGAAAGGCGAAGTGGTTACCGACGGCGCCTCTTTTGGGTACATGTTACAAAAGGACGAATTATTCCCTTGGCGTACGATTGAAAATAATATCTTCCTACCCTTGGAAATTAAAAAAACAAACACGGTGGAACACCGTACAAGAGCCCTCGCTTTGGCCGAGAAATACGGCTTGAAACAATTTTTAAAAAACTACCCCTCGTCTCTTTCGGGCGGTATGCGGCAAAGAGCCGCACTGATTAGAACACTCTCCGTCGACCCCCACGTCTTGTTGCTTGACGAGCCCTTTTCGGCGCTCGATTATCAAACGCGGCTGTCCGTGTGCGACGACGTATATAAAATCATCCGTAAAGAAAAAAAGACGGCGTTGCTGATTACGCACGATATCAGCGAAGCCATCTCGGTAGCGGACAGGATTTTCGTTTTATCCAAACGCCCTGCACGCATTATTGCCGAACATTCCCTTTCGTTCCCCGAGGCAGAACCTTTGAAACGAAGAGAAAACAAAGACTTTTCTTACTGGTTTGAAATTCTTTGGAAGGAGCTGAACACATGAAACACGAAAATACGTATTCTCCGGAGCATCTCTTATACCTTCGAGGCGTGAAACAGAAAAGTATTTTGGTGAACGTGGCAAGGTTTGCTTTCCTTCTTTTGTTACTCACGTTATGGGAACTGTCTGCGCAGTTCGCCTGGATAAATCCGTTTATTACAAGCTCCCCATCGCGCATTGCAAAAACGATTGCGGAGCTGTATCAAAACGGCTCCCTTTTTCACCACGTCGGAACGACGCTGTGGGAAACGCTTGTCGGCTTTTTCATTGCCGTGGGGTTGGGCTACGGCATCGCGCTTCTGCTTTGGTGGAGCGAGGTTTTCCGTAGGATATTCGAGCCCTACTTAGTGGTGTTGAACGCATTGCCCAAAATCGCGCTTGGCCCTTTGATCATCATTTGGTGCGGCACGGGTAGCACGGCTATTGTGTTTATGACTGTCTTGATCGGTTTAATTGTAGCGATTTTGAATATGCTTAGCGGTTTTATGTCCACGGATGAAAACAAGTTACTCTTATTGAAATCTATGGGCGCAACCAAATGGCAAATCCTTACAAAGCTGGTCATTCCCTCGTCGCTTCCCAACTTTATTTCCATGCTGAAAATCAACGTCGGCATGGCGTGGATCGGCTCGATCATGGGCGAATATATCGTCTCTAAGGCAGGCATCGGATATTTAATCGTTTACGGCGGTCAGGTATTCAAGCTTGACCTTGTTATGAGCGCCGTATTTATCCTTTGCATCCTCGCCGCCGCCATGTATGCCGTTGTGGCGCTGTTGGAAAGAATCGTCATCAAAAACAGAAAATAACGAAAAGCCGTTCTGTATAGGACGGCTTTTCGTTTCGCTTTAATTACAAAAGGCTTTCGTTTCCTGCGCAATATTGATGCTGTACATATACCGACGAAGAATTTCCGCACGGTTTCTTAACCTCGCGTCTACGTCTATTGAAGCTCTTGAAGTCTTGCCAGCAGCTCTTCTTCCGTCTTGCTCTCCGCTACGCTGTGCGTTATCTTGTACGCCTCCTTGTCGGTTTTGCATAAACTCAGCATATCCATAATCCGTTGCATTGTGGAGTTTGAATACCCCTGAAGCTTTAACCTGTATTCCTCGTTTTTCACAGTCATATACTACCTCTCTTGCCTCCGTTAAAAATGTTTCATTCGTGGAATTAATCTTAACAACCTTCGTAATTTTGTAGTTACTAAGCGATCCCTTTGCATACACAAGCACGTTATCCACACCGAAAGAGCTGTCTTTGCCGTCGTTTACGGCTATGATAATCTCTCCGTTTTTTGTGCGGTTTGCCCGCAGCTGACCGCTTTTGACTTTGGCGTATTTGCTTCTAAAATCCGCATTCTCACGCGCTGTCAAGACGTCGTTTACCCTCGCCCAACCAAAATCATTATACTGCTTTTCCGTGTAATTGTCAATCAGGTTGAGGGAATAACGGATATCTGCATTTCTTGTAGGCGTTTTGTTCGTTGTGTTTTTAATTTGGTTGGAATTAAAAGCCACAAACTCCGTAATTGGCTCAACCATCGCACTATAATCAACACCATCGCGTATATTTCTAAATATTACTCCATCGTAACCTTTACGTTTCGCCCAATCCGCCCACTCATAAGTATCCATGGAACGTCCTTCATGAAATATATCATTATAGGTCGCCCCTTGACAATCAATTATCAATGGCCTTCTTAAATTTAGATACACTTCATAAACAGTGCTTCCATAGCCACCTGCATTATCATAGTTTTCCGAAAAGAAAAATCCCACATTATCGCTATAATCAGATTTGAATGTATGGAACTGGGCGTAGCTGGTATCCCACTCCATTCTCTCTCTATTCCACACGGACTTTTCCTCTCGACTGTTAGTTCCATGATAAACAACGAGCAAATTACCGTTTTTATCGCGTACTTTACTATCTTTGAAGTATTCTTGCTGCTCTTTGGTAAGAGAGTTCCCATCACTGTCAAAAGATTGCGCATTACGCTTTTCAGCCATTCGGCGCTTCGCAAGCTCTTGTTCTTTATAGCGCAAGGTATCACTACGCCCTGTCGCTTCGTATATACCCTTACTTATAAAACCGCCGTTTTTAATGTCCACAACGTCAATATTATTCTTTTTTATAAATTGAATATGTGTCTCCGTAAACGGCAATACGCTTCCATCCGTCAGCTGAATCGCAGGAATTCCGTCCATCTTAGAAATGTCTATATTCAAATCCAAATTTGGATACTTACGCATCAAATCAACGTCAATATGGTACCGCGAAGAATTTTTTGAAGTTTTTTCATCAAAAGTGTTGACTTCCCCATTATTTTCGCGTATACTATGAGTAGAAGAGGTTTTCATAGACGGTACGGATATATCTTCCGTAAAGTCTTGATTGCCTCTTTTTTTTATGTTTACAATATCATAAAATATTTTTTTACCTTGCCCTTCAATAGCAACCAACAGCTCTCCTGCAAATTGCTTGCTATTTAAAATGAATTGTACCTTATACCGATCATATCCTCCCTCGTTAAAAACACGAGGGTGCTTTGATTTTTCGTGTCCTAAATACTGCCCAGTTCTTACCAAATTATCCAATTCCGTTGCCGCATGCATTTTTGCTTTATAAAGCAATCGCTCCTCATTATACAGCTTTGCGGTTGAATTAGAATGCGTATATTCATTTTCCCCACGACGGGTGAAGTTGATCTCGTTAATTTCTTTTCCTCTAAAATGTTCCCTCATATAAGAACGAACAACTTTTTCGTACTCTGCGTCGTCAATTCCTTCAAAAATATCTTGATCCGTATCTATAACAACGATATCTTTACCGTCGATCTTTTGAATACTAAATCGTGCATTTGCAAGTTTACCCGTCGAGGTTCCCTCGGCGGTTTCTTTTTGTGCATTTCTTGCGTTGCGTTCTACCGCATCCAACGAAACGCCGCCTTTGCCTGTTAAATAAAAAAGGCTCTTGCAAAGGAGAGCCTTTTTATTCACTTATCCCTTTACTGCGCCGCTGGTGATACCTTCCACGTAATAACGCTGCATACTCATAAACAGCGTAACGATAATACCGCCCACCACAAACGCACCTGCACAAAATACAGTGAAATTATCGTTAAAGCTATTCCTTTCCGCATTGATCATTTTATACAATCCAAGCGCCACCGTGTATTTTTCCCGATCGCTGATAATCGTATTAACAAAGATAAAATCGCACCACGGCGAAATAAACGAAGTCAGCACCGTATACACAATAATCGGCTTTGCAAGCGGCAAAATAATTTTCGTGAATATAATCGGCTGACTTGCGCCGTCTAAAATCGCCGCTTCCTCCATGGCTTTTGGCACGGTATCGAAAAATCCCTTACAGATATAATACGAGAGCGCCGCACTCCCTGAATACACCATGATAAGCGCCACCAAAGAGTTCGTCAAACTCATGGCTTTGAGTATGAAATACACGGCAATCATACTCATAAACCCAGGAAACATACCCAAAACCAACAGTACGTTCATAATCGGTTTTCTCAAGCGGAACCTCAGACGGGATAACGCATAGCTCACCATCAAAATAAACACCGTCGTCAAGGCGCAGGAACTGCTTGCCACAAGCATGGTATTTCCCAACCACCGCAAAAATAGCGTATCTTGGAATAACCGCCTGAAGTTTCCAAACCCCAGCTGTAAATTTTGCGGAAACAGCTGGTTGATAATCCCCGTCGAGGGCGTTACTCGAAACGCCGTATATACCAAATAGGTAATGGGCAGCACCCATAGTATACCAAGTGCAATCAAAATCACATACGTCAAGAAGTTGGACGCCGTATCCCTGAATTTTGCGCTATTTTTCTTCATTATCATTGAAAAGCCCCCTCGTTTTTTGCCGCGGACGTTCGGTTATACGTGATTAAGGACAGCACCGCGCTGATTACAAAAATCACGATACCGATTACCGAAGCTACGTTATATTTGGGATTTTGATCAGTGGTTAAACGGTACAACCAAGTAACAAGCAAATCGGTGGATTGTGCTTGCGTTCCGCCGCCGTAATGCACGTTGTCCACAGGTCCGCCGCCCGTCAATAGCCATATCACGTTGAAATTGTTGATATTCCCCACGAATTGTGTGATCAAATACGGCGTTGTGATATGCAACATATACGGCAACGTGATATGGAAAAATATCCTCGCCGTACCCGCGCCGTCTATCTTTGCCGCCTCGTAATAATCGGCAGGGATATTCATCAGTATTCCCGAACACATCAATAGCGTATACGGTACGCCTATCCATATATTTACCAAAATAATCATTATCCTTGGTAATAAAGACATATTGCGTTGATCGGTCAGCCATAAAATCTTTGTCCCCAATAGCGCGTTGAGTATCCCGTCTCCGTCCAATATCTTTTGCATGAGTAGGAGGGTAACGAATTGCGGCACGGCGATTGCAATCACGAACAGCGTGCGCCACAGCGCTTTAAACCGAATCCCCTTTTTATGAATCAGCAACGCAATAATGAGCCCTAGGAAATAGTTGGTAAACGTCGCAAAAAACGCCCACACGAACGTCCACAAAAGCACCCTTAAGAATACGAGCGCAAAATCCGAAGCGCCGCCCGATATAAAGAACATGGTTTTGAAATTTTCAATCCCTACCCAATCGAACAGTTTCCCAGGCGGCATGTGCGCGTAATCGTAATTCGTAAAGGCAATCAATACCATGAAAATCAGCGGCATTACCGTGAACACCAACAACCCGATAAACGGCAACGTCAAAAGCGGCACGTAAAAACGCTCGTTAAAAAGCGCTTGGATATCCTCTCGGAACGTGGATAGTCTTTTCCCCTCGCGAAGCCGTATATCGTTTGCGTAGTTTCCCTTTACGTTCATTACCCAAATCACGGTGAATATCAACAATAACACGACGGTAACAACGCCATATAACAAAATTAAAAAGCTGTTATCCCCTTTTACCTTTTCAAAGAGCTGTAATTCCTCGTTCCACTGTTCCCCCGCAAGCTTTGTACCGAGATTTCCCGAAAACAGCTGAAAGAAATACTGTGCGCCGAAGAAAATTAAATACAGCCAAAACGCCGCCTGTATCAGCATATAGAATAAGCCTTTGCCGACCTGCCCGACGGCGATTTGCCCAAAACCCATGATAAAGGCGGAGAGGCGAGTTCTGTACGAGCCCTCTTTCAACGCATAAAAAAGCTGTTTTATCATATTCGGTTTTATCCTTTTTTTCTCTGCGTTTTTCACTCCCTCTCACCCTTACCTTATCGTTATTTCGTTGTCTTTTCAATAGCGTCTACGCACGCCTTTAACTGCGCCGCAATGTCGAAGTTGCCGCTTTGCTTGCCCGTGATCATCGCCGAACCCAAGCCCTCCATAGGAATCCACATCGTAGAAGGCACGCCTTTCTGCGTTTTGCTGTATTTCAACTGCTCGGTGATGGCTTTTGCACAAACGTCCGCCTGTACCTTTTCATCTGCGCGCGCATCCTCGTCCGTGGGCACGAAGCCTCTCGCTTCAAAGTGCTTGATTTGGTTTTCTTTATTCGTGTAAAATTCCGCAAAATCCAACGCGTCCGTCTTATTTTTGGAATAGTTGTTTACGCCCATCAGCTTATACCCTGCAAACGCTTTCATTTGCACCTGCTCTTCCTTTGCCGTACCTTTATTTAAGGTGTACGTGGGAAGCTTTGCCGCCGCGAAATTATCGCCGAGATAATCCTCGATCGTGGTCTTATTCCAGATCCCCGATACCGCCGCCACAATCGTGCCGTCGTTAAAGCCAGCCGTGATCTTGGAATCGTTTGCGTCCGCTTTGAATCCCTCTTCCTTTACGTAATTCCACATCGCCGTTGTTACCGCTACGCCCGTTTCGTTATCGAAATCGCATTGAATAGAGGTTTCCGCAAGATTTTTATCATACGTGACTTCATAACCAAGCTCCTTCCCAAAATAGAAAGACGTGGAATACCAACCGTCTGCCATCGGGAATGCGAATTGCTTATTCGCCGAACATTTGCTCAAAATCCCATCCAACGTTTTTACGTCCGTTTCCGATAACACCGCCTTATTATAATATAAGAAAAACGTGTTGTCCGTATAAGGCATTCCGTATACGCCCTCTTCTCCGTCCACCGTCTCCGTTGCGGATTCCATCGAACCCTTGCTATTCGCTTCCGCCACTCTTGTCAATCTATCGCCTGCGATTCTCGTTAAGGCGTCGCCGTTAATGAGCTTGGAAAGCTGATCGTTGGAATAGGAGAATACGTCCGCCGCATTTTCCACATCGTTTAAAATACGCGTCGCTACGTCGTTCTCCCCTTGAATATCCACTACGATGTTATAATTTTTATCGGGATGCTTTGCCTTAAATTCTTCCGCGACAGAGGTTGCGAACGCTTTGTCCGCCTCCGAAACCCAAATCGTGAGCTTTACCGCGTCGCCCATATTGTTTTTACAGCCGGCAAGCCCGATAACGGTGCTAAGCGCCAATACCGCGCATACGACCTTAAACTTCTTTTTCATAACTATTCCTCCCTTAGCCCGCTTTTTGGGCTTTCTTCTTTTTTAGTTTTTCTGTTTCACCGCCTTTTTATACAGAAAAAAAGAAAAACCTGCATGTATACAACGCAGGTTTATATCTTATCTATTATATTGTTCTGTAAGCGATTTTAACCAAGCCGCTTTTCTTCTGCCAAAATCCTTTTCTATAAAACGGAACGTCCAATTTTTACCCGACACCGTAGAGGGCGCGTTCAAGCGCGCGTCTTCCCCAAAACAGAGCACGTCGTGCATGGGAATAACCACCGTATCCGCTTTCGTCGACATCAAAAGCTCGATAATACTTTTGCATTCGTCCTCAATCGTTTCCGTAATATACGGTACGTCAGCTAGCAAGCACTCCTCTTCCAACGTTTCCTCAAACGTTTTACGCTGTTCTTCCGTCATGCTTTCAATAAAGCTGCGTAACGTTTCATTATCGTGCGTGCCCGTGTATACTACACAGTTTTTATCCAAGATATTTCTCGGCAGATAAGCGTTATTTGGATCGCCGTCAAAGGCAAAAACAAACACCTTCATGCCGGGATACCCCGTTGCTTTCAACAGCGCGCGTACGCTGTCGTCAATGATACCAAGATCCTCCGCCACAATAGCGCGAGCGCCCCAGTCTTTGAAGAGCGCTGCCTTAGGGCCGTCCATCCACTCTCCCTCTTTTGCCGTTTCCGCTTCCGCAGGGATTGCAAAAAATCGATCGAACGCACGGAAATGGTCAATACGCACGATATCAAAAAGCTGAAACGCATAATCGATTCGTTCATTCCACCAGGTATATCCGTCCGATTTCATCTTCTCCCAATCGTAGACGGGATTCCCCCAAAGCTGTCCTTCCTCCGAAAAGGCATCGGGCGGTACGCCCGCCTTTAACGACGTATTTCCCTCACCATCCAGCATGAACAAATCCTTGCGATATTTCCACGTTTCTACGCTATCCGAAGCCACGTAAATGGGCATATCACCCATAATTTCAACGCCCTGCTTTTTCGCATAAGCGTGCAAAGCGTTCCACTGCTTTAAGAAGATATATTGCGTGAATTGCCAGAATTCAATTTCTTCTTTGTTTTCCTCAAAAAAGCTTTCGGGCAAATGTCCCTCACAGCTTTTATACGGCTCTGCCCAATCCGTCCAAGGCGCATAGCCAAAACGGTTTTTCAGCGTCATGAACAACGCATAATCCGCATACTTCCCCTCTTGTAAAAACACAAGCCATGATTTTTGCGTTTTATCAAACTTCGCAAACGCCTTTTTCAAAACGGGAATTTTGCATTGAAACAGCTTGCCGTAATCCACGCGGCGTTCGTCCTCGCTCCATACGACGTCGGCGTAATCTTCTCTATCTAAAATTCCCTCTTTCTCCAAAAGCTCGAAATCGATAAAATAATGATTGAGCGCGTCGGAGGCGCACGATTGATAAGGACTGTCGCCAAAGCCCGTGGGCAACAGAGGCAACACCTGCCAAATTTTCATCCCAGCGCTTTTTAACCAATCCACAAACGCATACGCGCCGCTACCCAGCGTGCCGATCCCTTGCGTAGAAGGCAAGGAAGAAACGGGCATAAGAACACCCGCTTTTCTTTTTGATTTTTTATGCATATTCTCTCTCATTTGTATCAGTATGACAATTTTAGTCTTCTTTTATTCTATCCAACAGAATTTTCTCGAACTTTCTTACGCCCAAAACGCGCTCTTTATTCAAGCAATTTTCCGCCTGCGCTAACAGTGCGGACACAAACTCCGTTTGTCCGTTCGCCTTAGCCCATGCCGCCAAAATACGCTTTGCCGTAGGCGTTTCCGCTTTTAAAAATGCCTGACATGCCTTGCCGTTTTCCTCCGCGTCCTCCAACAAACCGAACAACGCGTTCATGTAAACGAGCTCCGCTGCGATTTTTTCCACTTCCTGCTGAGGCAAATATTCTTCAAGGCTCGCCAAACGGTTTAAACAATCCGCCGCTTTTTTCTTCTCGCCCTTTTCCAAAAAATAGCGATAGCGCAAATCCAGCATTACGGCAAACAAAGGCTCGTCCTCGCACAGCTGCGGTACGTCAAAATACAAGCTCTCCCCGATTTCGGAAAAGCTCTTTCCCTCATAAAGCTGGCCCTGAATTTCCATCGCGGAAAGCATATTTTTCTCCGCAGGAGCGCCCTTTTTGAGCCCTTGATAAATCAACGTATCCGTTTTACCGCTGGCATATTCGAACGGCGCAACGTTTAAAAGGAATAAATACAACGCATACGGAACGATACCCCAAAGCAGATAATTCGTTACGCCAAACGCCGTCGTAAGAATAGCCGCCGCTAAAATCACAGCCAAAAACACGCCGCCAAAAATCAATCCGCCAAGCGCATACAGCATCCCTCTTTTTTGCATATTACCACCGCATTTGGGCAATACCTGCGTTTCATCAGGCGCAAACGGAGATGCAAAACCAAAACGTTTTTTACCGTTCTTTACATAAATTTTAAAGCAGAAACACTTCACGTATACGTAATCCATGCGCGCAATCTGCGCCAAAGAAACGTGCCCTAATTCGTGGATAACGGGCGCCAATACGTATCCACTGACAAGCCCGATAATACACATGATAATCTCTCGCGTACCTACGCCCCACGCAAAAATAAAGGTCAGCAAAAATCCCGCCGCAAGCAGCAGCGTGCAAAAAATGGCGTAGATTGTTGAACCTTTTATTTTCATATATTACTCCATGAGCCCCTTTTTAATGGCATAGCCCTCTAAATTATCACGGTCGCTGACGATAATTTGTTGAAAGCCCAGCTCCTCCATTAGCGTCCCGAATAATACGACGCCGCCTGCGAGAACGTCCGCCCTGCCCTTGGGCATACACGGAAGCACCGCAATCTCTTCCACGCGCATCGATAAAAATCTATCTGCAAGCGCAATCATTTCTTCTTTCGTTACTACTGTGCCCGTCACTTTTTCAGAGGAATATTCCTTTAAGCCAAGCGCTTGCGCCGCAATAGTCGTTGCCGTACCGCCGATTGCATACAGCGAGCCTGTAAACGGAATATTTCCATATTCTTTCGCTGCTATCGTCGACACCTTTTTCAGCGCGGATTTTTCCCGTCCGCACATATCCTTCAAACGCACAACGCCGACGTTGACGCTCTTTTTATAAATCAACTCGCCGTCCTTTTTCACGACGATTTCCGTGCTGGCACCGCCGATATCGATCACGCCGCCGTCCTTTTGCCCCAACGCGCCTAAAATACCGATTTCCGCCTCTTCTTCCCCAGAAATCACCTCGATTTCCAAGCCGCAGAGCTCACGCACTCTATCAAGGAATTGCCGACGGTTTTCCGCCGTACGAACGGCCGCTGTCGCAAATGCATATACTTCTTCCGCGCCTTCGGCTTTCGCCTGCTTGCAAAACTCGGCAACGGCAACGGCGGAACGTTCGATCGCCTCTGCCTTTAACAAGGGCTTGTCCGCAAGTCCCTCGCCCAGACGAGTGGTATTTAATGCCTTATATAAAACTTTTCCGTCCGCCACGAACATGAGGCGAACGGAATTCGAGCCGATGTCTATTACGGCAAATTTTTTCATTGATTAATCTCCTGGATGACGATACCCATTTTTCATGGCAAGTAAATCAAGGCCATACTCTTCAAGCGCTTTTTCTTCTGCAGTCAAATCCTCGTTGATTTGTTCCAGCTCTGCAATTTCTTGTTGCAACGCTTTATCCCTTTGATCCAACACGTGAAGCGTAATGCCTTGGTAAATCAGGTAACCGGCAAGCAAGAAGAACAAGACGGTCGCTGCAGAAACGCACGCCGCAATGATTTTTCTCATTTTATCTTGTGTCATATCTTCTCCTCTCTTTTTAAGAGTTTTTTCTTGCTTTTCGCCTTTTTTACCATTCTGGCGAGTATATTATAACATACTTTTTCGAAAAATGCAACAATTATTCGCAAAGTTTTTGAATATATTATTCCGCCGAGTAGCCATCCTATACCCATATATACCCGAAATGCGGGAAAACGAAACAAAAAACAGCTGTAAATACCAAGGAAAGCAAACGCAATGCCAAAGCATATATCCATGATAAAGCCAAACGTTTTTCGTTTTCCCCTATCGCACCCGAATAGAAAGCGGATAAAGGCAAAAAGTTCGTATAACAATCCACCGACAAACCCCGTCGCCACCGACAAAAGAAAGTAAGTAAATTGATTTTTCGTATCCATTTATTTGAATATCCGAGCTGCTAAACTCTTTCCGCCGTAGGAAATTCCCATAAATTCTCCCTCCGCCGTAAACGTACAGCTCGATTTGGAAAAACCGGTGATTTTGAGGCTAGAGCCGATAACGTGCATACGCTCTCCGCCCGTCAGCACCAAAACAATTTTCGCCTCCGAAAAGGAAGCTACGCTTTCTACGCCGTTCACCGATAATTGTTTCTTTTGTTCAAGTATAACCGAATGTCTGTTTTCCTGCATACTTTACCGTATGCTTTCCCACCTTTCTTTATGACAGATTATTCAAACTTTTCAAGAAAAGAATGTTTTTTTCCGTCCTGCTTATATTCCGCAAGCGTATCCAACTGCACGTTATGAATGCTTTGGAAAATATTATTTTCTACGTTGGGATTTTCCTTTTTCAACTCGGCAATCAACTCTTTCACCTTGCGCCTTGCCGAAAACGTATCCTCGTCGCAACCCGTCAAATTTTTCGTGAATTTACATGCGCACGCGATGAATTGCAAGCCGTTGTATTCCTTCCAACGCAACACGTCGTTTTCCAAAATGCAATACATCGGACGAATCAGCTCCATCCCCTCGAAATTCGTGCTGGAAATGCGCGGCAACATGCCTTGGATTTGACCGCCGTACAGCATCCCCATCAACGTCGTTTCGATGACGTCGCTTTTATGATGCCCCAACGCGATTTTATTACAACCGAGCTCCTTTGCCTTGGCATACAAATGTCCTCTACGCATACGGGCGCAAAGATAACAAGGCGATTCCGCATTGGCGTTTTCCGCCGCGGCGAACACGTCGCTTTCAAATACCGTAATGGGCACGTGCAACAGCTTTGCATTCTCCTCAATGCGACGACGATTTTCTTCGTTATAACCAGGGTCCATCACAAGGAATACCATCTCGAACGGTACGTCGCTATGACGGTGCAATTCCTGCATCAGCTTTGCAAGCAGCATGCTATCCTTGCCGCCCGATATACAAACCGCAATCTTATCCCCTGCCTCGATCAAACGATATTTTTTGACCGCCAGCACAAACGGAGACCATATCGTTTTACGGTACGTTGTGATAATGGAACGCTCTATTTCCTGATATTTTTCCAAAGCCTTGGGCATTTTGTTTCCGCCTTTAAGTAAACGAAGATTTTTCTGTCATTATATCAAATCTTGCAACGTCCGTCAACTTATTATTACCGAACAATTAACAGTTTTTCCCTCGCCCTAGTAATGGCTGTGTACAGCCATCTGGATTTTTCTTCCCCGAACACCCACGATTCGTCAAATACGATGACAAAATCAAATTCCGAGCCCTGCGCCTTATGGCAAGTGACTGCGTAGGCAAATTCGAAACGGCAAATCGGTTCTTCCGCTACCGCTTTCACTCTGCGAAGCAATTCATAATTATATTCGTGCACCACCGTTCCGTCTACGAGAGTAACCGCGCGCTGGCCATAGGAATGACGGTACTTTCCATGCGTGAAAATACCCGTATCGAACGGCACTTTTACGCCGTAATCGAGAAAGTCCGCTTGAAATTCCATCGTCGCCAGCTCATCCATGCTCTCCTGCACGTCGCGCGCCGTACCGATAATTCCGTTGACCAAATGAAACTTTTTACCCGTATCCAAGGGTTTTTCCCAATCGTTTAAGGTGCAGATTACTTTCTCCCCCTCGGTGGGCAATACGTCCGTTTCGGGAATCCCTTTATACCTTCTCACCTCAGCGTTGATGGAATTTCTTGTTACATTCCGTCCGCAAATGATTTGATCGGCTTTGAGAAACAGCCGTTCCCTATCCCCTTTGCTAAACGCGCTCTTGCGCACTACGCAAACCTTATCGCCGTACGTTCCGTAAGGAATCGTCTGCCCCTCTCTTGCCATCGTCGCGACCTGAATAATGGGATTATCCGCTGCCTGGCGTACGATTTCTTTCATCGAATAATGCGGATTCGCCAACAGTGAACACGTACCATTTACGGGAGGGAGCTGCGCACTGTCGCCGCTGAATAGACATTTCACGTTGTAGCTGAGTAGATCGGTGAGTACCGACTCGTTAATCATGGACGCTTCATCAATGATAATCAGTTTAATCTTCTCATCGATTTTTTCCCGACGGATAAAGGACAGCTCTTCTCGTTCAATAATTTCCCCGTTTTCGTCCACCTCGAAATCGTCCTCGTCGCGAAGATATATCAAACTATGTACCGTGCCAGCAAGCGTACCGTTTTTTACTAAGTTCGCCGCCGCCTTGCCCGTTGGAGAAACAAACACCGCTTCTAAGCCGACCTTTAGCTTTAACACCTTCTGCACAACATAATCGATTAAAAACGTCTTGCCCGTCCCTGCATATCCCGATAAAACGAACACCTGATCGTCGGTATTGACGTACCATTCGGCTATTAAATTTTTCGCCCGTTCTTGGTCGTCCGTCAACGTGATTTTCATGATTAAATACATTATATCACAAACTTTTTTGAATTGCAAGCGTTTCGCGAACATTTGTTCGCACTTTTTTTAAAAGAAAAAAACGGGCTTTTTTCCCGTCCTTCCCTTTACTTTCTTGTAAATTGCAGCTTTAAATTTTGCTCCATGATGCGCGTTTCGATGGTAATGACGCCCTCTTGCAAGGGAAACGCTTTTTTGAAAAATCCGTTTGCGCCGCCGATTAAGGTAATTGTTTGATTTTCCTTGTCGTAGGTATATCTCCCCTTTTCCATCTTTTTCTCGCCGCCTTTCGCACAGTAATATAAAACAAATTCTCCATTCGCTTTCAACTCTAAAGCGATTTCATCAAAACGGTCGAGATAGTCATATTCTGCCAGCTTTGCCTCTGTGCATTGATAGATTCCCGTATACGGTTTTACGATATCTTTCAACGAACTGTTTCTCACATTCGGAAAAAGTATACATAATGCGCTTATGCCTGCTAAGATAGAGCTTTTCAATTTATTCTTCATAATGGCAGTATGCACCGCTTATTTCTTTTTATGCCTCTTTTTGTGCTTGAGTACGTTTTCACTGTTCAATATGACACCCACAATAAAACAAATCATCAAAACGTACAGCCATAATAGAAATACGATAATCGTGCTGAGCGCGCCATATAAACGGCTTACGTTACTGATCTGCAAATACACGGAAAATCCGATGACCGCAATCGCCCAAGTCACTACCGTAATGCACGTTCCGGGTAAAAAATAGCGCACTTTTGCCTTAAACGGACAAATGTACATATTCAGCAACAGCACCAAAAGGAAGGCAAGCCCCGTCAGCAAAATATAATCGGCAATAAGCGCCCAAGCTTTCGATAATAATCGGGAAAAAAGATAACTACCCACCGCAAATAAAAACAAAAACGCCACCACCGTAGCCATAACAATCAATAACAGTAATAACGCTCCGATACGGATACGCACCCCCTGCCTTTTATGATGGTAATCGTAGATAATTTCTCCGCTTCGCCGCATTTGGTAGAATAAATTTGTGGAGGAATATAACGTGGTGAAAATGAGGATCAATGACGCGCCCGTCGTAGCGCTTGCCGCCTCTCTTTGCACGTATATCAAGATATCCTTTACCGAATCAAACACAGGTAAGGATAACACTTCTTCCGTTTGCAGGGGGAGCTTCCCCACCAACAAGGTTAGCCAAAACGAAAGCGGAACAATGGACATAATGAGAAAAAAGACCAACGTCCCTGCTATCGTCGTATATTTTTTAAGGGATAACAAATCGTATTTTTTTCGCAAATACATATACAGCGCGCGCAACTTTTCCATTGTATTAGTATGCCGCTTTTTTCCGCTTTTCAAACCTAAAGCGACGGATCGCTCCGTCGCTTTTTTTCTCTTCTTGTTTTACGTCAATCGTTCCCACAGCAACCGCAGGAAGAACGACCGCTTCTTCCGTTTAAACCGTATTGACGTTCGTAATACGCATCGCCGTTATCGAAGTTGTTTGCAAACGTTTGCGCATTGTTGTTGGTATTTCTACAGAACGTTACGCAACGGAAGCTACCGCCATTATTACCGTTGCCGTTGCAATTACAGGAATTGCAGGAATTGCAGGACGAACAACCGCTATTTCTTAAAAGATTCCAAAGAATGCTGTTGTTATTATTGTAACTATTGCAGCTATTGCAGCCACAGCCGTTGTTGGAGAACAAGTTCCATAAGCTGTTACCGCACGTATCGCAATTACAACCGCAACCATTGGAGTTTCTCACCCGAATATTTCCGCAACAATCCCGACAAATGCTTTGACAACCAAACAAATTCCATAAGTTACCGTTACAACCGCAGTTGCAGCCGCAACCGCTATGGGTAAACGTGTTCGAATTACAAGTATTGCACATAATCGTATTTCTATCCTTCTTGTGTATTTGAGGAAACCTCATACTATATTATATGCGCGTGCGTATAAGAACGTTCAAAAAAATAGCCGCTACAAGTGTAGCGACTACGTTGTATATAAGCTTGTGAAATTTTATCGATTATTCCCATTCGCTTAAAATCCGAATATACAAGCGCTGATTGAACCCATTGTTGAAATTTTTTATAGATTTCCTCTACCTCTTTCAGCCCTATATTTTCCCTTTGAAAAATATCGGCATCAAAACGGTATCAACAGCCCTTTTCCTTCTACTTGGTCGTAGTATAGCATACTCAAAAATAAATTACAAGTGGTTTGCAAAAGAAAAATAAAAGTTTTTTCCTTGTTTTATTATTAACTATAAAACAAAATGGGAAAGGCTTCCCTCTCCCACTCTTATAAGTTTAAGCATTATTTAAATTCAATTAAACTTAACAGTTCATTTACCCAAGGAACACTTTCCATCAAGTCAATTTTCCCGTTTCTTATTGATGCCACACAAGTCATTTGGTCTGTGTTATCATAAATAATAATCGAATCACAATAGGGATACACAGCTAAAAAGTTCTCTTTCGAGGTTTTAAATCTGCGCTCAATAGTCCCACCTGAAACCCCGTGCCCTCCGCGAGCAATTCTCTGTTCCACGCGCACCTTTGCAATTTCGGGGGTTGCGACACCAATATACCGTAAATGTATTAGATATCCTAATTCTTTCGCCTTTTTAATCGCATTAAAAATCGTCTTCCCACTTAACGTAGTTTCCTGGTTAAAAGATACACCATTTGCTAAACATTCTTTTTGAAGTTTGAGCAATGTTTTCCCCGCCAACATTTGTGCGCTAGAATCGCGCCAATCTAATCCCAAGGAATGTAAAATCTCATCCGAATTTAATCGAATTCCCAAATCACGATTTGCTTCGGTGTAATAAAGCGTACTCTTCCCTGCCCCATTTACACCTGCAAAAATAGTAAACTTTTTAGTAGTTTTCATTGGCAATCACTTCTTTTTGCCTTTGGGCAAGCAAAAAATTATATATCTGTGTATAAAACTCTTTTTCGGCGCGAGAATTTGCACTATCAAGAAGTTCCAAATACTCTTCACCGCTAAGCATTGGATTATCGCTACCAAATAATGTTTCTGCTGAATTTTTTAAGGTTTCTATCTTTGTCATTATCTCACCTCTTATATTTAGTATAGCAAATCAATTGGAATTTGTCAATACCTTTCCTGACTTGTAAAGCGAGAATCTATGTCTACTCTAAATATTTTTATTCTGCACTTCATTAAGAAAAATAAAAGTTTTTTTAGCATTTACTTGCTTAAAACGTATTTTATAATTTGGATAATTTCCTTACAGTCTTTCATAGACAGTTTTATTTCTTTTGCAATTTTTAACAAATCCTCTTCCGTTGGTTGCCCGTTACCCAAAACCGTCATTTCGTGTTCAGGCTTGTTCGGCGTGGGCGTAATATCATACGCAGGTGAAAGCTCATACCCACCCTTCCCCTCGTTGTAGAGAAACGCAAAATTTTTGCCATGGTCATCGCGATTGCCGTACAACACGTTGAAACACATTCTGCGATACGCTTCATACAAATCGTCTTTGTCAATACAAATTTCTTTGACCACCTGAAAGAAATGCATATAATCAAGGTTAGGCACTTTATGCGTAGTTTCAAGCAAGGACGCTAAAGAAATCATATGCACTCGCCTTTCACCTTGTCTATCAAAGCGTTTCGTTCCAAAATACCCCGAACAAAGTTTGGACGGATACAGCTTAAACTCGTTGACGTTGATTCCGCAAGCGCGCGCAAGCTTATTTGCATGCACTTCCCGTTCCCCGATATTTTTCGGATCGTAATTGCAAGGGAATTTTATAATCCAAGACTCGCCGTCAATTTTTACGTGCGCTTTCGGTCGCGCGCCACCACTTGAACCGCCCAAACGGTAAACTTCGTCTAAATTGACGTTGTCCATTTCATCGTCAAGAATTTTCTCCGCTTCGCTTGCGATAAAATCCAAATCAAAATTGTCCGTTTCGTCATCGGTTATTTGCGTCGGCTCATAAGTCAAAGCCCCCAAGCCACTACCGCTAATAAGCGTAAGTTTTGTAAGCGGAGAAAGCCTATCTGCGTTAATCCCTTGCTTGGCGAGCATTCTGCGAACGAGAAGTTCGCCCCAACCATCGGGCAGAGAATCGTGGAATACCCCATATAATCCCCCAAAGGTTGCCTTGCTCGAATGGTATATTTTATTTGACAGCGGCAAAGAAAATGGAGAAATACTAAAACCGTTCTTCACCCATTTTTCTTCGTATTGAAAGGCAATCCCGTCTTCCAAATCCGCAAGATAGCCTACCGTTTCGCCATTATATTTGACTGTAAGTTTTTTAACCTTGCTGATCATCCTTCAAAATCCTTTAAGTTTGTTATCGCCGAGCCTTTGAATAATTCTTCAAAATCTTTCAAACATTGTAAGGCATGCGCAATCTTCAACAGCGAAACGAGCGATATTTCCCCCGTTGATTCAAAACGTCGAATAGAAGCGTAACTGACGCCCGATTGCTCGGCAAGAGCCTTTTGAGAAATCTTCATTGCCTTGCGTTTTTTCTTCACGCGCGCGACCATATTGTTTAATACGGTTTCTTCTGTAAGCGCATCCACAAATTGTCCTATATCAAAATTCTGTACCATAGTGCTATTATTTTAGCATATTACACCAATTTTGTCAAGATAATTGCTTATATTTAGACAATTTATTTATTTAATATAAAAATA
>JAZNXS010000029.1:0-2235 GCA_045594025.1 Candidatus Scatosoma sp.
AGGGTCCCGGTGCTGGTAGAGAATCCGCTATCCGTGCACTTTCCGCATGCGAATTGGAAATCACGTTGATTTCCGACGTTTCCCCCATCCCTCACAACGGATGCAGACCCCCGAAGCGTCGTAGAGTTTAATCAGGAGGCATTAGAAAATTATGGCTAGATATAGAGAAGCGAAATGTAAGCTTTGCAGAAGAGAAGGTGGCAAATTGTTCCTTAAAGGGGACAAGTGCTATATGGAAAAATGCCCCTTCAATAAGCGTCCCGTTGCTCCCGGTCAGCACGGCGCAGACAGAAAGAAAGTATCCGAATATGGTTTGCAGCTTCGTGAAAAGCAGAAGACCAAGAGAATTTATGGCGTTCAGGAAGGCCAGTTCCGTAAATATTACGAAATGGCTGACCGCATGAAGGGTGTTACCGGTGAAAACATGCTCTCCCTCCTTGAAAGAAGATTGGATAACGTTGTTTTCAGAATGGGCATCGCTCCTTCCAGAACGTTGGCTCGTCAAATCGTAAGCCACGCGCACCTTTCCGTAAACGGTCAAACGGTAACCATTCCTTCCTACATTGTAAAGGCTGGCGACGTTATCGTTGTTAAGGAAAACAGAAAGGGCAACAAATATTTTACGGCTCTTAAAGAAACGAAGGCAAGCAACCCCCTTGTTAAGTGGGTAGAGTTTGACAGAGAAAAACTTGAAGGAAAGGTATTGGCTCTTCCTACCAGAGAAGACATCGACAGCCAGATTGCAGAGCATATGATTGTCGAATTGTACTCCAAATAATTCAATATTAAGGAGGTAACATAATGATCGAAATGGATATGCCCAAACTCGAGGTGCTTGAAAACGATGATTTTTATGCGAAAGTCGTATGCGAGCCCTTGGAGAAAGGTTTCGGTCTTACCATAGGAAACTGTCTTAGAAGAATTTTGCTTTCTGCATTGCCCGGCGCGGCGGTAGAAGGTATCAAGTTCCTCGATGGCAGCGTAAAGCACGAATTTTCGGCTGTAGCAGGGATTAAAGAAGACGTTACGGAAATCATCCTGAACCTCAAAACGCTTGCGATTAAGACGAAGGTAATCGATAAAGAATACGAAAAAGTATTGCATATCTGCAAAGAAGGTCCTGCTGTTTTGACCGGCAAAGACCTCAACATTGATGCAGAAATCGAGGTTATCAACGGGGATCAATACATCTGCACGATCGATGAAGGCGCAACGCTTGACGTTGAACTGACGATCGGTAGAGGCAGAGGTTACAAACCCGCAAAGGAAAACAAAAAGCCTATCGTTGATTACATTGCAATCGACTCGATTTATACGCCTGTTCAAAAGGTTAACTACACCGTAGAACCTACCCGCGTAGGTCAGGCAGTTGACTACGACAAGCTTACGCTTGAAGTATGGACGGACGGCACGTTCTCCGGTAAGGAAATCATTTCCCTTGCAGCAAAGATTATGCAGGATCACATCAGTCTGTTTGTAAACTTGAGCGAAACGATCAGAAGTATGGATATCCTTGTGAAGACGGAAGACGACAAACAGCAACAGATTCTTAAGATGGCAATTGAGGAAATGGACCTTTCGGTTCGTTCGTACAACTGCTTGAAGAGAGCTAACATTCACACGGTCGAAGACCTTACCAAGAAGACGGAAGACGATATGTTGAAGGTGAGAAACCTCGGCAGAAAGTCGTTGGAAGAAGTCATCAACAAATTGGATTCTTACGGCCTCGCATTAAAACAACAGGAGGATTAAAATTATGCCCAGAAAATTGGGAAGAACGTCCAAAGAAAGAAATGCTCTTTTGAGAAACTTGGCATCTCAGCTTCTTTGGTACGGTAAAATCGAAACGACCGCTGAAAAAGCTAAAGAACTCAGATCTTACGTTGAAAAATTGATCACGAAAGCGGTTAATACGTACGATGACAACATCGAATACGAAGTAACGAAGAAAGACGCTAAAGGCAAGGAAATCACCGTTAAAAACGTAAAAGACGGCGCTAAAAAGCTTGCTGCACGTCGTGCAATTATGGCAAAGACCTACGATTTGCAGGAAATCAAAGGCTTCCACGAAAAGAAGAGCGAATTCAAGGCAAGAACGGCAGAAGTTCAGCATCCTTTGATGGACAAACTCTTCAACGAAATCGCACCTAAGTATGCGGCTCGTGAGTCGGAGCGCGGTCAAGGCGGCGGTTATACGAGAAGTCGGAGGCCAAGCGGTCTTAGGAAGACAACTCT
>JAZNXS010000030.1:0-70171 GCA_045594025.1 Candidatus Scatosoma sp.
AAAACTATGTTTTCGTGAATTGACGGCTGTGCCGTCGTTATTGTAATATTTCCACAACGCAACGCATAGCGTTGCAATTCACTTGTCGTTAGACAAAATTCACGCGCCGTCAGGCACAATTCACGCCGTAAGGCAATTCACTGTGAATAAAAGGCAAAGATGCGAGCAGTTCAAGAAGCGGCGAGCGTCTTGAAGTACCCTCTCCACCCTTTCTCGAAAAGATATAGATACGAGCAAGACAAGGAGCGACGAGCATATCGACAGGAGTGTACTAGCCGTACACGACTGAGATACGCGGAGTCGCGACGCCGTATTGCGACGTATATATGTCTTTTCTAACGATTAGAGTTTGGGTTGAACTTTAACACCAGGCCCCATCGTCGAGGTCAACGTAACGCTCTTAAGATAGGTACCCTTTGCTGCTGCGGGCTTCGCCTTAACGATAGCGTCCATAAGCGCGGTGAAGTTTTCCAAAAGCTTTTCGCTGCCGAAGCTCTTCTTGCCGATAGGGCAGTGGATAATAGCGGTTTTGTCAAGTCTGTATTCAACTTTACCAGCTTTAACTTCTGCAATAGCCTTTTCTACGTCCATGGTAACCGTACCAGACTTAGGGTTAGGCATCAAGCCTTTGGGACCGAGGATACGACCGATACGACCAACCATACCCATCATGTCGGGCGTCGTGATCATAACGTCGAAATCGAACCAGTTTTCGTTTTGAATCTTAGCGATCAATTCTTCTGCGCCAACGAAATCTGCGCCTGCTGCTGCAGCTGCGTCTGCCTTAGCGCCCTTTGCGATAACCAAAACTCTCTTGGTTTTACCGGTACCGTGAGGGAGGACAAGTACGCCACGTACCTGTTGATCAGCCTGACGGGGATCTACGCCGAGACGAACGTGCAATTCAACCGTTTCGTCGAACTTAGCCTTTGCCGTTTCAAGCACAACGTTTACTGCTTCGCTTGCTTCGTACTGTTTTGCCAAATCGAATGCTTTTACGCTATCCTGATATTTCTTGCCGTGTTTCATCTTTTACCGCCTCCTTATTACTCTTCGACGGTAACGCCCATGCTGCGAGCGGTACCAGCAACCATGCTGATTGCACTTTCAAGCGACGTGCAGTTCAAGTCAGGCATCTTCGTCTTAGCGATTTCTTCCACCTGAGCCTTCGTCAGCTTACCAACTTTAACAGAGTTGGGTTTCGCGCTTGCCGTTTCGATACCAAGCGCTTTCTTGATAAGAACGGGTGCGGGGGGCGTCTTCAAAATAAACGTGAAGGAACGGTCTTGATAGATCGTTACAACAACGGGAATGATGAGACCGGGTTTGTCTGCCGTTTTTGCGTTGAATTCCTTCGTAAAGCCGGGCAAGTTGATACCGAAGGGACCAAGGGTGGAACCTACGGGAGGAGCCGGAGTTGCTTTACCTGCAGGAAGCTGCAATTTTACGACTGCTGTGATTTTCTTAGCCATAAATATTTTCTCCTTAGTGGTTTTTGCAAGACGCCCTCAAAAAATTTGACGTCTCTCCCACTTATTTAACAAATGAATACCCACAAAAAGGTGGGATAACGTGGCTCGCTTACGCTTCTTCCGATTCGCTTGCGACGGGGATCTCCCCTTCCACTTTTTGGATTTGAATGTATTCCACTTCGACGTCTGTTTCTCTGCCGAACATCGTCGTCGACACGGTTGCTTTCTGCGCGTTATGATTAACTGCCTTAATCGTACCTACAAAACCCTTCAAAGGACCGTCTTCGATGGATACGCTGTCACCGACTGCAAACGAGCTTTCGTCTACAACGGGCGTTTCCAAACGCATTTTACGAATTTCGTCCTGACTCATGGGCTTAGGTCTGCCTTGAGGACCGCAGAAACCCGTTACGCCACGAGTGCTCGTAACGTAATACCAAATCTGGTTGGTGTAGATCATCTTGATGAACACGTAGCAAGGGAGAAGCTTTCTTTCTACCACCTTCAGCTTACCGTTCTTTTCTTCAACGACCTGCTCCATGGGAATCTTCAAATCAACGATATAGTCGCCAAGATTGTTGTTTTCAATCAACTTTTCAAGGCTGTCCTTTACCATTGCTTCATACCCGGAATAGGTATGCAGAATATACCACTTGGGTTCTTCCATCGGCATAAGTGTTCCCTCCGATTATACGTTGGTGAGAAGCTTTAACAGCTCCTTAAGACCAAAGTCTATGCCCGTAACGATGACAAGGAATGCCACAACGATTACAAGTACAACGCCCGTCGTTTTAAGAACGGTGGTGAACTTCGGCCAGGTCACTCTTTTAAGTTCGGAAAAGGTTTCCTTAAACTTAGCGCCTACGCGACGAAACCAATTAGGTTTTTTATTCTTTGTTTTGGTAGCGTTTGCCATTTGATACCTCATACTTTAGCCCGATAAAACAGGCTACGATAAAACAGCTCGTTCTAAAACGAACTTCTTAGATTATTTTGCTTCTTTATGATCGGTGTGCTTCTTGCAGAAAGGGCAGTATTTGGAAAGAACCAATCTGTCGGGATCGTTCTTCTTGTTCTTAATACTGTCGTAGTTTCTATGCTTGCATTCCGTGCATTCAAACGTAATTTTCGCTCTAGCGGTTTTAACTGCCATAATAAAAACTCCATACAAAAAATTACACCCCTCTTGGGTGCGTGAGATAAGTTTAACACACTTTCGAGGGGTTGTCAATCTTTTTTGAAACGTTTTTTAAACTTTTTTATAAAATTACAAAATTATTTTTCTGGGGCTCTTTTTTAGAAAAAAGCCCCGTTTTTTATGCATTTTTTACCGTGATAAGAAAGCGTTTTCCGCCCGGCAAACAATATATAAATCCGTTTTCCTCCTCCCTTTCCATAAAACCTACAATATTTTCGCCTAATAACGCTTTGATTGTGTCTAATAAATTATCCTTTTTAATAACTTTTTCTTTTTCGTTCATAATATTTCTACCTCTTTCGTTTTTGGTTGTTGCGCAATAACCTTACACTTATATTATACCACCTATAGCGGAAACTTTCAAGTAAAAGTTTCCGTTTTAGGGGATAATATTTTGTAGGAGAATGTCTTTGTTTGTATGAATTTGTCGATTTTTGCCGAAAGTCTTTCGGAATTACTTTTAGAATATAATTTAACCCCTACTGCATTTGCAGAGAAAGTCGGTTGCGGAAAAGCTACCATTAGTAGATACCTAAACGAAAAAAAGATACCTTCCGTGGATATGCTTTGTCGTATGGCAGATTTCTTCGGCTGTTCTATCGATTATCTGCTTGGCAGAGAAACCGAACGTTATCCAAATACGTTTTATCCCTGCCCCACTTTTCAAGAACGTTTGCCTGCACTTTGCCAGCAACTCAAAATCACAAAATACCGTTTACAAAAAGAAACGGGGGTTGCCGAATCTGCAATTTACAGTTGGCAAAACGGAGAAAGTTCACCAAATATTATAAATATTTTAAAAATTGCAGAAGCCTTTGAATGTTCTGTAGATTTTGTTATAGGTAGAAGTAAAAATTTATAAAATATTAACCGCCTCGCTATGTGTAGCGAGGCGGTCTTATTTTTGTTTTTGCCTATCGGCATATCAAACGCTTTGCGTTGATGGCGAAAAACTGCGTTTCTCGACTTCCTATCGTTTACTTCGTTAAGCCGTATTCTTCCGCTAGCTTTTTGAAAAGCGGTAACGCTTTTTCGATGCGTTCCGTTTGTACGCAGTAAGCAATACGTACCCAGCCCTTTGCGCCGAAGTCCGCGCCGTTTACCAACAACAGCTCGTATTTTTTCGCGCGCTCGCAGAACGCCGCCGCATCCGCTTCCGCCGCCTTCATAAACAGATAGAACGCACCGTCGGGATAAATGCAGGTAAAACCGCATTCCGTCAAGCCGTTATACAACAAATCACGGTTGCGCTTGTAGACGCTTAAATCCGCCGTCATGCCATCGCATTCTGCCACTACTCTTTGGAATAACGCAGGCGCACATACATACCCGAGCTTTCGCCCTGCGCCGCATACCGCCGCATATACCGCTTTCGCACCTGTCGCCTTGGGGTTTACCGCAATATAACCGATTCTTTCCCCCGGCATGGACAACGATTTCGAGTACGAATAACACACCACCGTATTGTCGTAGTACGCCATCGGGCAGGGTACTACCGTTTCCTTGTCGTATACCAGTTCTCTGTACGGCTCGTCCGAAATCAAATAGATAGGCGCACCGTATTCTGCCGATTTCTCTTGCAGTAAAACAGAGAGCTTTTGCATCGTTTCCACACCGTACACTACCCCCGAGGGATTGTTAGGAGAATTGATAATCACCCCTTTCACGTGGGAATTGAGCGCTTTTTCCAGCGCATTAAAATCGGGTAACATCGTTTTTTCGTCCGATTGCAGCACGGTGAGTTTTGCCCCTGCCCCTGCCACGAATACCGCATATTCGGGGAAATAGGGCGCAAATACGATATATTCGTCCCCTTCGCAGGTCAATGCGTGCAAGGTAATCGTTAAAGATGCTGCCGCACCGCAGGTCATATACAAATCGTCGCCCGTCAACTGTACCCCAAAACGTTTCGTGTAATTTTTTGCAATCTTCTCCCTTACGTCCTGACCGCCCTGTGCAGAGGTATACCCGTGCAACGCCACCGACGGCGTTTCTTGCACGATACGAGAAATCGCTTCGTTTACCGCTTCGGGCGCGGGTACGGAGGGATTACCGATGGAAAAATCGAATACGTTCTCCTTGCCAATCTCTGCGCTGCGCGTTTTCGCATATTCGAAAATCTCGCGGATTGTCGAACGCTTACTACCTAATTGATACGCTTTTTCGTTGTACATACTGCCCCTTTCCTTATTATTATATACGCGTGTGTATACGCGTACGCGTAAGCCTCCCTTTTCTTTCGAGGGAGGCTATCGTTTTTTGCTTAATATAAATTGAAGAACGCCTTACTGCCTGCAAGCAGCTTTTCATCCAACACCCATTCGCCGTTTTTCTGCACGAGCCCGAAGGAGCATTCCTTCGCCGCGTCATACAAATCGTTACCGTCGTAGCCAACGATTTTATCGGACATGGTTTCCAAAATCCGCTTTGCGTCAGGCGTAAACCGAGAGGTCGTTATGAATATTCCACGGCAGTTTTGCTTGCCGTCTCTGGCTTGTCTGCAAGCACACGCGCCGATGAATTGCTGTAACAGCGTTTCCCCAACTACCCACAGCTTTTCGTCCCCCTTTTCAGGGTTCCAGTTTTTCGACTGTATGTAGATGGTCTCTCTAAAACCAAGCTTATCCGTCAGCTCGATTTCTCCGTCGATACCGCCGTCATGGTCGCCGCCGTTGATTTTCATCCCCTCCAACCGTCTGCCGTTTTTTAATGAATATCTTTCCAGTAAATACACGGAATAATACTCGAAATAGTCTCCGCCAAGCGAACGAATGCGCTTTAAAAACGTTTCCTTTAAACGCTCGTCCTTGGTCAAAGGCTTTTCCGCCTGCTTTTTCGCCACACGCAGGGGCGTGGGCGCTTTTAACGTCTTTTTAGACGCTTCCGCTTTCGCCGTTTGCGCAGGTTTTTCCTCCGCTTTCATGGGCGCTTGCTTAGGCTTTTCTTCCGTTTTTACCGCTTTGATCGGCGCGGTGGGCACAACGGGAGTAGAATTTTTTACTTCCACTTTCGTTTCCGTCGGTTTTTGTTCCGCTTTTTCTGTCTTTTCCGCAGACTTTGCAGGGGTTTGTGCCGATTTTGCAGGGGTTTGCGCCGACTTTGCGCCGAATAAGAAGCTCATGTCCATGACGACGCTCTTTTTCGCCACTTCTGCCTTTTCCTTGATGATCAGCTCCCCTTTGGGTTCTTCTTTTTGGACTTCCTCTTTCTTTTGCGGCTCTTCCACAGATTTTTCCGTGGGAGCTTCCACTAACTGTGACGGCGTTTCTTTTTCTGTAACAACTTCCTTTGCCTTGGGTTTTCTGCCACGCTTTTTGGGCGCAGGTTTTTCCTCATCCTGCGGAATAGGTTCGGGCGCCGATTCGGGGGTAACGGGCGCTACGGGCGCAATCGGTTGTATGGGCGCAGGGGGAAGAGGTTCTGCCTTTTCTTTTTTCGCCGCCGTTTTCTTCGTCTTTTTGACGGGTTTTTCTTCCGTATCCTCTGCTTTTACTACAGGTTCTTCCGTCTTTTTCTTGGATTTCGTTGTTTTCTTTGCAGGTTTTTCTTCCGCTGCTTCGGGCATAACGGGCAATGCGCGCGCTTTCAATGCGTACATACCGTCCTCGTAAGCAACGTCGCCCTCTTTTTTCATAATATCGAGGACAGAACCTACCCTTCCTTTCACGTCGTTGACGTTATCTGTTTCCTCACCGCCGAAACGTTCGGTGTACAACTTGGAAACCCCTTCTAAAAGCTCGTTGTGTTTATGCGGTTTTACCGCCAAAAGTTCTCTAATCAGGTTTTTGGTCGCATCCTTTTTCTCTGCGCGAGTAACGACCGCCGTTTCCTTAACGGCTTCTTTCTTTTTTGTTGTTCTTGCCATTTTAAAAATCCTTTAACTTAGTCGAATAACCGAATCAATTCCCCTAAATTTTCGAATTTGGATTCGGTCTTTTCGGAAAGATACGCTTTCACGAGGCGCAGAGCGCGTTTCTTGCCCCCGTCCAAAGCGGATTCCGAATAGGTTAAACCCGCGCATTTGCGCAAGGTATGATAGGTGGAGAGACTTGCTCGCTCTCCGTTGACGCACCGATCGAAGGTAGTAAATCTCCCGTCTGCGAAATCAAACCAAAGCCGTTCGCCGATACCCCCGTCGCATTCCTCTAAAAAACCGAGGTCGATGGGATAGCCGCTTTCCCGAAGGGCAATCAGCGCAAAACCAAGCACAGCCTCAGCGGGATCGTCTTCGGATAACGCAAGGGATTTTAAACATTCGATAAGCCCGATAAACAGGCTTTCATAGCTTTCGTTTTCATAGAGAATTGCAAGGCAGATCTCCGCCGCCGCGCAAGCCGCATAAAAACGTACGATGTCGTAGCGAAGGGAGAAAAAACTTTCGTGCAAGTACGCGCTTGTCACCGTGTACCTGCCCCCCTTCTCCGCGAGAACGTATTCTGCAAAACAGAAAGGCTGCGCCGAAAACGCCAGCTTTGCTTTCGGTTTCTTTACACCGCGTGCGCCTGCAGTGATCCTACCCAAAGTCGGGGAAAAAAGCGTAAGCAATTTATCGTTATCTTTATAGTCGATTGATTGTAAAACGATTGCTTCCGTTTTGATCTCCATATCTTTTGTTCCTGTTTTACTTTTTTCTCATTAAATCGTAGTACAGCATATAATAGCTGATACTACCCGTTTTTTCGAAGAGCTCCCACGCCATTTTAGCGGCGCCGTTTTCTTCCTTTTTGTCGTGCATAGTTTCGCCCTCCCAACATCAGTTTGAGACGAGCGAGAGGAAAGTATGCAGGGGAATTACCTAACGTATCCTACGGATGTTAATTACGCCTAACAGCGCGTGAATTGGCTAACGCCGTGAATTGTCCTACGGACGTGAATTGCAACGCAAAGCGTTGCGTTGTGGAAATATTACAATAACGACGGCAAAGCCGTCAATTCACTGAGCGACAGCGAAAATTCACGAAAGCTTTGGTTAACCGAGCCGCGACGAAGTATTGCGCTGCAAATATACGTTTTACTCCACGTCGTCGTATCCGTATTCGCGTAAAAGCCCCGGCTTATCACGCCAATCCTCTTTCACCTTAACGTAGGTAGTGAGGAAAACCTTTGCGCCCAAGAATTTCTCCATGTCCTGACGGGCAAAGGAAGAAACCTCCTTAATCGCCTTGCCCTGCTTGCCGATCAAAATGGCTTTGTGGTTGGCTCTCTCGCAAACAATATCGAGATTCACCTCGTACACGCCGTTATCCTGCAAACGGAAGGTGTTGATGACAATGGCGATCCCATGGGGAATTTCTTTGTCAAATTTTAAAAGAATTTTTTCACGCATGATTTCGGAAATCATAAAGCGTTCGCTCTTATCCGATACAATATCTTCCGTGAATACTTTCTCCCCCTCGGGCATCTGTTTTGCAAGGAACTCTTTCAGCTGGCGCACGTTCTTCCCCTTACGCGCTGAAACAGGGAAAACGTCTAAATCGAGCTCCGCATCCGAGAATTTCGCCATATCTAAAGGAATGTTTTCCTTAGGCATAATATCGATCTTCGTATACGCAACCGCCATGGGCACGCCGAGCGCTTTGTACTTTCTAATCAGCTCAAAATCCTCGTCCTTTACCCCTTCGTGTCCATCCAAAACAAACAGGATATAATCCACCGCTTTCGCGCTGGAGTCCGTCGTGCGCATCATCATATCCGTCAAGGCGTTTCTCGCCTTATAGATCCCCGGCGTATCCACGAAAACAATTTGATAATCATCCTCCGTCAATACCCCCAAAATCCGATCCCTCGTCGTCTGCGGTTTGGGAGAAACAATCGACACCTTCTCCCCTACCATGACGTTAATGAGCGTACTTTTTCCTGCATTTGCTCTGCCGATAACCGCTACGTATCCGCTTCTCATAATTTTGTTCTTACTCCTAACTATTTACTCCCTCGTAATACCGAGTTTTGCCAAAATAAATTCTTCCTTTTCACGCATTTCCGCCTTTTCTTCGTCCGTCATGTGGTCGTATCCAAGGCAGTGCATGATGCCGTGTACAATCAAGTAGTGCAGCTCCCGATTGTACGAATGTCCGTATTCCTCCGCTTGCTCTTTCGCGCGGTCGCAACAAATCGCAATCGAACCGATCACAAGCCGTCCTTCTTCATCCATCTCGAATGGATAGTCCTCCCCGTAAATCGGCTCGCCTTTGATGCCGTCGAGCGTAGGAAAACTGAGCACGTCCGTCACCTTGTCTATGGAACGCAACTCGCGATTCAGCCTTTGAATTTCTTCCCCGTCCACAAAAACGAGCTCCACCGCCAAGCAAACGTCCGTTTCCACAAAACCCTGCATGGCATTTTCCAAAGCCGTTACGTTTTCTAAGGACAGCGATTCATCATCGCAAAGAATTACAAATTCCCTCATGCGTTTTCACCTTTCGTGCCGTGTTCCGTACGCTTATACTTGATACTGGGATATTTCACTCTGTGATGATATACCCCCGTCAGCGTATTGACAAGCGCTTGTCTGATCTTCGTTAAGTCTACCATCGTGATGTCACACTCGGAGAACTGTTCCAAATCCATTCTTTCTTCGATAACCGCACGGATCGCTCTTTCCGCTTCTTCTGGCTTTCTCGCGTCTACTGCGCGCACCGCCGCCTCCGAGGCGTCCGCAATCATGATGATTGCCGCCAGCTTGGTTTGCGGCTTCGGGCCAAGATAGGAGAAGTCCTCGATGTTCAATTCCCCGTCCGTCATCTTCAAGGCTTTCGCGTAGAAATAACGGATGGGCATCGTACCGTGATGCTGTACCGCAATTTCCGCCAAGAAATCGGGCAAGTGATTTGCTTTAATCAACGTGTAACCGTCCTTTGCGTGGGAACGGATAATATCTGCGGAAAGTTCCGGCGTCAACTCATCGTGCAGGTTGTAATCCCCTTGGTTTTCGGTGAAGTGTTCGGGATAATGCAATTTCCCTACGTCGTGATACAACGCCGCCGCACGCGCGTAATCTACGTCCTCGCCGATTGCCGCCGCGCTCGCCTCCGCAAGCTGCGCCACCATCATCGAGTGGTTGTACGTACCGGGCGCTTCCTCTTTGAGTTTCTTCAAAATCTTTGCGTCCGAGCTAGTCAGTTCGCGTAATCTATACACCGTCAAACAGTTAAACATGACCTCGAAAAGAGGCAGTATCGATAAGAAAAATACCGTGGACATCACGCCGCCGAATAAGCCGTAGCCCATGTGGAGAACAATCTGTTCAAACGCGGAAAGTCCGCCGCCTGCAGGCGCTTCTACAAACCTCGAAGTTTCCAAAAGGAAAATAATGATATCGACGGGGATAACAATCGCAATACCCACCGCTACGACGTGGAAACGGGTTTTTGCTTTACTGCAGAAGAAAATCGCAAACATACCGGCAGAGAACGAAATCAGCAAGGAGGAATAGTACGCTCTATCCACCGAATAGCCACCCGTAAACGTATCCAAAACGAATATAAGCAGCGCGCTGATAATGTTCATGAAAATTGCCGAACGGCGGCTGACCAACACACACATCATAAGCGCCATAAATGCTACCGGACGGGCGTAAATATCTAAATATTTGCCGATTAACATGGAAATAAGCAAAGAAAAATCCAACACCGTAAAAAGGAGGGCTATGTTTCTCGCATTCGCCAACATCGACTTATCTTCAAAATAATAGTACAGGTAGGTGATCAGCACCAAAAGGAATATACAGAACAGCGCGTATAAATAGCTGGCGCCGTCCTTTTCCATATGCGTCGACAAATTTCCCAACTTATCCCCCAGCACCAACAGGGCGCTGATCAATACCAGTAATACGAAATGCAGGAAAAACAACAGAATACTTTTGAAAATATCCTGCTTTGTCCATTCTCTGTTGAGTCCGTTTATAACCATCTTTCGTTACTCTCCTTCCGTGCTTTGCACACGGGCTTTCGCCTTCTTTTCTAAACGTTGCCTTTCCGCTTTTTCCGCGTCCTTCTCGTACGCACGTATAATTCGCATGACAAGCGGATGCCTTACAACGTCCTTTGCAGACAGCCGAACCACCGATACACCCTCCACGCCGTCGAGTACTCCCGTTGCGTGAACAAGACCGCTGTCCTTGCCGTCTAAGTCGATCTGGGTAATATCCCCCGTTACAACCGTTTTACTTCCCTCACCCATACGGGTAAGGAACATTTTCATCTGTTCTTTTGTCGTGTTTTGCGCTTCGTCTAAAATAATAAACGCATTCGACAACGTGCGCCCGCGCATGTATGCGAGGGGGGCGACCTCTATCGCGCCTCTTTCCATTAGTTTTGCATACGTTTCTAACCCTAACAATTCTTGCAAAGCGTCGTACAACGGACGAAGATAGGGATCCACCTTTTCATGCAGGTCGCCGGGTAGAAACCCAAGCTTTTCCCCTGCTTCCACCGCAGGTCTTGTCAAAATAATCTTCTCCACCTGCTTACTCTTAAACGCAGAAACCGCCATACATACCGCTAAGTAGGTTTTCCCCGTACCCGCAGGCCCTACACCGAACACTACCGTATTTTTGCGGATCGCTTCCACATAGGTTTTTTGCCCCACCGTTTTACACTTGATCTGCTTTCCTCGCGCCGTAATCGCTACCGTACCGCTTTCAATCAAGGCGATTTCATCCGCCCTGCCCTCTTTGGCAAGCTCGATACAGTACGCCACGCGCGCCTCGTCGATACGTTCGCCGTTTTTTACCGTCTGAATCAACGCATGAAGCACCGATTCTCCGCAAGCAACGTTCTCCTCTGCGCCCTCTAAACGGATTTTCATACCGTCTACGTACGCCAAAAGATCAAGCTCCCTCGAAAGATAAGTGAGGTTTTCATCGTACGTACCCAGCACGCAGGACAGCTCGTCCAAGGATTTTAATTCAATTGTCTTTTTGATGGTAATGGACATGGACGCCTCTTAAAAATTTACGGTTTCTATTACCGAATACTCTATTTTCACGCGGTAACACGCGCCGTTTTGTATTGTTTCTGTTTTTAAAATTTCGTCTTTCTCGGAAAGACAAATGTTTAAATAGGCTTTTGCAAAAGCTTCTTCCGCCGTTTCCGCCTCGATCTCCGCTTCGTACGCACACATAATGCGCACGCGCGAAATAATTTCAACGCGTACCTGCCCCCCTTGTTCGGTTTCGAAATACGGTTGGACAAGGATTTCCCCCTCTCGTACCGTATCCCCCACCTTCTTCGTGGGCGTTCCGCGCAGTACCGTCATGGCGATGATTTCGCCCGTATGTTTTGCCTTCATGGCATTTTTGTCTATCGATTGCGTGGGGAAAGGACTGGTTTGGATTTCCACCAACACGCGATGGCCTTTCCGTTGCACCGAACAAAACTCCACACCGTCGATCCGCAATAATTTTGCGCAAACGAGGTCCTCTTTCCCTGCTTGGTAAAAGGAAAACGGGCGAATACCTACCTCTTCTAAAGCCGTATACGCTTCCCTTGCGTATACGTCCGTACCCACAAAATCTATCGCAAGCACCAACGGATCGAAGTAGGTTGCCATAACCAAGCAAAGCACGCCGCCGAGCAATAATCCCAGCCGCGCTTTCGCTTTCTCCACGTATTTTCCAAGCCCCACAGCGCCCATTCTTTTTACCGTGTAAGCGCTATATACGGACTTATTATAACATACATCCGGATAAATTGCAAAAACTTTTTCACAATCTTTTTTGTTTATACAAAAAAGTATTTGATTTTTCTCGACTTTTTTTGCATAAAAAACGGGAATTCCCGCGCGACGAAGGCGCAATAGCGCCCGTTCGGGCATCAAGCCCTCTATCAATAATCGTTCTTTCGGGGAATACGGAAATTTCATTTTCCCTCCTCCGAAGACGGATTTTCCACACGCAACACGTGAATATTGCCGTCGATTTGCAAATCGCCGTCGTAGTATTTTCGAATGGACAGATTTTTCCCTTCCGCCGCCACCGTTGTTTTCGGAAAACATACGACGATCCGTTCTGAGGAAAAATCCCCCACCGCTTTTACGCCCTCAAAATAACCGCCGCCACCCGGCACTACCGTGCACCGAGTAAACGCCGCGCCATCCGCATTTTTAAAGATTTCATCATATAACCGCATACCTGCCCCTCCACTCTTTACTATATGAGCGAACGTCGCAGAGTATGTTTAACCTAAAATATGTTCCAACTCGTCCTTGATTTTTTGCGGTTGATCGGTTTTACAAACGATCGTCAATACGTCGCCGCTATGCAATACGGTGTCACCATCAGGAATAATATGCTCTTCTCCCCTAGAAAGCTCTTTCACGATTGCGCCTGCCGGCCACAGAATATTTCTCACCTCGCGCTTGTCCGCAATCGCGCCGGGCGCCACCTCCATTGTATATACCTCTCGCACAGCACGTTCGTGAATACCCGTTTCGTGCTCGTATTCCTTCAAAAGATCCTCATAAATACAGTCAATTCTTGACATTTCCCCAATGACATAGCCTAAGCATACCGCAATAATCACGGGTAAAAGCGCGGCAAAGCTACCTGTAAATTCACAAATCATGACGATCGCCGTAATAGGCGCTTTCACCACCGTTGTAAAGAACGCCGCCATACAGATCATCACCATTAAATCACAGTAGGGTAAAAAGCTTGGGTCGATCCCCAGCCAAAGCCCGTTGAGCAAGCCGCCAAGACAGGCGCCGATGGCGATGATGGGAATAAAGATACCGCAGGGAATCCCTGAGCCGACGTTTACCGTCGTAATACCCAGCTTTAACACCAAAACGATAAGCAACGTCCATACCAGGGGCAAGCCGAATACGCTTTCCGTCATCACCGACGTCAAACCGCCGTTTGTACCGAGGGATTCGATAAGTTCGTGTCCGCCGCCCATAACGCCTGCCGCAAGCAACGATACGATTCCACCCAAAAGCACCGCAATGAAGATACGGATACCATGGGCAATCCTTACGTCCTTCGTTTGGATTTTTTTGAAAAGCTTACGCACGGCAAAGCACGCCTTATAAAAGAGTACGCCAAGGAGTCCGCAGACGAGCCCTGCCAACACCACGTAACCGTAATAGGTCAACGGGAAATCACGGAAAACGTAGGAATGAAACGCCCTTGCAACCTCCATATTCAACAAGCGATAAATCGCACTGCGCGTCAGCATCCCGAAAATAACCGAAGAAAACGCACAAATGAATACTTCTGGCGTAAAACGCTTATGCGCTTCTTCAAAGGCAAACGCAATCCCCGTCAACGGTGCGTTGGACGCAACGGCAAGCCCTGTACAAGCGCCTCCCGTTACCTGATATCTGCGAATCATTTCATTGCGCTTTGTCAAGGTAGATACCCCGTCGCCCATTGCCGAGCCGATCAATACGCTAGGCCCCTCCGCGCCGATGGAAAGCCCCATAAAAATACTCAATAAGCTTGCCGCGAACATCGCGGAAAGATCTCGCCACCACGTAAAGCGGACTATTCCTCTCGTCGCACCCTCTGCCTGCGGAATGCCGCAGCCACGAATGACAGACGACACGTTAACCAGCACGCTGATTAGAAAAGCGCCTGCAAACAATCCTAAAAACAGCAAAGGAATAAAGCCCGGATTTTCGCGCACGTAAGCATAAACGCCTTGCGAGATTTTCTCCCCCTCGTGCGCAAAGATATTGAAAAGAGTAACGATGGCGCCGGCTAAAATCCCCGTAACGCTTCCCACAGCAATCAATTCCAAAAAGCTGCGGTAAAATTCACCCTTTTTCTTGTTTTGCTTTTGCTTGATTTCCTTTTGCATAAATTCCCCTTTAACCAGAGATTAAGCAAACTGCCCGTTATACAGGGTTGCGTATGCGCCGCCAAGCGCCAACAATTCTTTATGCGTTCCCTGCTCCACCACACTGCCGTTCTCCATGACGAGAATGCAATCGGAATGGATAATCGTGGACAGCCTATGCGCTACGATAAACGAGGTTCTACCCTCCATCAGCTTTCCAAACGCATCGCTGATTTTCAGCTCTGTGCGGGTATCGATGGAAGAAGTCGCTTCGTCTAAAATCAGCATGGGCGGTTTCGTCAACATAATTCTCGCAATACAAAGAAGTTGTTTTTGTCCCTCGGAAAGCGAGCCGCCCTCCCCAAGAACGGTATCATACCCCTTTTCCATACGCTTGATAAAGCTATGTGCGTGCGCCGCTTTCGCCGCCGCGATCATCTCTTCATCCGTTGCTTCAGGTTTGCCCATTTTTAAGTTTTCACGGACGGTACCACTCTTTAACCAGGTTTCCTGCAATACCATACCGTAATGCTCGCGCAAGGATTTTCTCGTTAAACCGCGTATATCCTTTCCGTCCACTTGTACGCAGCCGCCCTTTACGTCGTAGAAACGCATCAAAAGATTGATGAGGGTGCTCTTACCTGCCCCCGTTCTACCGACGATTGCCACTCGCTGACCGGGCACAACCTGCAAGGAAAGCCCTTCGATCAGCTTCTTCGTTTCCGTGTACGAGAAAGAAACGTCTTCCAACACAACACAGCCCTCTGCGTTTTTCAACACTTCATTTTCCGCATCGGAGCTTTCTTCCGTTTCGTCGATAAGCTCGAAAATACGCGCCGCGCATACGAACGCGCTTTTAAGCTCCGTCACCACTCCTGAAATTTCATTGAACGGTTTCGTGTACTGGTTGGCATACGAAAGGAATTTCGTCAACTGCCCCACCGTGAAACCGCCAACGCCCATCACGACGTCCAGCGCGCCGAGCAGCGCCACCAACGCGTATACCAAATTATTGACAAACCGAGTGGAAGGATTCGTGAGCGAAGAATAGAAAGTAGCGTTCATGGACGCCTTTTCCAAACGGCGGTTTATTTCATCAAATTTTTCTGCGTTTTCATCCTCGTGCGCAAACGCTTGCACCGTCTTTAACCCGCCGATCATCTCCTCGGTGAAAGCAGTCTGCTCTCCGCGCGTCGCCGTCTGTTCTTTAAAAAATTTATGGGTGTGATTTGCAACAAATCTCGCCACAAACAGCGAAACGGGGGTTACCAGTACCACGACGAGCCCGATTTTCACGCTGGTCAACAGCATGAATACGATGGTACCCAAAATCGTCAAAACACCGGTAAAGAATTGGGTAAAGCCCATCAAAAGCCCATCGGAAAATTGATCGGCATCCGCAACGACGCGACTGACCGTATCCCCATGGGAATGGGTGTCTACGTATTGCAACGGCAATTTTCCAAGTTTTGCGAAAGCGTCTTGGCGAATATCCCGTACAACGTTGCAGGAAATGCGATTATTGCAAAGACTGGTCAGCCATTGTGAAAGCGCGCCGACGCCAACAATGATAAGAATGTTAAGAAAAATTGATTTTAGCTTCGCCCACTGCACACCGTTTGCCATAATACAATCGATGGCGTCCCCGAAAAATACGGGTACTAACAACGTCGCCGTTACCGTCAATACGGAAAAGAACAACGACGCGATCAAAGATAAGGGATATCTCCCCACGTAACGCAGAACCCGTCGCAACGTGCCTGCGTTCTTCTTGCTTTCAACCTGTACATGGGTGGGTGCTTTTACATTTCTCATGCGCACACCTCCCCTTCCGCATCGTATTGCGAAAAGTAAATTTCACGGTACACTTCACAGTCTTTCATCAACTGCTCGTGCGTGCCGATTCCTACCGCCTTTCCGTCGTCTAACACGATAATTTTATCCGCGTCACGCACGGAAGAGGTGCGTTGCGACACCACAAATACCGTCGTCTTTAATTGTCGAATCCCCTTCCTCAGCGCCGCGTCCGTCGCATAGTCAAGCGCCGAGGACGAATCGTCCAAAATCAAAATTTCAGGGTCTCTCACCAACGCTCTGGCAACAGTGAGACGTTGCTTCTGTCCGCCGGAGAAATTCTTGCCGCCTTGTTCTACGGTCGCATCCAAGCCACCTTTTTCTTGAATAAACTCGTCCGCCTGCGCCATTTTTAACGCATTCCAAAGCTCTTCGTCCGTAGCGTTCGCTCTGCCCCAAAGCAGGTTTTCACGAACCGTGCCCTTAAACAGCTTTGCTTTTTGCGGTACGACGCCGATACGTTCCCTTAAGAAGGATTGCAGACTTTTCTGCCTTACGTCTATGCCGTCAATAAACACACTGCCGCCGCTTACGTCATAGAAATGGGGGATTAAATTGACAAGCGTGGTTTTTCCCGAACCCGTACCGCCGATTACGCCTATCGTCTCGCCTTTTTGCACAGCGAAAGACAGCTCTGAAAGAGCTTCGTCCGCGCCTTCGCTATAACGAACGCTGACGTTATCAAACACGATAAACCCGTCCATACCCCCTTGCTTCTCCGTTCTTTCTACCGTTTCCAAGGAAGGTTGCATTTTTAGTACTGCCTCGATACGGTCTGCGCTTGCTACGGCTTTGGCTACCGTCACAATCAGGTTAGCAAGCTTGATCAGCTCAATCAAAATCTGGCTCATCAAATTGTAGAGCGCAATCACTTCCCCTTGTGAGAGTAAACCGCTTTCCACGCGGAGCGCCCCCGTATACAGCAATACGATAATGGCAAGGTTGACCAGTGCAAACGTTAAAGAGTTGGTGATGGCGGCTATTCCGCCAACAAATTTTCTTTCTTTCGTCAACTCTTCGTTGCGTTCGTCAAATAGCTTACGCTCGTCCTCTTCTTTACAAAATGCGCGCAATACTCTTGCGCCCGACAGATTTTCACGAGTGGAAAGCAGCACTTTATCCAACTTTGCCTGCGTCTTTTTATAAAGCGGCATACAAATGAACATGACGGCGTACACCACTGCCGCAAGCACGGCAATCGCACCGCCGAATACGCCGAACGACGCAGGATCGATGATACACGCGCAAATCAGCGCGCCGAATACGATAAACGGAGAGCGCAGCAGTAAACGCAAAAATAAATTGATCCCCGTTTGCATTTTATCCACGTCGCTCGTCATACGGGTGAGCATGGTCGATTCGCCCATTTTATCAATGTCTTTATAGCTAAGCGATTGTAATTTTTTGAATAAGTCGCTACGCACGCTCGCCGCGACGCCCGTTGCCGCTTTTGCAGAGAAATACTGCGCCGTTACGGAGAAAATCAAACCCACCAAACCAAATACGGCAAGCACCAAACACATACCGACGATAAATCCTTTATCCGCATGAGGATACCCAACGCCATCCACGTACTGACCAAGCCCTTTGTCCACAATCAAAGCCACGATAAAAGGAACCAAAAGCTCAAACGTCGCTTCCAGCAATTTAAACAGTGGTCCTAACAGGCTCTGCAATTTATACGGTTTAAAATAGGTGAAAATCTTTTTCATGGGTATCATTATAGCACTATTTTTCCATAAACGCAAGGAAAAATGCTTTTTTTATAAAAAATACCTCTCTTTATGAGAGGTAAATCATAAACGGAGCAACTTGGTGCTCCGTTTGGTCATTGTATTATTCTATCACAGCCGTTTCCAATACAGGCGTTGCAGTCAACGCTTCGTAAAGCTCTTTCTTTCCACGGATTTCCAATAAGGTTTTACCCTCCTCCGTCGAATCCAAACGCTCGTTCAAACGATACATGCGCGCCGCATTAATAAATTTGTTGGTGAAGATCGCAAACACGATAAACAATACCACGGAAACACAACCCATGATAATGGTGGGTACAATATAGGTGTCTTCTCTTGTGGAAAAGTTTTTAAGCCCGATCACAACCGTCACGATTACCGCCACAAGCAGGGGAATCATAGAAAGCAAGAATCCAAGCCCCGTATGAAGCTTACGCACAGAAAGTATTTCCCTGCGCTTTTGTTGCTTGCTCTCCACCACTTCCGCAAGCGGTTTTTCCGCCTCAGAAAGTTCCGCTATACGCTTTTCAAACGCACCATGGTAGTCTCGTTTGATAATATCTGCCGCTTGATAACCCAAATCGAATTCCAAGCTTTCCAGCCCGGCTTCTACGTATTCGTCTATCAATACGTCGGGGTCTTTAAAATCGGAGGTCTTCGCTCTCCAATACCCAACGGAAGCTTCCGTTGCTACGTCATCGTAATCAAGCGCGCGTTCGTATTCCAATTCCGCCGCGTGATAACTGCCCGTTTCCAACAGCATTTTACCCTGTGCGCAAAGGTTTTCGTACTGCGCCAATCTGCGCGCGCTAGCTTGCGCTTTTTCTTTGCGAACGCGTTCCGCTTCCGCGGGGGTAAGGTCTACCAAATCCTCATCGTCCGTTTCCACCTCAATCACAGGCATTTCAGAATCGAAATCCATAACGAATTCCTCCCCTTCTTCCAGCTCTGCCGTTGCGTCTACAATCTCCAACGTGCCGTCCGCCTTTTTCTTATAACGGATCTCCTTACCGATTTCGTCTTCTAACATTCTTTCTTCCATAGTTTGCTCCCTTTTAACTTTCTATTTCTTCTTTGGAAAGTGCAAACGGATTTCTCCAACCCGTCTTTTTCCTCCCTACATAATCGGGGACCACCGTCTCCGTAACGTACGTGCGGAACTTCCCTTTATAACGGCTTTGCGCCCATTGACAAAGTTCGTTGGTTTCAAATAGCGCAATTACACAACTTCCCGAGCCCGTCATCACCGCGCCGAGTGGCGAAAACGATTCGGCTTCTTTAAACGCCTTTTCCACGTCGGGATTGAGGTGTAACGCAGGCACGTATAAGTCATTCATCAAATACCTGCCCACCTCATTTATGTTATTACTAAGCAAGGCGTCTATACAACCTTGCGTTGCGCTTTCTTTCCACTGTAAGGTTTTGGGCAACTCGTCATACTTGCGGTAGCAACCGCCTGACGAAACCTCCGATAAAGGACAAATCAATAGCAAATGCAGCTTTTGATCGGTGGAAATGTTCGTCACGTTCTCCCCTCTACCCTGCATGCGCGCAAAACCGCCCGTGAGCATATAGCCCGTATCACTGCCGAGAGCGTCGGCAAGCGCTTTTAAACGTTCTCTTTCCGTAACGCCGTACAGCTTTGCCATGCCGTTGAGCACCCCCGAAACGTCCGCAGACGAACCGCCAAGGCCTGCGCCCATCGGAATTTGCTTATATACAGTGATGTCCGCGCCGTTCGTTCCAAACGTTTCCGAAAAGAGCTCTGCCGCTTTCAACGCCGTGTTCTTTTCAGGAGGGATAGACTCACTCCCCATGCCTTTCATGGTTACACTTGATAGCTTGTCCTTCCTCTTTCGCAAAACAATTTTATCATACAGCGCCACGCTGGCAACGAGGGAATCCAAGATGTGATATCCCACTTCCACCCCCGTGATCTCAAGAGTCAAATTCACTTTTGCATGCGCTTTGATGGTTACCGTATTCATCCTTCTTTCACCTGCGTATTGCGAAAATTGCGGCGAGGAACCCTCGCCGCATGGATTGCTCTTTTTCTATTTTACCATATTTTTACCGAAATTACAATATTTTAAATAAAAATATTGCACGTTTTTGTAAAAAATCACTTGATTTGTCTGTAAACGAAAATCCTTTCCCCTTCTTTTAACGGGAATTCTAAATCGGGATTGCACCGTTTGACGTCCTCGGGCGCACAAGCCAACCGCTTGGAAACCTGCCAAAGCTCTTCCCCAGCATTCGTCATGAACACCGAAAATGCCGCGTCCGTTTCACCGTACGGTTCCCCTTCCGTTACCTCGGAAAGATATTCCCAGTTCCTCTGTTCATAACTGCAAAGGCTGAGCTTCAACGTAGCTTCCGCTTCCGTTTCACCATTCTTTTTACGGCGCACGTTTAAGCCGCAAACCATGCCTTCCGCTTCGACAATCTCCCCCTCTGTATCTATAGGAAACATAAACGGCAACGTGAGCGTTGTACTACGGCGACTTCCGTCTGCGCCGCCAAGCAATACCTCCGCCAAAATCACGCCCTCTGCCTCCATACCTCTATCACCTTTACGGCAAGTGATTTCCGCGCGAGGCAATACAGCCGCTTGTAAGGTGTACTCTCCGTCCATCTCAGGCGAAAGCATGGAGACGCCGCTGATACGTTCGACGAATTTTGTGTGATTCGTTAAATACATACCCCCGTCATTTTGCTTTTTTAAGAAAATTTCAGCCCCTGTGGAGAACGCGTCCTCCACCACGGAAACCTCCTCATGTGCCACCACGTAGCACTCTGCTGAAAGGGTGTACGAAAAGACGATATGACTGGCGCCCTTTTCTTCGTCCGTGCCTGCCGCAAGATGCGCAGATTTTACAAACACTTTTGCTGCCGCAGAAACGTTCCCAAATGCTTCGTCGCAAGGTACGCTGATGGTAAAGGGAAGCAGCCTTTCATACGAACAAACCGAATCGTCGCTCTTTAATACGCAGATATTTAAACCGATTTCCCCTTCCACGTCGATTTGCCCGTTGCTGATGGAAACACGATTGACGATCGCCGTTTCGCTGTGCAGAAGAATATCCCCCACGTAATCGGTATCAAATTCGTCCTCGCCTTCCATTTCGCCGCTGACGCAGACCGTCTTATAAACCTTAGCGACGTCTTTCTTCACAATCAACCCATCGCCGCCGGATAAATATTCCATTTGCTTGCTGCCATATCCCGTAATATCTGCGTCGACAACAACGGACACGTACAATCCGGAACCCTCCCTGCGCCAAGTGACGTTGGCAGGCGTCAACGTAGTTTTCGCAAAGCAAGCCGGGGTAATCTCTCCGCCCTCCGCTTTATGGAAAAACTCTGCGCCGCGTTCTGCTCTACAAATTTTCTTATCCCCATCTTCATACACAATACAAAGCAATAGCTTGCCGCCGTATTGCACTTCGCCGTCCACGCAAACGTTTTCCGTTGGCACTGCCTTCGCATGCACCGCCAAAATACTGCTAATCTCACTGCCGGGAAGCCGACATTCTACAATCGATTGACTCTTCAAACGGCAAATTTTTCCAACGTAACGATAGGTTTCAAACTGCGGTTTTATCATGATTTTTCCTTCCTCTCCGTTTTATTTCGCTATGTATTTTTATGCAAAAAGCATGGCACATAGAACATACAAAAGGAAAATTTTTCCGTTTCTCGCATAATTTTAAGCGGCGTTGGGCATACTAAACGTATGATTAAGCCGACAAAAAATATCAAGGACGTTAAACAAATGGTAAGAAGCTGCTCGGCACAACGCGTCGCCGTGCGATTGAATTTGGGCAGAAATAAAAGCGTTAGCTATTCGGGTGTTCTTTCAGGAATCTATCCCTCCTTGTTCACCGTCAAGCCTGATGACGAGGATTTTTTAGGTAAAACCGCCTATTCCTATTCCGACGTGCTGTGCGGTACGGTGAAAATTAAACGTATATAATAAGGAAGAGGGCGCAACCGCAAAAGCGGTTGCGCCCTCTTTTTACTCATTTCAATACATACCTGGTATACTTATTTTAGTTTTGTAACACTTTTTTAAGGAACTGTCCTGTATAGCTTTCCTTGACGTTGGCTACCTCTTCCGGTGTCCCCTCGCAAACGATTGTACCGCCGCCGTTGCCGCCCTCGGGGCCTAAATCGATGATATAGTCCGCCGTTTTAATAACGTCTAAATTATGTTCGATAACGAGCACTGTATTTCCGCCCTCGCGCAGCTGTAACAAAATTTTAATCAGCTTGTCCACGTCATAGGTATGCAAACCCGTCGTGGGTTCGTCTAAGATATAGCAGGTCTTACCCGTAGAACGTTTTGCAAGCTCGGTGGCAAGTTTTACACGTTGCGCCTCACCGCCGGAGAGCGTTGTGGAGCTCTGCCCCAGCTTGATATACCCCAACCCAACGTCGTTAAGCGTTTTAATTTTATTATATACGGTAGGCACGGGCGCAAAAAATTCACACGCTTCCTCCACCGTCATATCCAACACGTCGGAAATACTCTTTCCTTTGTATTTGACCTCCAGGGTTTCACGGTTATACCGTCTTCCGACACAAACCTCACAAGGCACGAAAATATCGGGCAGGAAGTGCATTTCAATCTTCAAAATACCGTCGCCAAAACAGTGTTCACAGCGACCGCCTGATACGTTGAACGAGAACCTGCCTGCCTTGTATCCTCTTTCTTTGGCGTCGGGCGTCATCGCAAACAGATCGCGAATGGCATTGAATACACCCGTATACGTAGCCGGATTACTTCTCGGCGTTCTGCCGATGGGCGATTGATCGATAGCGATGACTTTATCGAAATATTCCACGCCGTCCGCGCGATCGTATTTCCCCTGCGCGTGCTTTGCGCCGTTGTGCGTGTTGGCGAGCATGGGGTACACAATTTCGTTGACAAAGCTGGATTTACCGCTTCCCGAAACCCCCGTTACCGCCGTAATTAAACCGACGGGCACTTTCACGTCGATATTTTTTAAATTATTCTGCTTACAACCGTATACCTGCAACCATTTATCCGTCGCCTTTTTGCGTACGGGCGGCGTTTCGATTTTTCTTCTGCCGGCAAGATAGTCCCCCGTGATTGAACGAGGCTCTGCCATGATTTGTTCCTGCGTGCCGCAAGCTACAATCTCCCCACCGTGCACACCTGCTTGCGGGCCGATGTCCACAATATAATCCGCCGCTTTCATGGTATCCTCGTCATGCTCGACAACGATCAAAGTATTGCCAAGATCGCGCAAGCCCTTTAAGGAATTGAGTAGCTTTTCATTATCCCTTTGGTGCAGACCGATACTCGGTTCGTCCAAAATATACAACACACCCGTAAGCGCGCTGCCGATCTGCGTAGCCAAACGAATACGTTGGCTCTCACCACCCGACAACGTGACCGCCGTACGGGTAAGCGTCAAGTAATTGAGCCCCACATTGCGCAAGAAACCCAAACGGTTATTGATTTCCTTGATAATGGCGTCCGCAATCAAATGCTCGGTATGCGTCAGCTTGGTGGACAACTCGTCCATGAAATCACAGAGCTTATCCACGGACATTTCGCAGACGTCCCAAATATTTTTACCGCCTACGTGCACCGCAAGCGCTTCTTTTTTTAATCGTTTGCCTTGACAGCCGTCGCAGGGCGCGTTGCGCATCAAGCGCTCAATGTCGCTCTTTACGCCGTCTGAGGTCGTTGCCCCGTAACGACGCTGCAGATTGTTCACGTATCCTTCCCACGTCTTCTTAAAGCTACCCGAAAACGAACGGGTTTGGTAATGCATATCCACCGTTCTGTCGCTGCCGTACATCAGCACGTCATAAATTTCTTTCGGTAGATCCTGCACGGGAACGTCCAAAGAAAAGCCGTAGGCTTTGGCAAGCGCCGACATCTCCATCAGCGCCATAGAGCTAGAACCCAAGTTCCACCCCGTCACTTTCATCGCGCCCTCGCGCAACGTTTTCGTCTTATCGGGACAAATCAGGTCAGGATCGACAAACTGCTTCATACCAAGCCCCGAACAGGTAGGACACGCGCCGTACACCGTATTGAATGAGAACATACGCGGCTCGATTTCCTCCAACGAAATACCGCAATCAGGACAAGCGTAGTTGACGGAATACAACTCTTCATTGCCCTCGCAGTCAATCACAACCAGTCCGTCTGCAAGCTTGAGCGCCGCCTCCAAACTATCCGTTAAACGCTTTTGCACGGTGGGCTTTACAATCAATCTATCCACAACCACCGAAATGTTATGCTTGATGTTTTTTTCCAGCTTGATTTCTTCCTGTAAATCATAGACGATTCCGTCAATTTTAACCCTGCCGTAACCGCTTTTCTTAAAGCCGCTGAGCTCCTTGACGTATTCCCCTTTTCTACCTCGAACCACGGGCGCGTTGATCAGAATTTTACTCCCCTCAGGCAACGTCATAACTCTGTCGCAAATCTCATCTACCGTCTGACGGCGAATCTCCCTGCCGCACTTCGGACAGTGCGGAACGCCGATTCTTGCAAACAGCAAACGGAAATAATCGTAAATCTCCGTTACCGTTCCCACCGTGGAACGGGGGTTACGCGAAGTCGTCTTTTGATCGATGGAAATCGCAGGGGAAAGCCCGTCTATGCTCTCCACGTCAGGCTTTTCCATCTGCCCCAAAAATTGACGGGCATAGGAAGAAAGACTTTCCACGTACCGTCTTTGTCCCTCGGCAAAAATGGTATCAAACGCCAGTGTGGATTTACCGCTTCCCGAAAGCCCGGTAAACACCGTCAGTTTGTTTCTGGGGATGGTCACGTCCACGTTTTTTAAGTTATTCTCTTTTGCGCCTCTTACTACTATATTTTCTTGCATAATTTACACCTTCATCTCGTACACGGTACACCCTTTCTCATTTCTGCGCTTTTCTAAGCTTCATTTTGAGCTCAGCAATCTTTTCCCGAATTTCAATGGCGCGTTCAAAGTCAAGCTGACCGCTTGCCACCTTCATGAGCGCCTTCAATTTCTCAATCTCGTCGGGAATATCTTGCATCTTGATATCGTCGTCCGTCTTTTTCTTGGTGATATTCAAGGTGGATTTCACTTCCTTGATAATCGTTTTGGGTACAATGCCGTGCGCCTTGTTATATTCGTCCTGCACCTTGCGGCGACGGTTGGTTTCGCCTATGGCGCGTTTCATGCTGTCCGTGATCGTATCCGCATACATGACCACTCGCCCTTCACTGTTACGTGCCGCACGCCCGATCGTTTGGATCAGCGCCGTATCGCTACGCAAAAAGCCTTCCTTATCCGCGTCCAAAATCGCCACGAGTTTTACTTCAGGTAAGTCCAACCCTTCGCGAAGCAGGTTGATTCCGCAAAGTACGTCAAATTCCCCCAAACGAAGCCCGTTGACAATGTCAATTCGCTCCAACGTATCCACGTCGCTGTGCATGTATTTCACCTTGATAGAATGTTCCTTTAAATAGTCGGTGAGCTCCTCTGCCATACGCTTGGTAAGCGTGGTGATCAAAACCCTGCCCCCCTCGTTTATCACAGTATGGATCTCGGATAAGAGGTCATCGATCTGTCCTTTCGTGGGTTTTACCGTGATTTCAGGATCCAGTAAGCCCGTGGGACGAATGAGCTGTTCCACCTTTTGCCCTGCTTGCTCCAGCTCGTACGGCGCAGGGGTTGCAGATACGCATACCATCTGTGGCACTCTAGCGTCAAACTCCGAAAAGGTAAGCGGTCGGTTATCGTACGCGGAATTCATTCTAAACCCATACTCTACCAAATTCTTTTTTCTCGAAAGGTCGCCGTGATACATGGCGCGAATCTGCGGAATCGTCATGTGGCTTTCGTCAATGAATACAAGAAAGTTCCCCGACGGAAAATAATCCAACAAGGTAAACGAGGGCTCGCCCGGTTGTCTGCCGTCGAAATAGCGGCTGTAATTTTCAATACCGCTGCAATAGCCTATCTCACGCATCATCTCTAAATCGTGCTCCGTACGCTGCTTTAAACGCTGTGCTTCGAGGATCTTTCCACTCTCCTCAAACGCGCGTACTTCACCGCGAAGATCCTCTTCAATCATCGCCAGCGCGCCCTTTAATTTCTCCGTGCCCACCGCATACTGGCTAGCAGGGAAAATCGCCACGTGAGAAAGCTCGTTTAAGCGGTTGCCCGTCAACGCTTCCACCTCGTAAATCTTCTCGATCTCGTCGCCGAAAAACTCCACGCGAATCGCCACTTCCGAGTTGGAAGCAGGGAAAATCTCCAAGGAATCCCCACGCACACGGAAGGTAGAACGCTTGAAATCGGTGTCGTTTCTCGCATATTGTAATTCAATTAACTTGCGCATGAGCGCGTTCCTCTCCCATTCCATACCCGGACGAAGAGAAAGCGAAAGGCGGAAATATTCCTCCGGCGCGCCCAGACCGTATATACAGGACACGGACGCGACAACCAAAACGTCCTCGCGCTCCATTAGCGAGCCCGTTGCGCTGTTACGCAGCTTGTCGATTTCGTCGTTCATGCTCAGGTCTTTTTCAATATAGGTATCGGTGGAGGGAATGTAGCTTTCCGGCTGATAGTAATCGTAGTAGGATACGAAATATTCTACTCGGTTTTCGGGGAAAAACTCCCGAAACTCATTACAAAGCTGCGCCGCCAACGTCTTGTTGTGCGCGATGACGAGGGTAGGCCTATTGACGTTTTTGATGACGTTTGCCATCGTAAACGTTTTACCGCTACCCGTAACCCCGACAAGCACCTGCGTGCGAATGCCGTCCAGTATCCCTTCCGTCAGCTTTTCAATCGCCTGCGGCTGATCGCCGGTAGGCGCAAACGGCGCATGCAATTTGAAATCCATATCACGATCCTCCACAAACGAATGTTTGCTTTATTATACCACACAATCCGTCAAAAGTAAACAAAATAAACGGATATTTTTTAAAATATCCGTTTCAGCACCAAACCGACGAGGAATGCCACAATCGCCGACGCAACCGCCCAGAATAGCTTTACCGCCCCATCACGCTTTTGTTGCAAGGAGTAACGCTTATACGCATATCCGTTTGCACGCAGGGAAATGACGTACATTTTTTCCCCTTTCCGTTCGGAAGAAAGCAACTCGAAATAATTATCTAAGGCAAGCTCGCTCAAAATCGCTTCCAGCTGCGTTTCCGTGTATTTTTTTCGGTTAGGAAGCATGGATAAGAGTTCGGATGGAGAAATTAAACAGATGCCCTTTTCATGACAAACCGAATAGACAACGTTCATCACCTCGTTTTCTCGTCGATTTAGCATATCACCCTCCATTTCATTGTATACCTGCCCCTATGATTTATTTTTAATCTCGTACCTGCCCACCGCATTTCTTTGTGTTAGTATACGCCTTTTTCGTCCATTTCATGCGCAAAAGACGAACGCCTGCCGCGAAAAAAGGCGTTTCTTGTGTGAAATTTTCGTTTTTTTGCTACTTTTTTTCTCTCTTCACTTCCCTTTTTTATTTTTTTATGATATAATATGCGTATGGGCGTATCCGTTACGTCTGTAAACGCGAGTATAAAGGAGGCTTTTATGCCTGCAATTTACGCACATCTACGCTTTGGAGAAGAAGTAGCCAAAACACTGCCCATTCCCTTTGCAGATTGCATTGAAAAATATCCCGAACCGTTCGCTTTGGGTACACAGGGCCCGGATATTCTGTTTTATCATCATCCTATGAAGAAAAACGAAATCCGCAAGCGCGGCACGTTTTTACACACGCTTTCGGGAAATGCATTCTTCTTAGAACAAGCAAAAAAGCTTGAGGCAGGGGAAACCGTAGCGGAAGTTTTGAAAAACAACGGCGCATTCGCTGCCTACCTTTGCGGATTTTTATGCCACTTCACCTTGGACGTAAGCTGTCATCCGTATATTGACGGACATTCTAACGAGGCGGTTTCCCACGGTAAAATCGAATCGGAATTCGATAAACATATATTGAGACTAGACGGAAAGCCCATCCGAGGGTATAACACAGCAACGCCGATTTTAGATCAAAACGGAACAAAGGAGGCGGTTTCCAAAACCTTGGACGTCCCTGCGGAAAACATTGCCGTCAGTATTAAGACGATGCGCCAAATCAACGGTTGGTTTTCCAAAAAATGCGAGCCCTTCCATTGGATCGCGCACGTGTTTTTAAAGATCGCGGGTATGGAGAGAAAATTTGGGGATATGTTCCTGCATAAAAAGGACGATCCTCTTTGCGAAGAACCCAACCGCGATTTGACGGAAAAATTCTATGCGGCAATCCCTAAAGCGGCTGCTCTTATTGAAGAATTTTTTAATAACGCACAGGCGCTTATCCAAAACGGTGAGCTTGAAAACGAACTCTTCCGCTATAACTTTAGCGGTATATTAACAACGGAGGACTAATACTTATGCAGGAAAACAACACCCCCATGCAGACGGTAAAAAAATCCGCTTTTACAAAGCATGAAAAGAACTGGATTTTGTACGACGTAGCCAACTCGGCTTATACGTTGCTCGCTACCGCACTGCTTGCCTTTTACTTTGATTTCCTTTCCCCTTCCGAAAGCCTTACAACGGTTTGGGGCTCGGTAAACGTAATCGTAACGGTAATTGCCGTTATCCTTTGCCCCATTATGGGTACTTACGCCGATTTTAGCCAAAAGAAAAAAATCTTTATGATTTTTGCAGGCGTCGGTATAGGCGGTTGTTTATTGCTGTCTATCTTTAGCGCTTTCAAAGGCTTTGCTATCGCAGGCGTACTGTTCATGATCATTTACGTCATCACCGAAGTGGGTTATACTTCCGCAAACGTATTCTACGATTCAATGCTGTCCGATATTACCACGGACGAAAAGATGCACAAGGTCTCCGCAAACGGTTACGCTTGGGGCTATATCGGTAGCTGTATTCCTTTCATCGTTTGCTTGGTACTGTACGTGCTTGGCGATATGGTTTTGGTTACGAAAGACGCCGCTGGGGTAGTTGTTGATAAACCTTATCTTGGTGTTGCTTATACGCTTTGCTGTGTGATTACGGCAGCTTGGTGGTTCATCTTCACAATGCCCCTTTATAAGAGCTACAAGCAGGTGCATTTCCTGCCTCGCCCCGAACATCCCGTGAAAGAAACGTTCGTACGTTTGGGCTCCATCTTCAAAGAACTTGCAAAGAATAAGAAAGCGTTGTTCTTCCTGATTGCATACTTCTTCTATATCGACGGCGTACATACCATTATTAAGATGGCAATGAGTATCGGTAAGGACTTGAACTTCCCCAACTTCGGCGTAGTAAAACTCGTTATCGCATTATTCGTTACGCAGATCGTAGCCTTCCCGTTTGCTATTCTATTTGGTAAGTTGGCTTCTAAATTCAAATCTAACTTCCTCCTGATTGCATGCATCGGCGCATACATGGCTATCGGTCTCCTCGCCGTGTTCCTTCGTCAGGAATGGCAATTCTGGGCGATGGCTGTCGGCGTTGGTATGTTCCAGGGCGGTATTCAGGCAATGTCCCGTTCCTACTTCACGAAGATTATTCCCGCAGAAAGAACAGGTGAATTCTTCGGTATTTACGATATCTTCGGCAAGAGCGCCGCTATCGTGGGCGTGGGCTTGATCTCCTTGCTCAGCGGTATCTTCCCCTTGGCAGAAGGCACGTGGATCAATATTTCCTTGATTCCCCTTCCCATTCTGTTTGCGCTTGGTTTGGTATTCTTCATTATCTCTATGAAAATCCCTGCAGATAAGGATAGCAAGCTTGCAAAAGAAGAGGAAAGCTTTGAAAACTAAATCCGTATAAAAGAAAAACACTCGGCGGTTGCCGAGTGTTTTTTTGTTTCAAGGATTAGTGCGTTGCGATGACTTCCACTTCCACAAGTACGTTTTTAGGAAGCTGTTTAACAGCCACACAACTTCTTGCAGGGTTGGTGGTGAAATATTTTGCATATACAGCATTGAAAGCCGCAAAATCGTCCATGTTCGCAAGATAGCACGTCGTTTTGATCACTTTTTCAAAGCTGCTTCCCGAAGCCTTTAATACTGCGCCGATGTTTTGCATAACCTGTTCCGCTTGCGCTTCAATCGTCGTCGCCTCTACATTTCCGCTTTCGGGATTGATGGGAATTTGCCCCGAGGTGAATACCATGTCCACGTATACCATCGCTTGGGAGTAAGGGCCGATTGCAGCAGGCGCATCGGGGGTAGATACTTTCTTTAATTTTGCCATAATGTTTATTCTCCTTTATAATAACTTGAAACCGTAATCGGTCAATGCTTTTCTAATTTGTTGGATATGTTCGTAGTTCCTCGTTTCCAAAACGATACGCAAATAACAGCCGTTTACATCCGAGCCTTCGTTGGCTCTTTCATGATGAACGGAAGTGACGTTGCCGCCGAGATCGGCAATAATCCTGGAAACGTTCTTTAACTGACCGGGTTTATCAATCAGCTCGATCATCAGCTGACAGCTTCTTCCCGACATTAAAAGACCACGTTTGATGACACGGGAAAGAATGGTTACGTCGATATTACCGCCCGATAGTATACACACCGCTTTCTTCCCTGCGATATCCACTTTCCCGAACATTGCCGCCGCTACCGCTACCGCGCCTGCGCCTTCCGTGACCAGCTTGTGCTGTTCCATCAGCGCCAAAATCGCCGCGGAAATCTCATCGTCGGAAACCGTTACGATCTCGTCTACGTACTTTGTACAAAGCTCGTACGTGAGTTCACCCGGTTGCTTCACCGCAATACCATCTGCAATCGTCGATACCGAACGCAGCGCCTCAATCTCTCCGTGTTCCAAGGCATTCTTCATAGACGGAGCGCCCGAAGCTTCCACGCCGTACACTTTTACGTGTGGATAGAGCGTCTTTATCGTATAAGCAATCCCTGAAATCAATCCACCGCCGCCAACGGGAACGATTACCGCGTCCAAATCGGGGAGCTGTTCTGCAAGCTCTAAGGCGATCGTACCCTGCCCTGCAATCACGTCCTCATCATTGAACGGATGCAGGAAAGTGTACCCCTGCTCATCACGTAAAGAAAGCGCTTTTTGATAAGCGTCGTCGTACACACCCTCCACAAGGCAGACCTCTGCGCCATAGCTTTTCGTTGCCTCTACTTTGGAAATGGGCGCGCCGTCAGGCAAACAAATGACTGCCTTGATACCGCTTTTTTGCGCCGCAAGCGCTACGCCTTGCGCGTGATTTCCTGCCGAGCACGCCACCACGCCTTTTTCCTTTTCCGCCGCGGAAAGCCGCGACATTTTATAATACGCGCCACGCACCTTGAACGAACCCGTAATCTGTAAATTCTCCGTCTTTAAATACAGCTGCGCATTCTCACAAAGTTTGGGCGCATAGATTACGTCCGTTTTTCGAATGACGTTTTTTAAGGCTTGACTTGCCCTATATACGTTGTCAATCGTAAGCATATTTACCTCTTTATCACATACCTGGGTATATAATTTTTTATTTTTCCTTACAATAGTGAATTAATAAACTGTTCCGCACATCTTGCCGAACGGTTGCCCTTTCTTAAGGCGAACGCCTCCGCTTGCACTTCCAACGTCTTTTCGTCCATTTTGATTTGGAAACGCTTCGCAAGTTCTTTCACAATCTCCAAATACAGCTGTTTGTTAGGCTTGGAGAATAGAACGGTAAGCCCAAAACGTTCGGAAAGGGAAAGCGTTTCTTGCAACGTATCGTTTCTATGTACGTCATCGCCCTCGCGATCGGCAAAGCTTTCCTTGATGATATGGCGGCGGTTGCTGGTTGCATAAATCACTGCATTGTCCGCCATGGCACTCGCCGAGCCCTCCAACGCCGCTTTCAGCATGCTGAAATTATCGTCGTTTTGATTGAAGGACAAATCGTCGATAAAGATAATAAACTTCAACGGATTACCGTTAATTTTTCCCATTACCTCGGGAAGATAACGAAGCTGATCCTTGCGCAGCTCTATCAAACGCACGCCCTCGTGGAAAAATGCGTTTGCCACCGCTTTTACCGTGGACGATTTTCCTGCGCCTGCGTCGCCGCAAAGGAGTACGTTTGCCGCAGGTCTTCCCTCCACAAACGCTTTGGTGTTTTCCACCACCTTGCCGCGCTCCTCTTCATAACCGATAAATTGAGAAAGCTGGGTTTTATCCGCGCTGGCAATCGCCTCAATATTCCGTTCGTCCGTGAAACGGAACATGACGTTGTAGGAGAATATCCCATAACCGTATTTATCGATATTTTGCAATCTTTCACGGTACAAGATATCCATGTCCGCATTGAACGAGTCAAAACCAGGAAGCTCTTTCAAATCGACGCCCATATCCTCCGCAAAGTCCTTCGGCGTTAAAGAAGCGAATTCAGCAAAAATTTTCAATTCTCTTTCAGCCGAAGCAAGAATATGCGGCTTAACCGTTTCCCTCTTTGCCGCTGCTTTCACATAGACGTTTTCATCGGTAAAAACGAGCTTTTGCACCAACTCCGTCAGATTGCCGCCGTGCCGATATATCTCTGCGACAAAGCCCGCGTAGGAATCCATTTGCGCATAAGCGTCTTCTTCGCTAAGGAAGCAATATCCCCCGAAAAGCGAAAATAAGGAGTGTTCCAAAACCCCTCGAAAAACGGCGCAAGAGCAGAGCCTCATATGCAGTTTTTGCAGTTTGTTTTCCATACTCGTTCCCTTTTATAACGCTTCGATAATTTTATCCGTCATTTCTGCCGTGCTCAAAGCAGGTGCTCCGTGCGCAAGGTCTGCCGTACGATAACCTGCCTCCAGTACCTTATCCACCGCCGAAACAATCGCCTCCGAAGCCGCCTTTTCATCAAACGCATACAAAAGCATCATCGCCGCAGAAAGCAGGGTGGCAATCGGGTTGGCCTTGTTCTGCCCTGCAATATCGGGCGCAGAGCCATGAATCGGTTCGTAAAGTCCCCTCTTGCCATCGTTGAGTGAAGCCGAGGGCAACATACCGATCGAGCCCGTAATTTGCGAAGCTTCGTCGGAGAGAATGTCGCCGAACATATTGCTCGTTACAATAACGTCAAATTGCGAAGGGTTGCGCACAAGTTGCATTGCGGCATTATCCACAAGCATATCGCTTACCGTTACGTCGGGATATTCCGCCGCGATTTCACATACGATTTTGCGCCATAATCTGGACGTTTCCAACACGTTCGCCTTGTCGATGCTTGTCAGCTTTTTATTGCGCTTTCTCGCTGTTTCAAACGCTACGCGTACGATACGTTCGATCTCCATACGACTATACGCCTCTGTGTCGTAAGCCTCTTCGCCGTACTTGCCCTCACGATACCCTCTTTCACCAAAGTAGATACCGCCCGTAAGTTCTCTTACAATCATAATATCAAAGCCGTTTGCAACAATATCCTCACGAAGAGGGCATTCCCCTTTCAGCGCAGGATAGAGCTTCGCCGGACGGAGATTTGTAAACAATCCCATCGCTGCACGAATACCGAGCAGCGCCTTTTCGGGGCGCAAGTGCCCGGGCAACGTATCCCATTTCGGGCCGCCAACCGCGCCAAGTAATACGCTATCCGAAGCAAGGCAGCCCTTTACCGTTTCTTCGGGTAAGGGCGCGCCGTAAGCGTCGATTGCCGCGCCGCCGATTAAATACGGCGTAAAGGTAAAGGTGAGGTTATACTTTTTACCCACTGCCTCTAAAACGCGTACTGCGCTATCCACGATTTCAGGGCCGATTCCGTCCCCTTTTAATAAACCGATATTGTAATTTTTCATATTCACCTCATACACGGTGCCTTCATTTCGTTAAATGGAGCCCTTCCTAATAGATTGAACTAACCCACCGTTTGCAATAATTTCCTGTATGAACGCAGGGAAAGGCTGTGTTTTAAAACTCTTACCCGTCGTGCGGTTATAGATAACGCCGTTATCCAAATCCGCCTCCACTTTATCCCCCTCGGAAATTCCGTCCACTGCTTCGTCGCATTCAATAATCGCAAGCCCGATGTTGATAGAGTTGCGGTAAAAAATACGCGCAAAGCTTCTTGCGATGACCAAAGAAATACCGCTTGCTTTGATGGCGATGGGAGCGTGCTCTCTCGAAGAACCGCAGCCAAAATTGTTCCCTGCCACCATGATATCCCCTTGCGATACCTTGTGGATAAAATCCTTATCGATATCCTCCATACAATGGACAGCAAGCTCTTTATGATCGATGGTGTTGAGGTAACGCGCAGGAATGATTACGTCCGTATCTACGTTGTCCCCGTATTTGATTGCTTTTCCGTTAAAAATCATTCCATCACCTCCAAAGGATCTGCAATGCGGCCCAAAACCGCACTTGCCGCCGCCACTGCAGGGCTCGCCAAATATACTTCCGAATCCACGTGCCCCATTCTGCCAACGAAGTTTCTGTTCGTCGTTGCCACAGCGCGTTCCCCTGCGGCAAGGATACCCATATATCCGCCGAGACAAGGACCGCAGGTGGGCGTGGACACGATACAGCCCGCTTCAATGAAGATTTTTAACAGTCCGTTTTCCATCGCTTGCATGTAAATATCCTGCGTTGCGGGAATGATGATGGCGCGTACTCGTTTCGCTACTTTTTTCCCTTTGAGAATTTCTGCGGCTTCCGCAAGATCTTTGTACTGTCCGTTGGTGCAGGAACCGATAACGACTTGGTCGATTTTTACCTCGCCGATTTCGTCAAAGGTCTTTGTGTTTTCAGGCAAATGCGGAAATGCCACCGTCGATTTGATTTGAGATAAATCGATTTCGTACGTTTCATCATATACCGCATCTTCATCTGCGGTATAGATGGGGTATTCCCTATCCGAACGCTCTTTCACGTAGCGCACCGTCTCCTCGTCCACTTCGAAAATACCGTTCTTTGCGCCGGCTTCGATTGCCATGTTGGAGATGGTCAAACGATCGAAAATCGTCAGCGATTTTACGCCATCGCCCGTAAATTCCATGGATTTATACAACGCACCGTCCACACCGATTTTACCGATAATATGTAAAATCACGTCCTTGCCGGATACGTATTTATTCAGCTTGCCTTTGAGGATAAACTTGATAGCGGAAGGCACTTTAAACCAAGCCTTACCCGTCGCCATGCCGCAAGCCATATCCGTCGAGCCTACCCCCGTAGAGAACGCGCCGAGTGCGCCGTACGTGCAGGTATGGGAATCCGCGCCGATGACAACGTCGCCGGGGACAACCAAGCCCTTTTCAGGGAGTAACGCATGCTCAATGCCCATTTGCCCAACGTCATAAAAATGCGTAACCTCGTGCTGATCGCAAAAGTCTCGGCACATTTTGCATTGTGCCGCCGCTTTGATGTCTTTGTTGGGGGCAAAGTGGTCCATGACCATGGTCACTTTGTCCTTGTCGTATACTTCGGTAGCGCCGATTCGTTCAAATTCTCGAATCGCCACAGGGGAGGTGATGTCGTTGCCCAAAACACGGTCTACGTTCACCAAAATCAACTGCCCTGCCTCTACCTTGTCCAATCCTGCGTGCGCCGCAAGGATTTTTTGCGTCATTGTCATTGACATAGAAATACCTGTCCTATAAATAATTTTTTACCAAATTTCATATCCTACCAACTCGTGAACGCGGCAGGAAACCGGTTCATAGTTCGTCGTAGTTCTAGCGCAGAAACGCCATTTACCGCCAACTTCAATCAGTTCAACCGAATCATACCCCGAACCGATTACGTTGCCATCGGCATCGTAAATCAATATGGATATACTACCCGAAACGTCCTTATCCGCCGTGTTTTCCACAATCCCTTCCACGTACACGTCGTAATATTTGTATTCTTCGTCATACATCGAGGAAATGACCGGTTCTTGCACAAGCGTAAGGTCTACGCTTTGGTTTTCAAAAAACCACCAACAACCCGTAAAGGAAAATACAGACAAAATCACCATAAGTACGGATACTAATGTTTTTGCTAATTTTGTTTTCATGATTTTACCCCCTTTGTCGCATACATGGTATGCTTATCATTACATTTTGCTATCGCAAAGCAAAACATGTTACTTGTTCAATATTGCCCCTTTGTCTGCCGACGAAACCTGCGCCGCATACCGCTTCAAATACCCCGATACTTCTTTCTTTTTGATGGGCATTTCCGCTTTGCGTTTTTTCAGCTCTTCCTCGGAAACTTTAAGCGTAATCGAATAGTTGGGAATATCAATCGAGATGACGTCGCCGTCCTTGACGTAGGCGATAACGCCGCCCGAAACCGCTTCGGGAGAAACGTGCCCGATAGACGCGCCGCGCGTTGCGCCTGAAAAACGCCCGTCCGTAATCAATGCTACGTCTTTATCCAAGCCCATACCGGCAATCGCCGACGTCGGGGAGAGCATTTCTCTCATACCCGGACCGCCTGCAGGGCCTTCATAGCGGATAACGACTACGTCGCCCTTGACAATTTTACCGCCGTAAATTGCCGCAATGCATTCCTCTTCACTTTCAAATACCTTTGCAGGGCCTTCGTGCACCAACATTTCCGCCGCCACCGCCGCGCGCTTCACGACGCAACCGTCCGGTGCAAGATTGCCTTTTAATACCGCTATACCGCCCGTCTTTCCAAATGCATTTTCGGGTTTTCTAATCACTTCTTCATCTAGATTGACGATGCCTTCCAGGTTTTCTTTCATGGTTTTACCCGTGCAGGTCATTACCGAGGTATCCAACAAGGAAAGCGCCTCCAACTCTTTCAATACAGCGTACACGCCGCCTGCCTCGTTGAGGTCTTCCATGTACGTAGGGCCTGCCGGCGCCAAGTGACAAAGGTTGGGCGTTTTTTCGCTGATGACGTTCACTTCGTCCAAGTCGAAAGGTACGTTCAATTCGTTGGCAATCGCAGGCAGGTGCAGCATGCTGTTTGTCGAACAACCAAGCGCCATGTCCGCGGTGACTGCGTTACGAATCGCCGCCGCCGTCATAACATCACGAGGACGGATATTCTTCTTCACAAGCTCCATTACCTGCATACCTGCATGCTTTGCAAGCTCGATTCTGGCAGAATATACCGCAGGAATCGTACCGTTGCCCTGCAAGCCCATACCGAGCACTTCGGTCAAGCAGTTCATGGAATTCGCCGTATACATACCCGAACACGAACCGCAGGTAGGACATACCTTTCTTTCAAACTCGGTAAGCTGTTCTTCGTTGATTTTGCCTGCTTTATAAGCGCCAACCGCCTCGAACATACTGGAAAGCGAACGCTTCTTACCGTTCACTCTCCCTGCGAGCATCGGGCCGCCGCTTACGAATACGGTGGGAATATTCAATCTTGCCGCCGCCATCAAAAGACCGGGTACGTTCTTATCGCAGTTGGGAATCATAACGAGTCCGTCAAAACCATGTGCGCGAACCATCGCTTCCGTAGAATCCGCAATTAAATCACGGGTAACAAGGGAATATTTCATCCCCGTATGCCCCATGGCAATACCGTCGCAAACGGTGATTGCAGGGAACATAATCGGCGTTCCCCCTGCCATGGCTACGCCAAGCTTTACCGCCTGCGCAATTTTATCGAGGTTGGTGTGCCCCGGTACGATTTCGTTGTACGAACAAACGATACCGATCAAAGGGCGAGCCATTTCCTCGTCCGTCATACCCAACGCATGATACAACGATCTATGCGGCGCATTGTGAAATCCGTCTACTATTGTTTCTTTAATCATAATATTTTACCTTAAGTTTGCGTGAAAGTTACTTTGATAAGTGCGCTATGAGAGCGCAAACCGATACAGTACGAAGCTTAAATGGATAGTTGCAAGCAGTTCAAGGCGTAGCGAGCATATTGATAGGAGTGTACTAAGCGTACACGACTGAAATACGCGGAGATACAACGCCGAAATGCGCCGCAAATATACATTTAATTGTTAATAAATTTTTCCTCGTCAGCCCAACTATAAAGCTTCCGAATATCCTTCCCCACCACTTCGGACGGGTGTTCGGAAGCGAGCTTTCTCATTGCGTTGAAGTGTACTTGCGAACCTGCGTCAGACATATCCAGCAAGAATTCCTTAGCGAACGTACCGTCTTGAATGTCCTTGAGTACCTTCTTCATTGCTTTCTTCGTTTCTTCGGTGATGATCTTCGGACCCGTGATGTAGTCGCCGTATTCCGCCGTGTTGGAGATGGAATATTTTATTTTTTTAAAGCCGCTTTGATAAATCAAGTCTACAATAAGTTTCATTTCATGGATACATTCGAAGTAAGCGTTTCTGGGATCGTAGCCTGCTTCTACCAACGTTTCAAAGCCTGCTTGCATCAGCGCGCAAACACCGCCGCAAAGTACGGCTTGTTCGCCGAAAAGGTCGGTTTCCGTTTCCGTACGGAAGTTGGTTTCCAAAACGCCTGCTCTTGCGCCGCCGATACCTGCTGCGTATGCAAGACCGATTTCCAAAGCGTCGCCCGTTGCGTCCTGTTCCACTGCGATCAAGCAAGGAACGCCCTTGCCTACCTGATATTCGCTACGTACCGTATGACCGGGGCCCTTGGGCGCAACCATGATTACGTTTACGTTCTTCGGGGGCTTAATGCAGCCGAAGTGAATATTGAAGCCGTGCGCAAACGCAAGCGTTTTCCCTTCCGTGAGGTTGGGTTCGATGCTTTCTTTGTAGAGCTTCGCCTGCTTTTCGTCGTTAATCAAAATCATGATAACGTCCGCCGCTGCAGCCGCTTCCGCAGCCGTCATAACCTTGACGCCTTGCTTTTCCGCCTTTTCCCAACTCTTGCTGCCCTTGTAAAGACCAACGACAACGTTCACGCCCGAATCCTTGAGGTTGAGCGCATGCGCGTGGCCTTGGGAGCCGTAACCGATGATCGCAACGGTTTTACCGTTCAATTTGTTCAAATCGCAATCTGCTTGATAAAAAATTCTGTTTGCCATGATAATTTCCTGTCCTTTATGTGTAATTTTTTATTTTTCTTCTTATTCCGTGAACAGAGTTTTACTTCCTCTATCCAGAGCAACGATACCGGTACGACACATTTCCAAAATACCGAACGGCTGCATCAGTTTCACAAAGGCGTCAATTTTGGAAGGACTGCCCGTCACCTCAATGCACATGCCTTCAGGAGAATAATCGATAACCCCTGCACGGAAGACGTCTACCGCTGTCATAATATCGCTACGGTATTTCGATTGATTGCGCACCTTGATCAGCATCAGTTCTCTCTTGATGGGCTCTTCGTCTAAAACTTCTACTTTCTTGACTACAAGCAATTTCTTCAGCTGGTTGATAAGCTGCGCTTTCATATACGAATCCCCACTCATCGCGATCGTGATACGGGAATATTCAGGATGCTCCGTTTCTCCTACCGTAAGGGCGTCGATGTTAAATCCTCTGCGCGTGAACATTGCCGTAACCCTCGTCAATACACCCGCTTTGTTGTCTACGTATACCGCTATGACAAATTTATTGTTTTCCATAATTTCACCCTCTTATTTTACTACCGTGATAATGTCGCTGATCGCGCCGCCGGGCGGAAGCATAGGAAGCACCAGCTCGTCCTTGTCAATTCTTACGTCGATCACAACGGGTTTATTCGCTTGAATCGCCGCGTCGAACGCACGTCTGAATTCCACTTCCGTTTCCGCCAAATACCCCTCTGCGCCAAATGCTTTCGCAAGCGCAACGAAATCGGTCTTCCTTTCCAAAATTGTGTTCGAATACCGCTTCCCAAAGAACAGCGTTTGCCACTGTCTTACCATACCCAAAACACCGTTGTTCATGAGCACGATTATAACGGGGATTTTATACGTTACCGCCGTTGCCAACTCGTTCAGGTTCATGCCGAAGCTGCCGTCGCCCGTAATCAAAATAACGGGATCTTTCGTTGCTACGTATGCGCCGATCGCTGCGCCAAGCCCAAAGCCCATCGTACCCAAGCCGCCGCTGGATACAATTCTGCGAGGACGGTCGAACGTGGAATACTGCGCCGCCCACATTTGATGTTGACCAACGTCCGTCGCCGTAATCGTGGCAGGCAATTTCTTTTCATTGATGATTGCAAATACCTGCCTGGGGGTAAGGGGCGCTTTTGCCGCCGCGGCAATTTCTTCCTCGAAACGCTTTTCTTCCCTCTTCAATTCGTCTACGCGCAACAGCCACTCGCTATTTTCTTTCTTGTCGCAAAGCTTAGCAACTCTCTTAAACGAATCCTCAATATCACCCACAAGCCCTACGTCTACTTTGACGTTTTTGTTGATTTCCGCAGAGTCGGGATCTAACTGAATGATTTTACTTCTCTTTGCAAACTTCGCTACGTTGCCCGTCGCTCTGTCGGAAAAGCGCACGCCGATGGCGATGATTAAATCGGATTCATCCTGCGCCACGGAAGAGGCGTAATGCCCGTGCATACCCTGCATACCGAGGAATCTGTCGCTCTCTTGGGGAATGCTCGAAAGCCCCATAAACGAACAACCGATTACCGCGCCGATTTTCTTTGCAAAGGCAACGATTTCTTTGCCCATACAGAGTCCTGCTGCGCCGCCGCCTACGTAAATATAAGGTTTTTTCGAGGCATTGATCAGCTCTGCCGCCGCCTGCACGTATTTATCCTTTACCTTAGGCAAAGGCTGTTTTTCCACGATGGACTGCGGCTCGAACTCGTATTTCGCTACCTGCACGTCCTTGGGAATATCCACAAGCACGGGGCCCGGTCTGCCCGACTTCGCTACCGAAAACGCCTCGCGAAGGGTATCCGCCAAATCCTCAATTTTATGGACGAAATAGTTATGCTTAGTAATGGGCAAAGTCACGCCCGTGATGTCGATTTCCTGGAAGCTGTCCTTACCGATGAGAGAACAGGGTACGTTACCCGTGATCGCGACCATGGGTATGGAATCGAGCATCGCCGTAGCAATACCGGTGACGAGGTTGGTAGCACCCGGGCCACTGGTAGCGATACATACGCCAACCTTACCCGTCGCCCTCGAATAGCCGTCCGCCGCATGCGCTGCGCCCTGTTCGTGCGCCGTCAGTACGTGATTGATTTTGTCCTTGTATTCGTACAGCGCGTCGTAAATATTGATAACCTGGCCGCCAGGATACCCGAAAACGTCGGTTACCCCCTGCTCAATTAAGGTCTGTATTAAAATTTGAGCACCGTTTAATTGCATACTTCTCTCCTTGTATATTATCATAGGTTAAGTTTTGCTGTCGCAAAGATGTTTCGTGGGCAATACTGTGAATTGTCCGCCCTGCGGACGTGAATTTTCGCTGTCGCTCAGTGAATTGAAAACTATGTTTTCGTGAATTGACGGCTTTGCCGTCGTTGTGGCAATAATTCCGAAACGCAACGCACAGCGTTGCAATTCACGCGCTATTAGGCGCAATTCACGCCGTAAGGCAATTCATTTTTTCACATAGTGAAAAATTTCACTTCTTATAAACTTCTGTTCACCGCCGAAACCAGCGCGCATATCGACGACGTCATAATATCGCTGTGGATGCCGACGCCCCAGTGCGTCTCGTCTCCCTCGACAATGCTGATATACGAAGCCGCCTTCGACGTGGATTTTTCTTCCAACGCGTGGCTGACGTACGTTTCCAAAATATATTCTTTCCCTGTGACCTCTTTGATCGCGTTGGAAACACAGTCCAAACGCCCATTGCCTTGAATATCGACCAGATGTTTTTCTCCGTTATATTCAATTTCCACCTTGGCGTTGACCACTTCCGCGCTCGCGTCCTCATACGAGACGTTGATTACGCTGAGTTTCTCACGCACGTTGACGAAATCACGCAGGAAAATATCGTGTACTTCCTCAGGACTGAGTTCTTTATGCGCATGGTCAGAGATACTCTTGACATGATAACCGAACACCTCGCGCATCTTGGGCGGCAACACCAGCTTGAACTGTGTTTCGAGAACGTAACCAATCCCGCCTTTGCCCGATTGAGAATTGATACGGATAACATCCGCTTCGTACACCCTTCCAACGTCCGCAGGATCGATGGGAAGATAGGGAACCGTCCACGTTTCCGCGCCCTTTTCCACACGGTATTTCATACCCTTTGCAATCGCGTCTTGATGAGAGCCCGAAAACGCCGCGAAAACAAGCGCGCCGCTGTACGGCTGACGTTCGCCCACGTGCATTCTGGTCACACGTTCATACACTTCCGTAATCTTCGGCAAGTCGGAAAAATCCAGCCCAGGATCAATCCCTTGTGAATACATATTCAGCGCCAACGTAACAATGTCGACGTTCCCCGTTCTTTCGCCGTTACCAAACAGCGTCCCTTCGATTCTGTCGCCCCCTGCCAGCAAGCCCATTTCACTATCCGCCACCGCGCAACCTCTGTCGTTATGCGGATGCAGGGAAACGATAACGTTCTCTCTGTATTTTAAATTTTTACACATGTATTCCACTTGGTTGGCGTACACGTGCGGCATGGAATGGGACACCGTAACGGGCAGGTTGATAATCACCTTATCCTCGTTTGTCGGCTGCCATACGTCTAATACGGCGTTGCAAATCTCCGCGGCAAATTCCGGCTCTGTGCCCGTAAAGCTTTCGGGGGAATATTCAAACGTAATTCTCCCTTCCGCTTTTTTCTTGTATTCCTTGCAAAGCTTTGCGCCGAAAACGGCAATATCCACAATTTCCTTTTTATTCCGTCTAAATACCTGCTCTCTCTGCGCTACGGACGTGGAATTGTACAAATGCACGATGGCGTGTTTTGCCCCTTTTAACGCCTCGAACGTTTTCGCAATAATATGCTCGCGCGATTGCGTCAATACCTGGATTGTCACGTCGTCGGGGATCAAATCCTGTTCAATCAACGTACGGCAAAATTCGTACTCCGTTTCACTCGCTGCAGGAAACCCGATTTCTATTTCCTTAAAACCGACCTTACACAAAAGCTTGAAAAATTCCAGCTTTTCTTCCAGACTCATGGGGATAATCAGCGCTTGATTGCCGTCTCGCAAATCCACACTACACCAGACGGGAGGCTTTTCCACGCAGGACTTCTTCGTCCAGTCCATCGCCACCCCTTTCGGTTCGAAATATTGTTTCACGTATTTGTTGCTATTCCTCATAATCTGTTCCTATTGTTTTTTTGTCGTGAAGAGTTCTGTTTGTATCTTGGAAAGCGTCTTGAAAGTAAGAACGTCTCCTTCGCCACGCGTTTAAAAAACGCCGTTACGAAAGAGACGAAGAATACTCCGCGGTACCACTCTATTTGATGCAAACGCACCCACTCGCGCCCCAAAAGGCATTCTCTGTAACGGGAGATCCCGTCCGAATCTAATAAGCAATTTCTTGCCGTTCTCTCGGCGGCTCGGGGAGGAGTATATTCCGTAGCGTTCTATCGACTCGCACCCACCGTCGACTCTCTGCAAAGCAACCCTTACGGATTTTGTTCCCGTCATAGCCTTTTATATAAATTATTTCTTGTTCGTTTTACTCCAAGCAATCGCGCCGCAAATCAATGCTACCACGGGAATCAAAACACCGCCCGTGATAATACTGCCACAACCTGCACAACCGCCAAATATAGCACTTACAGCACCCATAAAAATCTCCTTTTTCACATAGTGAAAATATCTTTTGTATATTGTACTCTATTTCCCCTCGTCTTGTCAACGGATTGCCCACAGTTTTTTGTGGAAAACATAGGAAAATATCGCTTTAGCTTTGTCACTGAAAATGGTTGATTTGTGATTTACTACATTTTTACGAGAAAAACACAAGAAAGGCAAGAATGACACAAGGGCGCGTACCCTCTGCGGTCCGTAACCGAGTGTGATACGTAACATTTCACAGCGTTTTTCCGTAAAAAATCAACCAAGCGATATGATAGAGCTTTTCTTTATAACTTGTACACCCAGCCGTACGGATCTTCCATCTTGCCCCATTGAATGCCCGTCAACGTATCGTACAGCTTTTGGGTGACTTCGCCGATTTTTCCCTTATTGACAACATACTCGTCGTCGCCGATTGCCAGTCTGCCGATAGGCGAAACCACCGCCGCCGTACCGCAACCCCACGCTTCCTCTAATTTACCTGCTTTAATACCTGCCAACAGCTCGTCCACGGAGAAAAGCTTTTCCGTTACCGTATATCCCATCGTTTTCAGCACTTCAATACAGCTCTTACGGGTGATACCGGGCAAAATTGAACCCGTCAGCTTCGGCGTGATAATCTCTCCGCCGATTTTAAACATAACGTTCATCGCGCCCACTTCTTCAATGTACTTTCTCTCGACGCCGTCCAACCATAATACCTGCGAATACCCTCTTTTTGCAGCTCTTTCGCCTGCCCTTGTACTCGCCGCATAGTTGCCGCCGCACTTCGCGTACCCCGTGCCGCCGCGCACCGTTCTTACGTCCTCATCCTCAATCATGATGCTGACAGGGTTGATTCCCTCTGCATAATAGCTACCGCTGGGGGAGGCAATCAGCATGAACGTTGCATTCTTTACCGCATGTACCCCCAACGCCTCGTCGTTCCCGAACAAAAACGGACGCAAATATAGCGAAGTTCCAAACGATTTCGGTACCCATCTCTCTTCCAGCTTCACAAAGGTAGTCAACAGCTTCAGCATGTCCGCTTCCGGCATTTCAGGCAAGCTCATACGCTCTGCCGAACGGTTCATACGCTTTACGTTTTCCATCGGACGGAATAACTGTACTCCCCCGTCTGCCCTGCGGTATGCCTTTAACCCCTCAAAGATTTCCGCGCCGTAATGCAACACCGTGGACGCAGGATGCAACGAAATTCTGCCAAACGGCTCGATTCTCGCATCGTGCCAACCTAGCTGTTCGTTCCAATCCACAATCAACATATGGTCGGTGAACACCTTACCAAAGCCCAGCTTGTTTTCAGGAGGCATCACCCCTGGATTTTTCGTTTTCGTGATTCTGATTTGCATATTCTTCCTCCTTGCGCACCGAATTTCTTATTCGTTTTTTGCATTACGAAGCGTTTTTTAATTTGTTTAAGTGATAATATAATGATAGCACAACCGTGCGTTGAAGTCAACGTTTTTCACAAGCGAAACGCGGATTTTTTTCACTTTTTTATGAAATAAAACCGCTTTTCGAGCTTTTTCCCCAAGTTTACAAATCTTTTAACAATTTTCGTTGGCTTTTTTGCCAAGTTATTGCTATAATATAAAGTAACGAAGCGAGGACGAAAAAAAATGATTAAAAAAACGTATTCTTTTGAAAAGGACGGAAAACGTTGCGACGTATATACTCTTTCTAATCAAAACGGGTTGGAAGCGGATATTCTCACCTACGGCGGAAGATTGATTCGCTTAAACGCGCCCGATAGAAACGGAAACTTTACAGACGTTATCGTCGGTTGCAAAACTCCAGAAGATTATTTTGAAGAAAACCCCTATTTCGGCGCAACGATAGGCAGATATGCAAACCGTATCGGCGGCGCTAAATTCACCATTGACGGCGGGGAATATACCATCGAAGCAAACGAGGGAGCAAACACTTTGCACGGCGGCTATTCCGCCAACTTCGACCGCGTTGTTTGGGGGGCGAAAATCAACGGAGATCGACTGATTCTTTCCCACTTCTCCCCCGACGGAGCAGGCGGTTTTCCGGGAAATTTGACGGTGAACGTCACTTTCTCCCTCTCACAGGATAACGAGCTGAAAATCGAATACACGGCAACGACGGATAAAGACACCGTTTGCAACCTAACCAACCACGCCTATTTTAATATCGGCGATACCCCTACCGTCTTAGAGCAGGAGTTGACGATTCACGCAAAGTACATCACTCCTGTGGATAGCAAACTGATTCCCCATGGCGAGAAGATGGAAATTACAAACACGCCGTATAGTTTCCTAAAACCCAAAAAGCTTGGAACGGATATGCATTCGGACGCGCCCATGATCAAACAATGCAACGGCTTTGATTTTAACTACTGCTTGGACAGAGTGGGTAAAGGCTTAGAACGGGTTGCCGAGGTTTACGATCCCGCTTCGGGAAGACGCATGTCTTGCTACACCACTCTGCCCGGTTTGCAATTATATACCGCTTGCGCTTTGGGTAGCTTCAAGGGAAAGAAGCTGTATACGAACTATGCCGCGCTTTGCTTGGAAGCGCAAGATTTCCCCAACGCACCCAACTGTCCGCAATACCCCTCAACCCTTTTAAAAGCAGGGGAAACGTATCACGAAATCACCTCGTATAAATTCTCCGTAAAATGATTTTAAATCCCCGAATATTCGTCGAGGATTTTTATTCATTGCATACATGCCCCCCTCGTTTTTGTTTTGTGCGTAAAAATCTTTTTTGACCTACTTTTAAAAATTTTTGTGAAAAAACTGAAAATCTCGGTTTTCAACCTTAGTAAGGTTGACAAAACGGAAAAAATAGGGTATTATAGTACGGACTTTACGAATATAATCAAAAAGGATTCGCAGACATGTTGAAAGCGTTATTGACAAAAATGAAAGAAGCCGCCGTATCCGTGCTCCCCGTGGCATTGATCGTGCTTTTATTAAATTTCACCCCCTTGGTGTCCTTCACCTTGGAGGAGACTATCGTTTTCGCATGCTCTTCCATAGCCCTCATTTTGGGCATCTCCCTTTTTAACCTCGGCGCAGACATCTCTATGACGCCTATGGGAGAACAAATCGGTTCGACCTTACCGAAATCCGGGCATTTCAAAACGTTGCTTGCGGTTTGTTTTATTATGGGTGTGTTCATCACGATTGCTGAACCCGACTTGTCCGTACTTGCTTCGCAGGTAAAAGACGCCATCGACGGAAAACTGCTTACGGTTGCCATCGGCGTCGGCGTTGGATTTTTCCTGCTTTTATCGGTGCTGAAAATCGTCTTCCGTATCAGCCTTTCCAAGTTATTGACCTTCTTTTATATGTTGTTGTTTGCGTTGGTATCCTTGGTTCTGATTAACGGAAACGGAAACTTCCTGCCCCTTGCTTTTGACTCGGGTGGGGTTACCACGGGCCCGATCACCGTGCCTTTTATCATGGCGCTTGGCGTAGGCGTCTCCGCCAGCCTTGGCGATAAGAAGGATAGAGAATCCAGTTTCGGCTTTATCGCGCTTTGCTCCATCGGCCCTATCCTTGCTGTTATGCTACTCGGCGTGTTTGCGGATAATCAACTGACTTACACCCTGCCGGATTATTCCATGGAAGCGCACTTGGGTGACTTGTCCTCAACCCTGCTCCACACAATGCAGGAGGTTGTGATTGCTATCGCCCCCATCGTTGCGTGCTTCTTTATTTTACAAGCGCTGTTTATGAAATTGCCGAAAAAGCGTCTTTTGCAGATCGTCATCGGTATTTTCTACACCTTCTTCGGTTTGGTGATTTTCCTCACCGCCGTCACCGTCGGTTTTATGCCCATCGGTTTTAAATTAGGAACTCAGCTCGCGCAGACACATAACGCGCTCCTTGTAGCCATCGCATTCGTGCTTGGGTTTGCCGTCGTTCTTGCCGAACCTGCCATTCACGTTTTGAAACGTCAAGTGGAAACGGTCACAAACGGCGCCGTTAGTAAAAAATCTATGTTGATTGCGCTCTCCGTGGGCGTAGGCGCATCCATTGCGTTGTCGGTCATCCGCATCATCTTTAATTTCAGCATTCTTTATTATATGATACCCGGCTATTTCATCTCGCTTGGGTTGTCCTTCTTTGTGCCGAAATTATACACGGCAATCGCATTCGACTCCGGCGGCGTTGCAAGCGGACCCTTGACGTCGACGTTTATTCTCCCCTTTGTTATCGGGATCTGCGCGACGCTCTATCCCGCCGATCCGAATAACGTGCTCACCCTTGCGTTTGGGCTTGTCGCCATGGTTGCCATGACGCCGCTTATCACCATTCAGGCTTTGGGCTTTAAATCCATCGCTACTCAGCACTTCAAAGAACGCATCGCTATGCGCCGTATTCTTGACGCAGACGACGAACAGATCATTCAATTTATGTAAAACGGGGGTTACAGGTATGAGTTTATTGAAAAAACCTCGCAAAAACAGAAAAGCCAACCTCGTGGAAAAGGACGCACCTATGAAAGCGGACTTTAAGAAATTAAAGCTGATCGTAACCGTGGTCAACCGCAATAAAACGGAATTCTTCCTCGACTATTTAACAACGTTTGGCGTCAACTTCCAAACGGCGGTCGCAGGACAAGGCACAGCAAAATCGGAAACGCTGTATCTGCTTGGTTTGGAAGATTCGGATAAAGGCATTATTTTTAGCGTTATCAACGAGGACAAAGCGCCTGAGGCTATGCAAGGCTTGGAAGAAAAATTCCACACCATTCGCAACGGCAAAGGGATTGCATTCACCGTCCCCTTAACCAGCGTCATCGGCGTTGCTATTTACCGTTTTTTAAGTAACAATAGGAAATAAGGAGAAAGACTCATGAAATATAATCACGAAGCTATTTTTTGTATCGTAAACAGCGGTTACAGCGACGTCGTTATGGACGCTGCGAAAAAGCTTGGCGCGCGCGGCGGTACTGTGATCAACGCCAGAGGTACTGCAAGCAAAGACGCGGAATCCTTCTTTGGAATCACCATTCAACCGGAAAAGGAAATCGTTATGATTCTTGTCCCCTCCTCCATTAAAGACGACGTTTTACACGCTTTGTATAAGGAAGCAGGGTTGGATACGGCAGGCCAAGGGATTGCCTTTGCGCTGCCCGTAGATAGCGTAGTCGGTCTTGCCGACTCCACCTCGGAAACGAAATAATACATTCACAAATAGAGAAAAGCACCCAGCAGGGTGCTTTTTTTGTTGACGACGTTCGTCCCTCTTTTATATCGCTTAGTAAGAAGGAAGTATTTGACAATATTCTCATACCTACCCCTTTCTTTTTGCTTGTTTTTTCTAAACTTGCTTCTACTGATATTTTAACCGCGAAAGCGCAAAATGCGCATAGAGCGCCGCGCCAACGTACAGCGCGTCCTCGTCAAAACGCGCTTTGGGATGATGCAACGGATATGCGTAGCCTTTCTCTCTTTCCCCTGCTGACAGCGCCATCATAATCGACGGAACTTCATGCGCGATATAGGCAAAATCTTCCGAGCCGCCGCTTCGTTTCACGGCGCTGTTTGGGCTCAACTCTTGCACGGTGAACGCCTTCTTTTTTCCCAACAATTCTTTGGCTACGCTTGCCGTAAAAACAGATAATTCCTCGTCGTTCCATAATGTGGGACAACCGCTTGTAAATTCCGTTTTTGCTTGCAAGCGATGGGCTTTTGCTATGGCATTCACCGTTTCTATAATTCGTTTTTTAAGACGAATACGTTCCTCCTCATTAAAGATACGCGACGTTCCTTTCAGGGTAACCATGGACGGAATCACGTTTCCTGCCTCTCCACCGTGTACGCATCCAACCGTTAAAACCGCGCCTTGCGAAACGGGGATTTCCTGCGCGGTAAGCCCATTTAACGCCAAAATTAAGTGCGCCGCCCCGGAAAGAGGATTTCTCCCCTCCCACGGCGAAGAGCCGTGACAGCCTTTCCCAGTCAAGCGCACGGTGAAAAAATCTGCGGCAGGTGCGCTGACGCCAGGCGAGGAAATGATCGCCGTTCCCGTAGGGAAATCCGTATTCGTCATCACATGCAGCATCATTGCCGCTTGTGGCGAGGGGTTTTCTAGCACGCCGTGTTTCAAAACGTCGTTTGCCCCCTCCAACGTTTCTTCCGCAGGCTGAAACAATAACTTAACACAACCGTCGCAATCCCCCTCGTTTTCCTTGAGCAGCTTTGCCGCACCCAATAACATGGCTGTATGAAGATCGTGTCCGCAGGCGTGCATATTTCCCTTTTTACAGGCAAACGTTTCCCCCGATTTTTCCTGTATAGGCAAGGCGTCCATATCCGCGCGCAAAAGAATACATTTTTTCGCATTCACTCTACCCATGGTCGCAATTACCCCTGCTTTTCCACAAGGTTTTGGGATATATCCAAATGATTTTAGCGTGCTTTCCACAAAGCTTACGGTATCCTTTAAATCAAACCCGATTTCGGCGTGACTGTGTAAGCTTCTTCTATATTGTATAAGTTCCTCTTGCAAGGCTTTGGCTTGTTTCAATAAACTGTTCATGCGCTTAGTATGGGCAAACCGCATAAAAAAACGCACCCTTCCGGGTGCGTTTTGATAAAGTTCGCTTATTTGGATCCTGCGTTCGACGGCTCGTTCGCCTCTCGTTTAATAACGGAATAATCAATCCTATCTAACGCTTCGCACATGCCGTCGATGACCATATAATCATAACGGTATATCGATGCCAGCGTATTCATATCCGTAGAGCCAACCTTCTTTTCGCCCTTTTCAGCCGCTTCTTGTAACACTTTTTGCTTATGCTTAAGCAGCTTGTCAAGCCCAGCATACGTCGTCAGGCAGGCATGGCGGAATTTTGCTCCGTTCTTGTGCTGTAACACGTCCTTACCCTTTTCGTTACGCGTCCAAATAAATTCCTTAAACGGTAAGGGCTTATATCCGGATAACAAGTAGTAGGCATTCCAACGGGAATGTTCGATAAACGCCAACACGTTAGCCGCCTGCGTCCCAAAGAAGTAGTTGTAATCCTCCCCTTTGCTATCCATAAAGACGCCGGGGCAGTGCTTTTCGATTTCCGCTTTCGTAAGTCCTTCCCCTTTACCCTTCTTTAATTCTAAGCCCATAAGATGCAGCTTGAAATAGAGGTTCAGCGCCGCGTTAATGTTAGAATATTGCTCCACCACGGGCAGCTTTTGCCAGTCGCGTAACTGCGCCCATTTATCTTTCGTGTAATCGTTATATAAGTCGTTTACGTTTTGAGAGAGCACCATTAAGTCATTGTTAACAATGTTTTCATGCAAGTAACACTCTGCATTCTCCCCGAAATAAACAATGTTTTTCTCGTCTTTGTTCAATAAACGACTTTCCTTTCCCTTCGAGCGAACGAAAATCTTGTAATTTTGCTCGTCCTCCAAGTATTTTTTAAGATCGTGCGCGAAATCAGCGTCTTGATAATCGTCGGATATGGACACGATGAAATACGTATACGTATCTTTGTTGACCAGCGCGCGAATCTGTTTACGCGTCTCCGCAGAATGCGCGTCCATCGGTAAGCTTTCCTTTAAATCGCAAATCTTTTCCGCTGCGGGTAAATCGGAATTTTTAAAAATCTCGTCGTACTCGTTAATCAGCTTGATAAAATGCTCGTTATTGAAGCGTTCGCTGTTGTTTTCAAAGGTATAATAATGCACGGGCGCGGCATATAACTGATCCCCTTTTTGCTTTGCAAATTGGAAATTCGTCGCCATCAGTTTGAACAGCTCATAATTGACTTTTCCAAACCCCAAAAAGACAACGTTGACTTCCTTTTCATCTTTCAACGTTAAGTTCTCGTTGAAAAAGCTACGGGGCATGTACTTGGTGATGGGGTGTTCCATGATAAAACGGCGCGCCATCAGCTCGTAACGGCAGAACGGCAATACGAACGTATTTGCTTGCTCGGAAACGTCCGAAAGATACTTTTCACGCACCATTCCCAGCTCATTTACATTGGCTTCCAAATGTAAAAATAATCGCTTATCCCTCTTTTCCTTCAGTTTCTCAAAACACGATAAAATGGAAAAGTAGGAATAGCTTGTATCGCGGAATACAATCAAATGATACTCTGCGCCCTTTAAACACTTAGAAACGGTTTTTTCGTTCAATGGCGCTTTATGTACGGCATGTTGCTGTTTAATCAAGCTCAAATACGTCTCTTTGTCGATTTCTTCCACCCAAAGCACAGCGCCTTTATGGGCTTCTAAGTATTTCAAAGAGCTGGGCGACAGTCCGATTACGATGTCGCCGCCCATCATGAAGCTTTTGCGTTTCTTTAAGCCGTTTGTGATTGCCACGCCAAAGAAAACGAAAACGCCGAAGATAACGGTGATAAACGAGAGAATGCACGCCCCGATCATCGCTGCATGAAACCAAGGATTCGCTTGACTTAAAGCAAGCACCAACGAATCATTTAATTCCATGGATACCATGGATAACGTTTCATGAATGAGTAAAAATAACGTATAGAACGTAATCTTCTCGCCGTTATAAACGGTCGCCATCGTATACAGCGCGTACACCACAACAAAGGCGGGCAGCGCATAAATCAAGCTTTTTTTGTCGATCACCGCCCTCTTTTTGATAATCAAATACCCCAAAAACCCGATTAACGCTATTTCTATACATAAAAACAATATGCTTAATTCCGTATACATCTCTTTCTCCGCGGCCGTCCATAATCCTATACGGTTATGACGCCGATTCTTTTATAATTGATCGATGATATGTTTAAACTCAAAATTATTCTCTATCATTCTTTCAAACAGCTCGATACCGATTTGCGTCTTCATTTCGTTTTTCTTGCTCTTCCACTGAGACGCTTCTTCCTGTGTGAACGTGTATTTTGCGGAAGCATAATACTCGAAGAAGGTATATACCGTCTGCAAAACATTGACGTCGTGCGCAATTTTCGCATTGATATTGTTGCTGTTATAGTATCCCGTCCAAACGTTATAATAATACGTGAGGTTGGCAATATTCGGATACGTGCCTTTTAAGAAGAGCTTTCTCATAAAATGATTTTGCTCGGCAGGATCCATATCCTCAGAGACCATTTTCGCCCCCTGGCTTCTGTTTTGAACCTGCGCCATGTCATGAATCAACAGCATATCCAAAATTTCTTTTTTGTTATAGCCTTCCGCCGCCATTTCTTCCGGCAGGAAGAGCATCGCCAAGAGCCAAGAGCTAAACATGTGCTCTGAAACGCTTTCCGGTACGTCTACCGTATCAATCCATTGCGTCCGTTTAATCTGCCTTAAAACGTTGCACTGATTGTACAGCATCGGGCCGATGTCAAGCCCTCCGTCAGCAAGGAAACGTAAGAAGTCCTCTTTGACGCTCTCGAAATAATAAAGAATTTTAGAGGATACGATATTGTGCGGCTTTTGTTGATACGTTTCCAAATAACGCACTGCATTTTTGACGTAGGTTTGAATGTCAAAGTTAGGCTTTATCACCTTACTTTGAATACGGGTTTGCAATAAGGTAAGCAACGTAACTAGATTGTTCTCTACAAACTTATCCCTATTGTTCTCCAACGACGCTTCCACTCTGGCCTCCAACGCCTTGATTGCGCCCTCGCCAAAATTCGGGTTCGTGTCCAGATAGTAGGTGTTATGCGCCCCCATTTGGTACTGTTCGCTGTAATATTCCACCGTTGCGCCACGGTTTACGGCGTTTGCAATATCGTTGGTGATGACAATACACAAGTATTCGTCCATCATGTTGGCTTGGCCGTGGAATAACATACCCGTACAAACCGCGCGGAACAATAAATGCTTATCTAAATTATCCTGCGTGTTCTTGTTGTTGGTTTTCACCGCAGACTTTAACTTTGTAAACTCCCCTGTTAAGAAGGAAAGGGCATAGTTGACCATCTCCTTGCTGTAATTGATTCTACCAAGCCAAAAGGCTGCGTTCGCTTTTTGACGAACGTCAAACACCTCATATTTATCGTCGATAAAGGCGATGAATTTCTCCTGCAATTCATAGTTATCTTGTAACATTGCCACTACAAACTGGTTTGCCGTCGCCGTCAGCATAACTTTGAAGAAATCATAGTTATTCAACGTCTTATAATTTTCGATTTGATAAACGAAATAATACGCAATCAAATACCCTAAGTAAGTATGATGTTTGTTGGGGAAAGACCACACTTTGCCATCGTAAGCATTATCGATACAGCCGTCACCGCCGCTAAATAAATATTCAAACAGCGTTTTGGATACCTGCAATAGTCTTTCTTCTTCCAAATATTCCGTCAAAACGAACTTTTCATACATGTCGCTGAGGCAAATATCCGTATCGTAGCTGGTGGCAATTTCCCTTGCAATGAGCCTGATTAAGAATATATCCACAGAGGGATATTTTAACTTCTTTAACAGGTCGTACACCGTCTCGCAAGCCGCGCTTTCCCCATACATTTTTAACACGCTGCGAATCACTTTCGTGATTTTTTGTTTTTGTTCGATAGGGATAGAATGGAATAATAATAAATATCCGCCGCGCATTTCCCCCGCGATAGGAATTACCTTCTTTAAGCGTATGCGGTTTTGAATCAAACCCGTATCGATCGCCACTGCTCTATTGTAGCGTTCGAAGGGCTTAAACAGCATATAAATGATTTTTTCGGGACTCAGACGGGTAACAACGTACTCTCTTACCCCTTCCAGCAAAAGAACGGGTTTTACTTCTTTGTTTTGCTTAACGTACTGGAAAAATTCCGCCGTGTCCTCCGAAATCAATTCCTGCATTTCGGATTCCGCATCGTTATAATCAAACTTTTCATAATACCCGATGGACAGGTATATCGGTAAAACGTCGCTTTCGTTTTTCTCGAAGCGATCCAGCATTTTAAAAAACGCCAGCTGTAATAACATGTTTTTCGCGCTGCCGGGCAACCCCTGCACACGGACGATATTATGCTCTTTTGCCGATAAAGCGTCTACCAATAAACGGACGTAATCCGTATCTTGCGAAAGCAGTTCATCCTTGTTATAACCACTCACCGTTTCCGAGAATAACACGTTGGCTTCTTTTACAAAGCTATTATACGACTCCTCGCCGTCTACGCGGTCGAATAAGCTGTACGCAAATTTCGAGGAAAGCATCTTCAGTTTCCATACGATTGCCTTTCTCGTTAGATTATCTTCTATAACCGCCTTTGCCTTGACGGAAGCCTCTTCTGTCTTTTTTATAATGGGTCTGGGAATGCTCCGCAGCGTATCTGCGCGCGGAATTTCTTTGCCCTTTGCACCCAGAATGCTCATAATGGTCGAGCGCAGTTTTTCCAGCCCTTCTGCAAAATCGTGATACGCGTCAATCCAGTGCTTTCTTCCTAAGTAATACAAAAAGCCGTTGGAAAATTTCACGTTTTCGATTTTGAACGCGATGATGGGTTTTTCGCAATCGAACGCGATTGCCAGCTCGTTGCTGACGTGGTTAGATTCGTTGGTGTCTTCGGAAGCAACCAACACGAACGCATCGCAATTTTTAATTCCTTCCACAATTTCTGTAGGATAATCCTTTCCGGGAGAAATACTGTACGGCGCCATCCAACACCCGATTCCGCTTCTTTGCAGAAATTGATATACGGCGTCTGCGCTTTCTATGTTGTTAGAAGTATAGCTGATAAAAATCGAATTTGCGTTCATCTCATTTTTCTCCTGTGTAACCTGTCTTGTCACGCTTTAAAACCAAACGGTATACATAACGTACCCGGCGTTAAAAATAAACTCTTCGCCGAAAAAAGCCTCTTCCAAATCGTCGTAATATTCATCCACCCAAGCCAAAACTTCTTTTGCCGTTTCGTCGTTGGGATCTTCTTTCAGCATCAAGCCGAAATCGTTGGGGATAAAAGCGAACCAAGACTCGAATAACAAGCGCTTCGCTTCATAATCCATACCCGTCGAGTTGATCCCGCAACGCTCTAAGCGGATATCCTTCGCACCAAGCTTTTTCATGTAGCTGTAAATTTGTCTGCCCGATTTACGGAATCCGCCCAGCTTATTAAACTTGTAGAAAGACTGAAATTCTTTAAACAGATTGTTTTCATCAGGGTAAGCGAACACCAACGTGTCATCCACGTCGCGAATGAACGCTACTGCATTCGGGTTCATATATTTCTTGATTTTTTTCAAAACTTTGAACGGAGATTCCAAATCCAAAATTGTCATAGTAAGATTGAGGAAATCAAAGCCCTTAATACCGCGCTCTTGCATGACCCTCGGTAATACTTCGTCAATTTTATCCTTGGTTAAATCCATCAGATAAAACCGCATGTTGTCATGCTCTTCACAGAGTTTATTTCCCTCTTCAATCATCTGTTGATCATAGGAGAAATATACGGCTTTGCCCACTTCCTTACGATCGAATCTTCTTATGGTAGAATCTGCGCTAAGCACATTAAAATCCAAAACGGCTACGTTCTCGCGGCCCAAAAGCAGCTTATCGTAATACGGCTTTTCATAGCTATACAACAGCTCTTCTTCGTTGTGGATTCTTTCACATTCTACTGCGTCTTCGGGCATGTAGTATTGATTAACCTTTCTTTCCACTTCCACCTTTTCATTCTTCTCGTAGCGCTCTGTTTTCTCAATACCTAAAATAGGCACCAGCTGTTCGTAAAGGTGGTAAATACTCTGTTCCAAAGGCTCGCTTACGGCGTCGATCCAATGCAGACGCTTTACGTAATATTCCATGGCTTTGGAAAGAATTCCTTCGTCCACTTTGAACGGGATAATGGTGATTTCACCGTTTAAAATACGCTTGTACGCCATTTCCACTTCATTTAATACGTGCGGAGATTCCGACGAGTTGTGATTGAGAATCAAAACGAAAACTTTGCATTTTTCAATCGCTTCCACGATAGACGTGGCGTAGTCGCCGTAAACGTCCCGAGGCGCATACCAACAACGCACCCCTCTCGTCTCTAATACAGAACAGATATTATCCGCGATCGATTTCGATTCGTGCTCGTAACTGATGAAAACGTCCATATAATTTCTCCCTTGTCTTTTGTTAATTTTGATTTGGTTATTATGCTTTCGTTCCGCGGCGTATCATGCGGTAGCAAGGAACGTCCGTAAAACCTAAATATTCGGTGGTAATTTCAAAACCCACCGCTTCGTACGTTTTCAACGCCGCCACGTTATCCTTCACCGATTCGAGGTGGTAGGTCTTGTGAGGCGCGGCTTTTACGTATTCCGCCATCATTTTCTTTCCAATTCCCAAACCGCGATAACGACTATCTACGCAGACGTTAGCAATATAGACCCCATCGGGCTCGTCCTCAAACAGCTTGTAGTATTCGTTAAACGTTTTCGTGAACCGATCGCCAACCGCTTCGTTTGCATCGAGAAAACAACGCACCATAGCGCCCAAATCAACGGAGATTGGCGTTTCTTGCGCCACGATAATTCCCACAATATTTTCACCGAGCGTTGCAACCGTGATATTGCGATAATTGTAGATCGTATCACTGTGAATCATGTTAATGATTACGGGGATTCCCCTTTCAATATCGTTATCGTAAAGATATGGGAACACGTAATCGTCCGTATAATAAATCAGCCGCGCCACTTGCATAAGATCGTCGCTAAGCGATAGCGGCCGCAAAATCAAATCTTGCTCCATATTCTCTCTCCTTGGCTTATTTTCCATACACTTCCCGATAAATTTCTTTTACTGCTTTTTCCGCGTTCTCTAAAACGCACGGACAACTCATTAAAATCAAGCGCACCTCGTTGCCGTTCTCTCTGTACGAAGGCTGCATATACGGATATTCGTTCGCTACAAAACCCTGTCTTTGATAAAAAGCAAAGCGACGCACCGCCATAGGCTCTTGAGGAGGTTCTACCTCCAAGACGATTTGTCCGTAGCGTTGTTTAACAACCCCCAAAGCCGTCCCACCAAGCCCCTTATTACGGTGCTCGGCGTAGATGACAAAATGCTCCACAAATGCAAACCCGTCAAATGCCCAAATCGCAATAAAGCCCACGTTTTCGCCATCTTTTTGAAGATGGTATAAATGATATTTCTCGTGGTCGTAAACCTTTTCGGCTTGCGGAAAGTCTCTTATTTCGTCTAAACAGAAATTTTGCTGCATTTGCACGTAAATTTGTGCCAAATCCGCTTTTTTCGACAAAACAAGTTGCATACTACTCTCCTTTTTTACATCTTAGCCCTATGCGCGAAGCGCATTATACGTATATTTTAACTGAAATGACCGAAAAAGTCAATAGTTTCATGATTATAAGTATAGTTTCACGGAAAATCTAATGTAAAAAGCACCCACAAAGGGTGCTTTTTGCTTTGGAGCAGGTAATAAAAGTTATATCATGTATAAAACCACGAGAATACTGCCCTCTATTTATTTCTTTTCTCATTAAGTAACTCTCTTACAGTGATTTATTTAAGCCTGATTTCAATTCCGACAACACCATAGCATTTTTGCTTTTCCAACGAATAATATGCTTCCATATCTTTGGCAGAGGATGTAGCAATTTCTTCGGGTAAGTAACCACATTTATCTAATGGTAATATTTGATACAGTTCTTCAAAATTTGCAAAAATATGTAGTTTCTCAACCACGCAAGAAATTGTAGAATTCGCATCTTTGGTGTTTGTAAAAATCAATGTGTCACCGATTGAAATTAATTGCCTTTTTTCATCAAACAACCGTAGCTCTATGGTCTTATTACCGTTTGCTATCATTGAAAACGGTTGTGGGTGAAGCTTCATATAATGTGTCATTGTTATTTAGATTCCTTTTTCAGCGTTTTACAACTAGCAATTAGCATTCGTCTAATTCGACCGCAAAGATTGCGATAGGTTTTAAAAGTTTCTTCGTCTATGGCGTTAGTGTTAAATAACAGTTTGAGCCAACCTTCGGTTTCGTTACATTCTTTGAGTGCTATTTCAAATTTCGATATCATATCTGATTTGCTTTGCCCGTAATTTGCTTCGCGTATATTTGCATAAATACTGCTTGAACTTTTCCGTATTTGGAATATAGTGTTTGAAGAAGCTTTTATATTCTGACAAAGCAATTCGATTTCAGACGCAAGTTGCTCGGAGTATATCAACAAGTAATTCTTTGGCATAATATCACCTCTTTATTTCATTATACCATAACTACATAAATAAAACAAGAGCTTTTCCCATTTCTGCGTCCTCATCACGCCATAGGCGTGTATATCATCAAGGCGCAAGCCTTGTATATCACCAACACAAAGTGTTGTATATCATCAAGGCGCAGATAGATACACGCTGATGCGTGATGATATACAGCTCCAAAGGAGCTGATGATATCCACCACACTTCGTGCGGTGATGATATACCAAGTCTGCGACTTGGATAAAAAAATACTGCAGAAAATGTGTCCTTTTCTGCAGTATTTTTTGGAGCAGGTGACGAGAGTCGAACTCGCCGGGAACAGCTTGGGAAGCTGCCGCCATACCGCTAGGCGACACCTGCATTTCAATCTTTACTTTCTTATTATATCCCTTTTAAAAGAAATTGTCAATCCTTTTTTGCTCTTCCTAAAAAATTTCTTTCATAATATGAAAAACGGGCGCTTTCGCCCGTCAATCACTTCTTTAAACACGCCTTGCACGTGCCATAAAATTCTACACTGTAACCACTCACTTGAAACCCATGATTCGCCGTTGCGATCAGTCCCTCCGTAGGAATCCCCGTCGCCATTACATCCGCTACTCTTCCGCACGTCAAACAACGTGCATGATAATGCGGCGCTACGTTATAATCATAACGTACCTCTTCCCCTGCCGTGCGCAATTCTAATGCCCTGCCGTTCGCCGCAAAACCTCCCAAAACTCGGAACACTGGTGCACGTGAAACAGTAGGGAAGTTTTCGTGCACATAGCCGTACACCTCCGTGGCTGTCGGGTGATCCAACGTTTTCAACGCATCATATATAATCTGCTTTTGCTTCGTTTGTCTTTCCTGCATACCACTTCCTCCTTTATTAAGATTGAGTACTGATTATAGTATAGCATAGAATTTGTCGCTCGTCAAGAGTTTTCGATCAATTTTTTACAGTAAAGAAAAAGGCTCTTTTAACAGAGCCTTTTAGATTATCTTACGTTGTTCACGTTGATGATTGCAATTTCTTCACCCGTACCTGCATCTAAGAAAATATAATAATTTTCTTCCCCGTACGAACAAAGAAATTCATACGCCGCGCGTTCCCCTCTTGCGGTATCTACCACAGCGAGACGGGAAGCCTCCACCGAGAGTTTTTCGCTGAGCTTTTTATAGGCGGTTTCCATGTTGATTTTTACATTCAACTCGTCCCTGCCCCTATGATTTTTTAAATATTTCGCAGCATCCATACCTGAAACAACCCCTCTGCTACGACATACTTTTACGTGTACCGTATCCGGATAATACACCACGCCATCCTCTTCATAGACAAAGGTGAAATCCACCGTAGAGCCGTTCGCCTTATATCTTGCCACCGTCAAATCTTCATAACCAAGCGTCTTTAAAAATTCTTGCGCGATTCGTTCTGCGTTATCCATATCAAACTTCTCCGCAGAACATTCTTCATAGTAGTCAAAACGGATTAAATCACCGCTGTTTCTATCTACTTCGGCAAACAACATCGAGCCTTTCTCATCAAACCCCTGCACGTTATAAGCCGAATACTTCTGGGTTACCGTTTCGCCAACACATTGAAATTCTTGAATATTATACTTACTGAAATAGGTTGCGCAAAGCTCCTCCGCTTTTGCCGTATCCACGGCGGAACCTTTGTTTTCCGCGCCGTTGGATGACTTTGGTTGCATACCTGCCCCCTTCATTTCTTCCATTTTATTCTCAATAGCAGCCCTATTTTCCGCCAACGTCATATTCTCTAAATTATTCATAACGTCAGACAGCATTCCTTTGCCATCCTTCATATAATCCATCCAATCCTGATCCGTCATTTTCTCTGTCAACTTATCCAACTCTGTACGAATAGAGTGGTTGGTTTTATACAAGCTTTCCAACGTTTCCATGTCCTGTTTAGATAACGTTCCGCCGTTGCGAAGCTTTGAAAGCATTCTTTCGCTCTCTGCTGCCGTACGATTCAAAAATTCTGTGATGTTGCGTTCTTTTTCCATCGAAATCGGCAACTTTTCAAGATCCGCTTCCGCAAGACGAGCTTGCACCAAAAGATCGGTTAAAATACGGCTTTGCTGCATCGAAGAAGAGGAAACGCGGATTCTATCCAAATCGTCGTCTACGTGTTCCATGATGCCCGTCAACTCGTACATGGTACCCCTCTGTGCAGTCATCATACCCTCTTTCATCGCTTTCATTTCCATAGCGCCAACGGTAACCGTTGTCGCTAAAGCCAAGGTTGTTACGCCAAGCGCCACAACTGCGGCAATCCAACCGCCATATCCTTTTTCGCGTTTTTTATTTCCATCCGCGTTGTTTTTGCGGTTTCGGTTTGCTCTGCGTTTTGCTCTTTCCTGATTTCTGTTCGCTTTGGCGTGCGCTCTTTCACGAATCTTTGCTTCCTTTTCCGCGGCGCGTTTTTCTGCAAGGGCTTTCTTTTCGGCTAAACGCTTTTCAATCACCGCCTTTCTTTCTGCAATTCGCTTTTCACGCGCGGCTTGGCGTTCTGCCTTTTTCTTGGCTTGCGCTTCTTTGCGCGCCGCCTGCTCTTTTTTCTTTTTTAATGCGCGTTCTACCCGTGCTTTTGCGGCTTCACTTTCCTTATCCGCTTTGCTTTCCACACTTTTTTTCACCGTCTGTTTAACAGAGTCGCCAAGCGCGGAATCCCCTTTCGCGCTTTCTTTTTTTACAGTTTTAACCGCAGTTTTTGTTTTGCCGTTTTGTTCCTTTTTTAATTCCTTTTCAACCGTCTCCACCTTTTCCGCGCCCGAGGACACGTTGGTTGCGATTTCCGTTTCTTTCTTTTTCATAATCTTTCCCCCTAAAAAATACCCCTTAAATAGCAAACACGTGTTTACCGATCACCGTGACCGTTTGTCGATCGAAAATCCAAGAACTAGTCGCTACCGCAGGATTGTAATAATAGAGCGCGCCGCCCGAAGGATCCCAACCGTTAATAGCATCCCTTGCGGCATTCATTGCCGTTTCGTTCGGCGTAAGGTTAATCTGTCCGTCGTCCACCGCCGTAAACGCGCCCTTTTGATATACGACACCTGCGACGGTGTTCGGAAATTGATTGCTACGAATGCGGTTCATAATCACCGCGCCAATCGCCACCTGACCAGTGTACGGCTCGCCCCTGCCCTCCGCGTATATTGTTTTGGCAAGCAGATACACGTCCGAGCTTGTAAATCCGCCCGTATTACTTGTATTATTCTTCCCCACGAGCACTTGGTACGAGTTGTTCATCCCTAGCGCCTTATACGTTGACGCGCCAACAACGCCGTCCGCCGTTAAACCATTCTTTTTTTGAAACTTGATAACCGCCTCGCGAGTTCCTGCGCCGAAAACGCCATCCACGCTACCGTTATAATATCCCCACGTCTTCAACCGACGCTGTACCTCTTTAACCTCGCCACCTTTTGCGCCTTGACGCAATACAGCAGCTGCAAGTACTTCGTTTTCCCTCGACTCCGTTACCACAGCCGATTCCGCATGGCTATTACAAATTTCCGCAATACCCGTAACCAGGGTCGGGGCCATGATTGCGCAAGCAAACGATACCAGCGCCAATTTCTTGATTGACTTCTTCATTTTTTCCTCCTATTTATCTTTTTGAAACTCTTGAATAATTTCCAAAATTTTACTTTTATAAATCACGTTTGTATCCGTCGCGGCAAAACAAAGCGGTGGATACACCACACACCACCAGTTGTCCCCCGCACCGCGCCCTAGATTGATGATAAGCGCGGAATACTCCCCGGCAGGCAACGTATAGTCACCATATACCCTCGTTGGAAAACTTTCCTTCTGCAAGGTTGCCGTCGCGCCATAGGGAAATCCCTCTTTTTGTAGCGTTTTCGTGGCAACCCTCTCCACCTGTTTTAAATGCCGAGCAATCCCCTCCATTGCAGCTTCTTTTGTAGTATACTCTGCGACAAGCGGCGTTAAATATTCCACAACGCATTCTTTGACGCGATATTTTACGGCTTGCGCGGCATCCTCGTTGGAATCCGCGCGAATATGAATCCGCAAATAATCGTTGTTTGCGCCCACATTACGAGAATTCGTCGCAGACATGGTGCTTCCATTTCGCGAAACTCCCCCAAAAGAAACTGCCGTTAAACTTATTATGATTGACAAAAGAAAAATTATGCAATTCTTTTTCATAAAAAAATAACCTCCGTGATTTTACACGGAAGTTATTCCCTCTTTTTTGTGATTTTATACCTATGAAACAATGCTTTTATTCAGCTTCACTCCATTTATGATGATGCAATTCCCCCTCTTCCAAAAGACCTTGATAATCGGTTTGCCGCAACGCTTCATATAAAGCTACCGCAACAGAGTTGCTTAAATTCAACGAACGAGCCTCCGAAAACATCGGGATACGCAGGCATTCCCCTTCGTGCTGTAATAACAGCTCTTCGGGCAAACCTTTCGTCTCCTTGCCAAACACCAAGAAATCCCCATCTTGGAACTTCACGTCGCTGTGGCGATGTCTTCCCTTAGTGGTAAAAAAGAAAAATCGGTTTTCGGAGTATTTCGCTTTTAATTCGTCAAAACTGTCGTAATAGGAAATACTGACGAGATTCCAGTAATCTAAGCCCGCCCTTTTTAAATACTTATCCGTCACCTCAAAACCTAAGGGGCGAATCATGTGTAAGTGCGTACCCGTAGCCGCACACGTACGCGCGATATTGCCTGCATTTTGCGGAATTTCCGGCTCAACTAAAACAATGTGGAACATATTTACTCCTTGAAAGAATAGGGGCAGGTATGCGTTGAATATAATTTTCGCCATGCCCCTTTATATATATTATTGTAGCGGATTTTTGCGGTTTTGGCAAGCGTTTTTCCATAGATTAACAACCCTGATGGCGGATAATCGAAAAAAAACGTCACATACTAACCGCAGAAGGAAAACGGAAGTCGAACACGGTTCACCTTCATAAGGAGTATTTTATGCAATTTGAAAAAACGGAAACTTTTCTCAACCTCGCCCGCAGTTTTGCAGGCGAATGCCAGGCGGGAATGCGATATCAAATGATTGCAAAGCTTGCCATGAAAGAAGGCTTGAAAACTTTATCGGATACGGTAAAAACCATTGCTAAAAACGAAACGTTACACGCTACGCAATTCTTTAATAAGATTATTGAAAAATCGGGTAGCCGTGAAAATATTGTGTTTGATGCAGGCTATCCGTTCCATATGGGCACGTTAGAAGAAGGATTGAAGTTCGCCGCCGCTGATGAAAAAGCGGAAATGGAAGAAATCTACCCTAAGTTTGGTGAAATTGCCAAACAAGAAGGCTTTGAAGATATTGCCGCTTTATATAAAATGGTGGCAAACGTAGAACAGCATCATAACACAATCTTTCGCTATTTACACGACGCTGTAAGAAACGGCACTTTGTATAAATGTGAAAGCCCAATTCTTTGGATTTGTAGCGAATGCGGTCATATGCACGTCTCCACAGAAGCATGGAAAGTTTGTCCGCTTTGTAAAGCAGGACAAGGCTACGTGGAATTGCATTTACCTTATGAAGGCGTAAGAGTATAACAAGCAAGGAAGCGTTTTCGAGTTCTTGGATTTCTATAAATAAGGAGAATTATTATGAAAAACAATCAGAACAACAATCAAAACAAAAACAACCAGAATAACCAGAAAGCAAAAAACTGCGGCAATAAGAATTGCGGCAACAAAAACTGCGGCGGCCACGATTACAATCACGGCGGTAACAACGACTAATGTCGGCAAAACGTACAGTTAATCGCGTACCTGCCCCCACCAAAAAGGCTTTAAACCTCTTTGAAGATGCAAAGCATTCGGATATAAACGGGAGTTATACGGGACGACCAAAAAATAAAAAAGAGATTCCCGTGCAGGATGCGGACGACTTATAAAAAAATCCACCGAGCTATTTGCTCGGTGGATGTCTTTTTATTTAGAAATCGTCGTCGTCATCGTCGTCATCGTCATCGTCGTCATCATCCATATCGTAATAATCGTCCGCCGATACGTATTCGAAGTCGTCTTCTCTTTCTTCAATTTCCTCTTCCTCTTCTTCCTCTTCTTCCTCATCGTCAAACTCGGAATCGGGAATACCAAGGTCGATTTCCTCTTCTTCATCGTCCAGATAACTTCTCCAGGACGCGTCCTCTTTTTCTTCGTCTTCCTCCACTTCGTCTTCGTAGGTGGATTTCTTTTTACACTCTTCGCACATCTTTTCGCCAAGAGCCATATAGTTCTCGCCGCAAAGAGGACAAAGCTCCGTTTCCTCTACCGCATCCTCTGCGTCAAAGCCGTCCGCAAACGTCTTTTCTCCACTCAATTCTTTTACGCATACGTCGCAATACTCTTGTTCGTCTGCGTCAATAAAATTCAATTCGCATCTGGGGCAAATAATATATCTCGCCATCTGATTTTCCTCTATATCATGATTTTGCTATATTATATTAAGATTTCTCAATTTTGTAAACTGTTTTTTACCCTATTTTTTAAAGTTTTTATGTTTTTTACTTATTTTTTTGCAAAGAAAAGTCGTTTCCGTTATGGAAACGACTTTTTTCCTCATTTTATTCTTCGGAAGACTCCTCTGTTTGAGGCGCTTCTGCTTCCTCATCAGCATATACGTCGATAGACTTATCATCCGTCGTGTCAAGCTTCACACGCTTGTGTGCATTGACGATAGCGTCTGCTCTTGCACGTTCTGCTTTCTTCTTGTTTACAATGACAACGGGGATTACGATTGCCGCCGCAACCACAATCACGCCTGCTGCCACGATCAAGCAAATCTGCCAAACTTCCAAGCCGGTAGCCGCGACTTCGGTTTCTTCTGCGAAGGGAAGGGAATCCACCCATTCCTGTCTAATCGCTTCCTTGTCTGCAGCCGTCTGTGCGCCGATAAGCGTGATCAAATCCTTTTCATATACGTGCGCGTAGCTGTCTGCCGCTGCTACGAATTTATTGAATTCTTCATACCATGCAAGGTCTTTATCGTTGTTCTTCGCTTTATATTCTTCGTTTAACGCCTTCACATCTTCCAACGCATAGTCAGCCGCATTGCCCGTACCTGTACGGAAATAGTATTTCGCCGCTTTCTTCAAATCTGCGTTTTCATCCGCCAAGTTGTTTTCAATCAACTCGTAAGCCGCTTCGTAAGCTTCATTATTCGCTTCGATCGTATCCGTCGCCAAAGACGTTGCATAAATATAATTATAGGAGTTGGTTACCGCAGCCTGCGCATTTGCATAGAGCAATACTTGATTGCCTGCTTCTACGGTAATGATTTCGGGAAGATACCAGCTGCTGGGATCTACGATATCCACGTATGCAAGAACGCGAGGTCTGTATTCTTCATTCGCCTCATCAAGGTTCAGCAAAGGCTCGTACTTGTCTTTCGCGCCATTCCACTGAATGCGAATTACGTTGAAGCCCGTCGTTGGCGCAGCATTTACAGGATTCGTACCTGCCGCATAGTAGTAAAGGTAATCGCCGTCAACTTTCCAAAGCTTCGCACCGGAGGGAGCTTGGCAAAGTTCGATTTCTTCGCCCTTACCCGTCGTTTCATCCACGTCCACTCTTACAATCTTAGAAGAGCTGTTTACGTAAATATATTGATGCTGACCGCCGTTTTCAAGGAATAATGCCGTGCTGGACGCGTTCGTCGTACTCCAAGCCACTGCAACGGCCTTTTCATTTGCCGCAACCGTGTTATTCGTCTCAAATACGCTTTCTGCTACGTAGTACAATCTAGGATCCGTCGTGTCGCCCGTTCTCGTAAAGTAGATACCATCGTTATCATGACGGGTAATCGTATACGTATAACCTTTCAAGGTATTAGCGGAAGTGCCTACTAAGGAACCGTCTTCCTTCAATTCGTTATAACGCTTATCTTTATCTTCTTTATTGCTGTCCACGCCGATACCGTCAACCACCAAAGTACCAAGGTTTACGTAAGGATACGTCGTGTAATCGTCGAACACGTACTTTGCTTCGTACTTCGTGCCGTTATTTTGCGCAGTCTTCTTCGCTTCTGCGTTCTTGTCTTCCATCCAATCCTTATCGAAATCGTAGGTCTTGTAGTCAACGTACTTTTCCTGCGCTTTGTCATAGGTTTTTACGGTATAGGAAGCCTCGCCTGCATTTACGCTTACCGTATTTGCCGCGTTTACACAGTAAATCTGGTTATACGACGCCGCAGACGAGAAATCAGTGTCCACTTTGTTGGTAAAGCTCATCGTATAATATACGTTTGCGTTGGTGGGATCTTCCTGGTCGAAGAAATACGAGCCCGCGCCCTCAACAAGTATCGTCGTTGTCTTATCTTTTGTATTGTAGGATTTCAACGTGCCGCTTTCTACGTAGAGACAGTATACCACACCGTTATCCGCTTGCACGAAACGATAGTTCGTAATCGAGCTGGAAAGCGCACGGAAATAGTACCCTTTCATAACCTCGGAACCGTCAAGCCTTGCACACTTGAAGTCGAGGTTGTCGTTAGCGACTTCGTTATTTTCATTCTTATCGCTGGTGGGCGTTGCGTAGTATACGTAGTCGCCGTAGATGAAAATACCTGCCGTTTTATCGGATGCAACGAATAATTCTTTCACAACGGGCTGTGCCGTGTTCTTATTCTCTTTAAGATCCGATTTCTTGATACGCATCAAAGCGCCTTTGGTTACTTCGCCGTATTCGTTGGAAGCGGTGCTAGCCTCCATACCGTTGATAAAGTAAACGAAGTCGCCTTTTTCAACGGCAAAACCGCCGTTGGATGCAACAGTTGCTTCGCTTACGTAATCGGAGTAACCGTCCTGCTTGTGGAAGCCTTCGTTACAGCCCGTCATTGCAACGGTGGAAGTAAGAAGTGTAGCGGCTGCTACGATGCTGAGTAATTTTTTTCCTGTATTCCTCATTGTATAAGGACTCCTTTATAGTGTTGTCGTGGATACGCTTAAAAATAGCATACCCCGACTATATTATCGCATACTCTATTATATATCAAAACGTCAATAAAATCAAATAAAAATGTCGACATTTTGCATTATTTTTCCGTGAAATTTATTGTTTTGGAGGTTTTTTCGCATGGAGCCGTTCTCCTTATTCCATTTTTTACAAAATTTTCTGAATTCTTCCGCGGCAGAGCCGCCAAAAACAGAGGAAATCCCCACACCCTCGGAAACAAAAAAAGAGGAGGCGCAGGAAACGTATTTTAATCCCCCTTTAGCCGCCTCTTCACAGGATGCTGTTTTGCAATTTTTGTCCACTCATGAAACAAGAGTGAAACGCACTAAAAAGTAATTAATATGCTATTTGTGCGCACCCATGTACGCGTTGAGCGCCATTTAACATCTTTAAAATAAAAAGCAGCCGCGCAAGTCTTTGCGGCTGCTTCGTGTTTTAAAACGATTACCAAATCCAAGGAATTAAGCGGTATTTTACTTTCTGCTTATACGCGCGATAACCCTCCAGCTCTTTTTCTAAAAATATTTCTTCATCTTTTATTCTCTTTGCGATAATAAACGGATACGCAAGAAAGATGCAAAGCGCCCACAATGAACCCAAAACAATAGGCATAGACAAAAAGAGCAATAGCGTTGCGCTATACATAGGATGTCTAACCATTCCGTATAAGCCCGTATCAATCACCTTTTGTCCTTCCTGCACCTCGATGGTACGGCTAAGATAAGCGTTCTCTCTCAGTACCTCCGCGTAAAGCAGGTAAGCGATGAGAAAAATCACTGCACCGCCTATACTCACCCCCAGCGGTAGCGTATACCATCCGAAACGGAAATTCAACCCTGCCACGATAAACCCCACCATGAACATCAGCCCACTCAGCTTGATAACCGTGCTTTGTTCCTTTCTGGATTCCTTTGCGTTTAAGCGCGAGACTAGTAATTTTGGGGATACGCACATCATAATGATCCCGGCGACGAACATGGGGACAAATAATATCCCCATGAGCAACCAGCCTTGCGTGAAAGCGAGTGTCCCTGCAGGTAAAAATATTAACACACCAACCAAAATGACGCCAAGTAAAAACTTAGCTATCGCTTGAAAAAATAATTTCACGGATATACCCCCCATAGAATAACGCTTACGTTAAAAACCGTAAAGATTATTATAAAACTCACTCGAAAAAAATTGCTGTTCTTTGTTGATTTTTTGCCCGAAAAATGAGAATTTTTTATACGCCTACAAATACAAATTGATCGAATGGTTACATTATATCATAAACATCCCAAAAAGTAAAGAGGGCGATAATAAAAACAGCACCCACAAAAGTGAGTGCTGTAATTTTTTGTTGTCTCTCGCAGTCGAGAAATTATCTCTTCGAGAACTGAGGCGCACGACGAGCCTTCTTCAAACCGGGCTTCTTTCTTTCCTTTGCACGAGGGTCTCTGGTAAGGAAACCTGCTGCCTTCAATACAGGACGGCAACCTTCTTCTGCTTCGAGAAGAGCACGAGCAACACCAAGACGAATAGCGCCTGCCTGACCAGTGTAACCGCCACCGATAACGTTTACGAATACGTCGTACTTCGTTTCAGCTTCAACAGCTACAAGGGGTTGCTTAACAATATATTGCATGGTACCCTGGGGGAAATATTCTTCGAAAGCACGGTCATTGATTACGATCGTACCGTTGCCGCCGGGAATAAGACGTACACGGGCGATAGCCTTCTTTCTTCTGCCCGTACCCCAGAATTGAAGTTTCTTTTTAACGTTTGCTTTTGCCATTTTTCAATCCTCTCCTTAGTCAAGTTTGAGCACTTCGGGCTTCTGTGCAGCGTGGTTATGTTCTGCACCCTTGTAAACTTTAAGCTTCTTCAGCATTACTCTGCCAAGGCTGTTCTTGGGCAACATACCCTTTACCGCTTCATATACGGCAAGGTCGCTCTTTTCTTCCATCATCTTCTTGTAGGAAATTTCTTTAAGGCCGCCGATATAACCGGTGTGATATCTGTAGAATTTGTTTTCCAACTTCTTGCCGGTAAGTACCGCTTGATCAGTGTTGATGATGATAACGAAGTCACCGCAATCAACGTTGGGAGTGAAGGTCGGTTTGTTTTTACCGCGAAGTACGGAAGCGACACGGCTAGCAAGACGGCCGAGGGGAATACCCGCAGCGTCCACGACGTACCACTTTCTTTCAACCGTTTCGGCATGTGCCATATAGGTTTTCATAATATGTTACTCCTTATTTCGTGTATATTTTTTTTCTTTTTTATAAATTATGTGTAGGCTTTCGAGCGTCCCTTTCAAAATCCGTTCAACTAACGGGAAAAAACAGGTTTTTCAAGGGTTTCCCTAAGCTTGCCTATTTATTGTAGTATGAAACAAAATTTAAGTCAAGCTGTTTTGCGTTGAGTTTTTCAACTTTTTTCAACTTTTTTTAATTTTTTTTGCTTTTACTCTCTTTTCCTTTTGTT
>JAZNXS010000031.1:0-8219 GCA_045594025.1 Candidatus Scatosoma sp.
TTGAATGTCCTCCTTTTGGTTTTTATTTTGGGTTTGCAGACCTCAATTTATTATACCGAAAGGAGTTTCTATTTTCAAGAATTATATGTTTAACATTTTCTGAACCCCGCGTCTAACGCGGGGTATTCTTTATACAAAAAATAAAACCCGACGAATCTTCGTCGGGTTTTTTACGTTATTTATTTCTTACGTAATAATCATATAATTCTTCCGTGGCAAAATGCATTTTCGTTAAATAATTTTGCGCGGTTTTGAGGAACATGAAATACGTCGTTTCCTCCGTTGCGATATCAAATGCGTCTCCTCGGTTTAAGAAATTGTATTCAACGTGTACGGAATACATAGAAGCAACGGGTTTATTCAGCTCGAACGGTTGCCCGTTTACCTCGCCCTTGAACGTGAAGCCGTTTTCATCGTGCACTACGTGTGCATTGCCCACGTTTAAGAACCCGACCTTTGTGGAATAGTATTCCTCCACGCGCACGTCATCTTCGAAATGGTAGTTTCCCGACTGCACCTCCTTGCGCACCTCTTCACGTTCCCAATTATACCAATCGGGAATATGCGAGAAACCTTTGTCCGTGTTTACGCCATGCAAACGGCTAAGCGTATCCATTTCCCAAGTAGCGCCGCATGCTTCACACCAAAGCTTCGTACCCTCGCTCTTCATCTTAAACTCTGTGCCGCAAACAGGACATTTATATAAGATACGGTATAAGCCGTCCGCGCGCTGCTTGCATTTCGTGTGGTAACCATTTTCAGCCTGCCACTTATATTCGTCTCTTTCGAAGGCTTTTTCAATCTTCGCCTGCGCTTCGTCCGCCGTCATCGTTTCCAATTCCTCTGGCGTAAACAGCAAGCTGATGTGCGCCTCTTGACGAATGCCTCTATACGGATGTTTGCTCCACTGCGGCGAGTTGATAAAATTACCGTTCGCCTTAAAGAGCACTACGGGGACCTTTGCATGCTTACAAAGCTTACCCAACGCATCGTCCAAACGCTCGTTAACCCCAGCGAAAGAAAATCTTGCTTCCGGATAAATAGTGCAGGAATGCTTTAACTTTTTAAGATAACGCAATACATGCTTTACCGTAACGATATCATGCGTGAATTTACGCTTCGGCATACCGCCGATGCCGTACATCAGCCAATCGCCACGCCTAAATTCTTCTACTGACATCACCCATCCAGTCGTTCGAGGCATTAACCCAACGACCATTTGCGCAAAATCCATAAAAGAGGCGTGTGAAGATAAAATCAGATAAGGGCCTTTGAGCTTCTTTACTTCCTTATCCGTTTTTACGTGCCCGTTGCTGAATAATAAATAGAACGGAGCTGCAACAAACTCGACAATTTTTAAATACCACTTCGGTTTGTTCGGCTTTCTATACATATCAAATCTTTTCGGCTGTTTTTTCATCTTTTCCCCTCCATTTTGTCAGCTTATTTATTGTAGCATATATTCTATGCATTTTCAACCATTTTATTGAAAAAGTTGTGCCTATTATACAAAAAAACGGACAAAGACGTCCGTTTTTTTACATTTTTTCCTATAAAATGACTATTTAAGGGTCCATCTTCAACGTTCCGCAATCCAACTCAACGTGGTAATTATAGTACGAATCGTTGCCCTCGATGAATCTACCTTCATCGTCCACCTTTAAATACCCTACGAGTAATGCGCCGTCATAGATACGAACTTCCGTAATTTGGTTCACTTTCGTCCCAACCGAATCCAAGTACGCATTTTCACTTACCTTAAATTCTATTGTGTGACCATTATACAGTTTACCCATGGAAATCCAACAATCGCTTGCAGAGCCCTTAAGCATAGCGTTTTCTTGACAGCTTTGCTGTAAATCCGCACTCTTGATCGTAAGCTGCGCCTGCGTAATTCGTCCCGTTTGCGTCTCAAAGCAAACGTTATAATAATCATCTTGCACTTCCACGCCGTTGCCGTTAAGAATACGGTAACTGTCAATATAGAACAACGTGTCGCCCACGTCCACGATGGACTGTTCCGGTAGCACCTCCGCCTCTAAAACGTCGCCGCTTAGCAATGCTTTGCCGTACAAGGTTTCCATTTCTTTGCGCGTAGCGCTGTCATAATTCCACTTAATGGAGGCAAGCACCGAAGTTCCTGCGTAAGGATATACCAACGCCGTTCCGTTATATCTTCTCGAATACGGGTAAGGCGTAATAACAACCGAACGCTTTTCTACCGTCAATAAACCTGCTTCTTTCGTGATTGCATAATTATGCGTTAAATCCGTTCTTACGCCGTTAACAAGCCCGAAAATCGCTACGTTTTCAATCAAGCCCTCTGACGCCCCTACAAGGGTTTGCGAGCCGCTTGCCTTGACCTCCGTCACGTGTCCCGACACAAGCCCTAACGCCGTATATTCGCTACCGAGCAAAATATCCGTGCGCCCTACCGCCTCTTCACGTTCGTACGTAAACGCTTCGCCTGTATACGGGCGCGTTTTATCATAGAGCGTAACCGTAATCGGCCTGGGAAGAATTTCCAGAGTTGTATTTATATACGCAATTTCGTAATTACTTGTAACGTCTTCCGTCTCTAATGTATCTCCTGAAGAAGTTGCATAATAAGTATGCTCCAACGATATAGCACGGTTATTCGCGTACATGCCTACGTCGATTGCATAATTTCCATGCGAATCCTTTAACGGTTCAATTGCAATAGTATCGTTTACGCCTAACGTTTCTAGTACCGTATAACCGTCTACAATTGGCTGTCCGTCATACACTTTCTGCGAATGGAACGCCACTGTCAAAGGACGAGGTGTAATCGTCAGCGTACCGCTTTCTATAAATACCTTATAATTTGCCGTAACGTCGCTACCGTCTACCGCGCGTATGGAACGCACCACAGGATTATTAGCATATTCATCCACGTGGATATCCGTCATCTGCGAGGTGGTAAACGAAAGTTCATGCCCGTCCACCAACGCCGACGTAAGCGGCGCAAGCGCCAAAATTTCATACTCATTTTCAAACGGTAAACCGTCGTAAACCTTTGTCTTGGTAAACCCTCTTATCAAAATCGGCCTTTGCGTAATCTCTAACGTGCCGTATTGATATGTAATCTGATAATTAGACGAAAGGTCGCCTGTACTGCCCCAAATCGATACGTGGATTTTGTTTTCGTAGCTACCCACCGACACAACGTCTTCCACCCCTACAAGTTCGAAATGACCGTCTACAAGCGCTTGCGACAGGCCTTCGTCCGGCTGGATATGGTAAATGGGATTTATGCGTTCACCATCGTACACTTTCGTCATGGAATCGGTGCTGACAAGGATAGGACGAGGGGTAATTTCCACCGTTCCTATGGCTGTAACAAACTCGTAATTATCCGTAACGTCCGTTCCGTATTCGTCAAATACACTCATACCTGTAACGTAGCTAAGATACGTACCGACGTCTATTGCGGCATCCAGAAAAACGCTTTCACCCTTTCTCATCTGCTCAGTCGAAACCGCAAGCGTATGCCCCTCGATGGGCTCGACAGTATACGCAGTTGCTACTTCAGGCATCGGCTCATAAAGCGCCTCGACGTCCTCCATATAATCATATTCATAGATAGGTTGCGTAACGATTTCGTAACCAAACGTTTCCGCTACGTTATCATATACCTTGGTAACGTCCTTAGCCTTTACTCCTACGTATCGTTTTGTAACCGTGAGGTCGCCGAAGTCCGTTGTAATATCGTATTGATCGGTGACGTAGTTCCCATCGCGCCGAATATCAAAATCAAAATCGTTGCGGACTGTTCCTACGTCGACAATGCTAGCGGAGTTCCAAGATAAAAGCTCTTCTCCGTCTACCAACCCATCGCCGCCGATGACAATGGACGTATCCTGTAAGACTGTACCGTCATACATTTTTTCCACCGTGTTTGTGGAAATGGTAATCGGGCGCGCGTTGATTTTCAACGTACCTTTTTTCACCGTAATCCGATACCGCGAAGAGATATCCTCGCCATTTTTATCCAGTATAGTATATGACGCCTCGTTTTTCACCGTGCCAACTTGCAAAATCGAAGCAAACGACTCTACCTCCAACGTATCGCCAAAAGGCAACTCGGTATCCGTTGTATATTCTTCACATACAAGCGGCTGTGCGTCATACGTTTTTTCCGCATCTGCAAAGGTAAGCACCACTCTCTTCGCTTGAATCGTAAGCGGAATCATTTGAGACATGGTATCCCCAAAATCGTACGCAGAGGTTTTATCTTCCCCTTTCCAGTCTACAATTTTAAAGCTGTCTTTCACAAGCTGCGCCGTAACGAAACTCGATTGAAAATCCGAAAACGTAAATTGCAAAGCAGATTCTTGTATCTTGTCGCTACCGACCAAACCGCTTACGCTGAGCGTAGGATTATCCCCATACACAATCTTACCATTCGCTTGTAAAGAAACCCGCTTTTGCGCAATTTCAAACTTATTCGTTTTGCCGTATTTGACTGTGTTAAAACTTCCGTTGGTTACGGCTCTCGCCTCGTAATGCCCAGGCATTTGCGGCACTTTCTCGCTCCACTCACCGTCCTCTTCACGGAATTCATAACGCACCTTCGACATAAACGCAGAGGCATTTAAACGAATCGTTTCCCCATAGACGTACCCCGATTTCAAAGATAAGTCTTTCACGATGCCGCCCATGGCGATCAGGAAACCGCTTACACACGACATGATCAACACGATGATGCCAAGGATTAGAAATTTATATTTATATAAAGTATCGCGCATTTTTCGGATACGTAGAATTTTTTGCTCGTACGCTTCGTAAATCATACTTTCTTCTCCTTACACGTCGACGCGTGCAAGCGTTTACCTCCTGTTTTATTTTTCTAAACCCTATTAATCTAAGATTTGTAACGTTCCGTAAATAAATTCGATAGCGTAGTTCCCCGTTACGTTGTCGCCGTTTGCGTTGTAAATAATAATCGGCTGGTCTTTATCCAACGTATTTTCCGAGAATCCAACTCCCGTTTGTTTGCCGGTAAATTTGATATCGTATACATAATCGCCGTCAGCTAAGCCCACTATCGTGTAGTCGTCACACGTCAATTCCGTCGTCTCATCGAGGAATGCAACCGCGTCGCCCGTCGTTACCGTAAGCGAACAAGGCGTTACAGTAAGCGATCCTGCCTCATAGTACACACCAACACCACCGTCTAACGGATTGCCCTCCGCATCGGTAAACGCTAACTGTACGATATTGCTAGACGTACCTACGTTTACTCTTTCCGTCCAAGACACAATCGACATTTGATACCCCGACGGCATTTGACTATCATCAATAACGGTGACCGTTGCATTACTCAACTTAATGCCGTCATATACTTTGGATGCGCTAGGTGTACTAACTGTGATGTAATACAGTATGGGCACCTCAGTTCCAGTACCACCGCCTGTTCCAGAGCCACCGCCTGTTCCAGAGCCACCGCCTGTACCAGAGCCGCCGCCCGTTCCAGAGCCGCCGCCTGTACCAGAGCCGCCGCCCGTTCCAGAGCCACCGCCTGTACCAGAGCCACTGCCCGTTCCAGAGCCACCGTTTTCAGAACCAGTGCCGTTGCCGCCGGAACCGCTGCCGTTGCCCGTTCCGTCGCCGTTACCGCCTGTAACCTCTACAGCTACCCAACCGTAGCCGTCGAAATAAACCTCTACCCAAGCATGGCCTGCATCCTTCCATTGTACCCACTCGTTCGCCTTGACATCGATAGCGTACCCCGTCGTATAACGGGCAGGAATGCCCATCGCGCGGAACATCATGGTTGCCGCCGCCGCAAAATGACGGCACACGCCCGATTTTTCTTCGGTAAGGAAGTACATAACCATGTCTTTATCTTCGGGGTAATTTTGATTTCCCCACTTATCCAGATTATATTCGAAAGAAGCGATATATTCGGCAATACCCTTTATAATGTCGTATTTGTCTTGATCCCAGTAGATACCTTGCTCGTTTGCGAGGTACTGCAATTCGGTTTGCATATCATAATCAATCTGCAAATAATTTTCATATACGAAATTTCGATAATCCCATTCTTGATTATAATATTCGTCGTTTATATTCGCAAACGGCGTAAGCGATTCTAGATTTCCATACGTTAAATAATCGTACGTGTAATACCGCGTTGAATATCGCGTCACACCCTCATCGCTTTCCATGCGAGCATCGCTATAATAAGGCAAAAGAGAGGTTCTTTCCATGGACAACTCGATTTCCGCTGTACCGCCCGTATAATCGCTTGCCGCCAACCCGTAAGCGAAGTAATACAAGGGATTGACCGCACCCGCCGCAGGATAATACGAGTTACCGCTAACAAAGCCGTGCTCGCCAGAGCCCACGTATACCCCTTTGCTTTCCATGCGTAAATACATGGTTTGCGTTGTACTTGCTTTTACACTAATCCAATAATCATCACCGGAGAGCGTACCGCCAACCCCCGAGCTGACGTCGCCAAGCAAACCGCCTGCGATTGCGCCACCGACAATCGCGCCGCCAACGACCGCGCCGCCGATACCGCCATTATCAATGATTTCCTCCCAATTTTCAGGAAGATCACCGTTCGGGAAATAATCTTGCCAATCCGAAGGAAGCGTTTCTTCCCCTACTTGGTCCTCCCAATCTTCGGGAAGATCGCCATCGGGGAAATAATCATCCCAGTTATCAGGCAAAGGAGCATCGCCCGTTTGATCTTGCCAATCGGAGGGAAGCTCTCCATCCGTGAAATGTTCATCCCAGTTATCAGGCAAAGGCGCGTCGCCTACCTGATCCTGCCAATCGGAGGGAAGCTCTCCATCCGTGAAATATTCATCCCAGTTATCGGGGAGCTTACTGCCGCCGACGTTATCCTGCCAATCAGAGGGAAGATCGCCGCTAGGGAAATGATCATCCCAGTTGTCGGGCAACGTAGTGCTGCCCATTTGATCTTGCCAATCGGAGGGCAGTTCTCCATCTGTGAAATAGTCGTCCCAATTATCAGGCAACTTTGCATCGCCCATTTGGTCCTCCCAGTTACTGGGCAGGTTTTCATCGGGGAAATAATCCATCCAGTTATCGGGAAGCGTCGCGCTGCCCATACCATCTTGCCAGTTGGAGGGTAAATCCCCCCAAGGATAATACTCATCCCAGTTATCGGGGAGCTTTGTATCCCCAAATCCGTTCTGCCAATCCATAGGCAAGGTGTCGTCAGGGAAATACTCGTCCCAGTTATCGGGCAACGTAGTGCCGCCCAGCATATCTTCCCAGTTCTCAGGCAACTCGCCGTCGGGGAAGTAGTCTTCCCAGTTTTCAGGAAGTTTCGCATCCCCAAGCATATTTTCCCAACCCTCAGGCAACTCGCCGTCGGGGAAGAAACTATCCCAGTTTGACGGAAGCTCCGCATCGCCGAGCATACTTTCCCAGCCCTCCGGAAGAGTACCGTCGGAAAAATAATCGCCCCAGTTTTCGGGTAATTTTGCATTACCGAACATATCTTCCCAACCGTCGGGAAGTTTACCGTCAGGGAAGAAATCTCCCCAATTCGAGGGAAGCTTCATGTCCTCGATTAACCCAGCAATATCCGTGGGATCGAATAAATCCGTAAAGAACTCCCCAATATCAGTGCCTAATTCACTGAAAAAATCACCAATCGATTCGAAATCAATCTCAAACTTAAAGCCGTCTTCATCGGACAAGAAATTCGTTAAGAAAATCGAACCTGCCATGAAAGACACACCTGCAATCAACAACGCGCAAAGCGTGTTCAGTATGATGCGCACGGGATTGCGACGTGCCTTTCTCAAAGCCGCCTTCCTTGTCTTTGCGTCCGCAACCTTGATACTGTGTTTGCTTACCGTTTTCTTATTCGATTTTTCTTGCATCTTTTTCTCAACGGCGCGTTCTATCTGCTCCGCTGTGTACTTGACGTCGGTTTTTGAAGTTTTTACTTTTTTCTTACCCATGTTCACTCCTCCTTTCCGTCGTAGCCGAGGTATTTACACCGTTACGCATTTCTTTCCAAATGCGTCAAATACGACTTACAACGGGGCATTTTGTCCTGCCCGAACAATTCGTCTAAATACGTCCTTAATCCCTCCGCGGAATTTCTTACGTAAATGGGGTTTTGCGATTCCAGCTTACGCAGGACTTTCTTCGCCAAAATGTCGTCGATTGCCTCCACTTCGTTCCCTCCGCAAGCAATCATAACGGGA
>JAZNXS010000032.1:0-15533 GCA_045594025.1 Candidatus Scatosoma sp.
TGTGCAGAGGGGTAATTTTTTTTCAATTCATTGACGTATTTGCTACCGTCGGCAACGATTGCGTTGCCGTTTTCGCTAGGGTTAATACCGTATCCGTCCATAATGATAATAGCGTAAGGTTTTTTCATTTTTTCTCCTTGCGCAACGCATATATGCGTCGCAATACTTCGTCGAGCTTGCGTTTTGTTTTGGTCACGTACGCTTGAGTACGCTCCCTGCAACAAAGCCGCGCTCTCCTCGTCTTGCTCGCATCTCTGCGTTGCTGTCTGTTCAATACATTTCGTCGTCGAGCTTGCGTTTTGTTTTGGTCACGTACGCTTGAGTACGCTCCCTGCAACAAAGCCGCGCTCTCCTCGTCTTGCTCGCATCTCTGCGTTGCTATCGTTTTTAACTCAAAAGGAAGGGGCAGGTACGCGTTGAATGCGAAACAGCCCCTTTCAAATGACAATATATTTTACTTGTCGAAATTAACGATTGCAGCGAAGTCGGGAGCTTTCAAGGAAGCGCCGCCGATCAAGCCGCCGTCGATTTCGGGCATAGCCATAAGTTCCTTGCAGTTGCCTGCGTTCATGCTGCCGCCGTACTGGATACGAAGAGCCGCCGCGCAGTTGGGGCAGAACATTTCGCCAACCGTTTTACGGATGAAAGCGATGGTTTCGTTTGCCTGCTCAGCGGTAGCGGTTTTACCCGTGCCGATTGCCCATACGGGTTCGTATGCGATCACGATTTTCGTGATATCTTCGATACCCTTCAAGCCTTCGTGGATTTGCGTTGCAAGTACTTCTTCCGTCTTGCCCGTTTCTCTTTCTTCCAACGATTCGCCGATGCAAACGATGGGGGTAAGTCCGTTTGCAAGCGCGGTAAGCGTTCTCTTGTTTACGGTTTCGTCCGTTTCAGCGAAGTACTGACGGCGTTCGCTGTGACCGATGATAACGTATTCTACGCCATATTCCAAAAGCATCGCCGCAGAGATTTCGCCCGTGTAAGCGCCTTTTTCTGCGAAGTGTACGTTTTCAGCACCAAGCTTGATGTTCGTGCCTTTGATTGCTTCGCTGATAGCGGGGATATTGATGGCGGGAACGCATACGACTACGTCGCAATTTGCTTCCGTAACGAGGGGAGCGATTGCATTGACGAGCGCAACGCCCTGAGATGCCGTGTTGTTCATTTTCCAGTTGCCTGCAATAATAGGTTTACGCATAATTATAACTCCTTTTGAAGTGATCTGCTTTTGTGGTAATTTACATAGTAGGAGGGCGAATGATATCCGCCCTCACAGTATTTTCTTATTTGTCGTTGAGACAAGCGATGCCGGGAAGCACTTTGCCTTCAAAAAGTTCGAGGGAAGCGCCGCCACCCGTGGAAATATGGCTCATCTTATCGGCGAAACCGAGAACCTGTACAGCCGCTGCACTGTCGCCGCCGCCGATGATGGTTGTAGCCTTGCCGTGAACGTCAGCAAGCGCCTGAGCAACTGCTTTCGTACCTGCTGCGAGGATAGGGTTTTCGAATACGCCCATAGGGCCGTTCCAAATAACCGACTTCGCGCAAGCAACCGTTTCTGCGAAGAGCTTCTTCGTTTCAGGGCCGATATCAAGACCCATCATATCGTCGGGGATTGCGTTGGAGGGAACAACCGTCGTTTCGATGGGAGCATCGATGGGGTTGGGGAATTCCTTTGCCGCAACGGTATCTACGGGAAGAAGAATCTTCTTGCCGAGGGATTCCGCTTTCTTCAACATTTCAAGGCAGTAATCGATTTTTTCGTCGTCCACGAGGGAGGTACCGATGCTGCCGCCTTTTGCTTTCAAGAAGGTGTATGCCATACCGCCGCCGATAACGAGGGTATCGCATTTTTCAAGCAAGTTGGAGATAACGTTCAGCTTGTCCGCAACTTTTGCACCGCCGAGAATGGCAACGAAAGGTCTTTCGGGATTTTCAAGAGTATCCGCCATTACGGAGAGTTCCTTTTCGATAAGGAAACCGCAAGCCGCCGTCTGCACCAAACCTTCTTCTACGATACCTGCCGTAGAGGAGTGAGAACGGTGTGCCGTACCGAAAGCGTCGTTTACATAAACTTCGCAATAGCTTGCAAGCGCCTGCATGAATTCAGGAGCTTTCTTTTCTTCGCCCTTGTGGAAACGAAGGTTTTCAAGTAATACGCATTCGCCTTCTTTGCAAGCGGCAACCTTAGCCTTTGCGTCTTCGCCGATAACGTCGGAAGCGAAAGCTACCTTGCCGTCCAAAAGCTCGTTAAGGCGAGCTGCAACAGGTGCAAGCGAAAGCTTCTTCACGTCCTTCTTAGCCTTTTCAAGGAATTCAGCAGTAGCTGCAGCCTGTTCGGATTCGGGAAGAGCAGCAACTTTGCCTTTTTCTTTCTTATTGAGTTCGAGTTTTGCGTCGAAAACGTTGTGGGGTTTGCCCATATGCGAGCAAAGCACAACCTTTGCGCCCTGTTCCATCAAATACTTAATGGTGGGCAAAGCGCCGATAATACGGTTTTCATCGGTGATGACGCCGTCTTTCATGGGTACGTTGAAGTCGCATCTGACGAGGACTTTTTTGCCTTTAACGTCTACGTCTTTTACGGTTTTCTTGTTCATAGAGTAAAAATTCTCCTTCACTTAATATTTTGCATACACATATATAATACCCATTTTTTTTTCGTTTGTCAACTTTTTCAAAAAATAATCCAAAAAAACTTTTGCAAATGTTGACGGAAAGCAGAAATTGTGATATAATAACCAAGATAAAAACGTAGGAGAAAGTGCTATGAGCAGAGCTGACGAAATTTTTGCGCAAAATATGACGGATATCATGGAAAACGGATTTTGGGATACGGAGCTGGACGTTCGTCCTAAGTGGGAGGACGGTACCCCTGCGCATACCGTGAAAAAATTCGGTATTGTCAACCGTTATAACTTGCAAGAGGAGTTTCCGATTCTGACCATGCGCAGAACGGCGTTTAAGTCCTGCGTGGACGAGCTTTTATGGATTTGGCAGAAAAAGAGCAACAACATCCACGACTTAAACTCTCATATTTGGGATAGCTGGGCGGATGAAAACGGCTCGATCGGTAAGGCGTACGGTTATCAGCTCGGCGTTAAGCACAAGTACAAAGAGGGCGAGTTCGACCAGGTAGATAGGGTGCTTTACGATTTGAAGCACAACCCTGCGAGCCGTCGTATTATGACGAATATCTATACGTTCCAGGACTTGCATGAAATGAATTTGTATCCTTGCGCATATTCGATGACGTTTAACGTGTCGGGGGATACGTTGAACGGGATTTTGAATCAGCGCTCCAACGATATGCTGACGGCGAACAACTGGAACGTGGTGCAGTATGCTGTTTTACTCATCATGATGGCGCAGGTTTCGGGATTAAAGGTCGGTGAACTCGTACATGTTATCGCCGACGCGCATATTTACGATAGACATATTCCGCTTGTGAAGGAGGTTTTACAAAATCCTCGTCATAAAGCGCCGAAGCTCATCGTCGATCCCAACATAACCAACTTTTACGATTTCACCGTAGACAGTTTCCAGCTTGTCGATTACGAATATGAAAAGCTGGATAAGAAAATCCCGGTGGCGATTTAATTATGATTTACGCGATTGTACACGTCGATAAAGAATGGGGAATCGGGAAAGGCAACGATATGATGTTTTCCCTGCCCAAGGATATGAATTTTTTCCGTGAAACCACGATGGGGCATACCGTAGTGATGGGCGGGAATACTCTGCGTTCATTCCCCAATCAAAAGCCGTTGAAAAACAGAGTAAATATCGTCCTTTCAAGGGGGCAGGTACGCGATGATTGCGTAATTGTGCGTTCTTGCGAAGCCTTGAAAAGCGAGATGAAAGCCCGTGGGAACGAGGATATTTTTGTAATCGGCGGCGGCGAGGTTTACAAAGAACTGTTGCCCTACTGTCACGGCGCGTTTGTGACGAAGGTGGACGCCGTCGGCGGCGCGGAAGTCTTTTTCCCGAATTTGGATTTGCATCCCGATTTCGTTTGCGTAAACGAAGGGGAGCCTATCGAGGATAACGGTTTGACGATTCGTTTTACCGAATATAAAAATGTAAACGTAAAGGAATTATGACAAAATCTTCCGTTTGGCGCTCTGCTGAACGGAAATTTTTTATAGATATAAAAAATATTTTGCCAAAATGCCCTTTATTTTCTTGTCAATTTGCAAAAAAAGTATTACAATGAAAAGGTTGAATAGAACGAACGAAGGAGTCGGTTATGATTAGAGAAGATTTAAGAAACGTAGCAATTATTGCGCACGTAGACCACGGTAAGACGACGCTCGTCAACGAGATGTTGGCGCAAGGCGGGGTATTCCGCGAAAATCAGCAGGTGCAGGATCGCGTTATGGACTCGGGCGATTTGGAAAGAAAACGCGGTATCACTATTTTGGCAAAAAACACGTCGGCGCATTATAACGGCGTAAAAATCAATATTATCGACACGCCGGGACACGCAGATTTCTCTGGGGAAGTAGAACGTGTTTTAAAGATGGTAAACGGCGCGATTATTCTTGTTGACGCCGCGGAAGGTCCTTTGCCGCAAACCCGTTTTGTTATGCAGAAGGCGCTTGCACTTGGCTTAAAACTGATTATCGTCATCAATAAGGTAGACAGACCGGACGCTCGTATAGACGAGGTTGTCGAGGAAATGCAGCTGCTCATGATGGAGCTTGATGCTACGGACGAACAGTTGGAAAGCCCTATCGTATACTGCTGCGGCCGTCAGGGTACGGCATCGCTTACGCCCGACAAGCAGGAGGAAAATCTCAATCCGTTGTTTGATACGATTTTGGAGACTATTCCGCCCATGGATATGGACGTAGAGGGCGCAGGTCAGCTGTTGGTTTCCTGCATTGATTATAACGAATTTGTTGGTCGTATCGGTATCGGCAGAATTGAGAGAGGGGTAATTCGCGCAAACGAACCCGTCTCCATCTGTAATTTTAACGATACCAAGATTAGAACGAATTGCAGAATTGTCAATTTGTATCAAATCGAGGGGTTGGAAAGAGTGCTTGTCGACAAGGCGCAGGCAGGGGACATTGTCATGTTCTCTGGTATCGATGGATTGAATATCGGGGATACAGTGTGCGAGCCTAATAAGGTTGAACCCGTGGAATTTGTGAAAATCGAAGACCCCACGGTAGAGATGACGTTCTCTGTTAACGACAGTCCGTTTGCCGGTAAAGAGGGAAAATTCGTCACCAGCCGCCAGCTTCGCGACAGACTTTACAAGGAATTATTACGCGACGTTTCATTGCGTGTTTCGGATACGGAATATGCGGATAGCTTCCGCGTTTGCGGTAGAGGGGAAATGCACCTCTCCATTCTCATTGAAACGATGCGCCGCGAAGGCTATGAGTTCCAGGTATCTACGCCTAAGGTGCTCTATAAGGTGATTGACGGTATTGTAAACGAGCCGATCGAACGCTTCGTTGCGGACGTTCCGGAGGATATGACGGGTCCTGTATTCTCGGCCATGGGTAATAGAAAAGGCGTTTTATTGCAGATGAATGCCATTGGAAACAGAATGCGTTTGGAATTTACCGTACCTTCTCGTGGGTTGTTCGGGTATAAGAGTGAATTTTTAACGGATACCAAAGGTCAGGGTATCATGAATACGATTTTCTATGCATACGAACCGTATAAGGGGGATATGCAACGCAGAAATACCGGTTCGCTTGTTGCGCATGAAACGGGGGAAGCGGTTACGTACGGTCTTTTCAACGCGCAGGGTAGAGGCACGCTGTTCGTGACGCCCGGCACACCCGTATATCAGGGTATGGTAGTAGGGTATACCAACCTCTCGGACGATATCAACGTCAACGTATGCAAAACCAAGCATTTGACAAATACCCGTTCGTCGGGTAGCGATGATGCTTTGACGCTTGTTCCTGTAAGTAAAATGAGCTTGGAAGAATGTTTGGAATTTATCGCCGACGACGAATTGTTAGAGGTAACGCCCAAATCCTTGCGTATCAGAAAACGTATTTTGGATAGCGAACTTCGCGCGAAAGCAAGGGCGAAAGAAAAAATCAAATAATACGCTTTTCGGCGGTTAAACGCACCCATGTATGCGTTGAAAGGCAAAAAATAGGTAAAACCATGAAAAAAGTATATATATTCGATTTGGACGGAACACTAGTCGATTCCATGCCGGTGGGTGTAGGGATTGTGCTTGGTTTCCTCGATGAAAAAGGGATTTCCTATCCCTCGAATATTGTCACGATTCTAACGCCGCTTGGCTATAAGGGCTCTGCAAAATACATAGCCGACCATCTTTCCGAAGATTTTGATGATAGTAAGATTTATGAGTATTTCAAGGCGAAAACTTTGCAGGCGTACGGGGAAACAATTCCCTTAAAACCCCACGTAAAGGAGACGCTGGAGGAATTGCGTAAACGCGGACATAGATTGAGCGTGTTGACGGCAAGCCCTTCCTTACTCACCGAAATTTGTTTGAAGCGTTTGGGTGTATACGATTTGTTTGACTTTGTTTGGTCTATGGACGAATTTGGAATGACAAAAGCGGAGCCCGAAATTTATAAAGAAGCGGCAAGACGTTTGGGGGTAGAGGTTGGCGACTGTATTATGGCAGACGACAATCTGAATGTGTTAAAAACGGCAAAGCAAGCAGGCATGTACGCGTTCGGCGTTTATGATGAATCCTCGAAAGCGGTGGAAAACGAGATGAAAGCCGTGGCAGATAAGTACGTTTACGATTTATCGGAATTACTTTAATTGAATGATTTATAAAGCCAAAATCGGGGATCGGTTTTGGCTTTTCTTTTGTGTGTCATAGAAATTCATTACAAATAAATTTTGTGCAAGGCTTGACATTATTAGCGATTTATCCTATAATATAGGCATGAAAATTCCAAATCAGGAGGAATATTTATGAAAATGAAATCAGTATTGAGCATGGTTATGGCGCTTACCATGAGCGCTTCTGTTGCGTTGTTTGCAGGTTGTAATTTCGGACAAGGCGGCAATAGCAGTAGTGGAAACGGTAACGGTGGCGACGTAAAAGCAACTTCGTACGTCAATTTGGATATCAATCCCGACATAGAGTTAACGGTGGATGCGGAAAATAAAGTAGTCAGCGTACATGGCGGCAACGAAGACGGCTTGGTTCTTTTATATGAAGAAGAGGGAATTGTTGGTGCAAACGTTGAGGTTGCTATTGAGAAGATTATCGATCTCGCCGTGGACATGGGGTACCTCGATGAGGAAAATAAGGTGGTAGGAACGAGCGTTGTTTCCTCCTCTGCTACAGATGAAAGCGCGTTGCTTTCCAAGGTGAATGCGGAAATTACGGCAACGGCGAAGGATTTGGGGCTTACCGTAACCACGGACGCCGAGGGCGCGTATTCGTTGTTGCGTGATTTGGCGGAACTGAAAGCGGCATATCCTAACAATACGGCAATTCAAAACGTATCGGTATCCAAATTCCAGTTGGCGGTATCGGCAGCGGAAACGGGTGAAGTGACGGTAGAAGCGGCTGTGGAAATGGACACAGACGAGCTGGTCGAGTTGGTTTCCAACGCGCACGAAAAGATTGAGAAATTCGCAACGGAAGCGTTTAGAGAAGCAAAGACGTTGGCGAACGCTACGTACGACAAAGCTTTGGGTATGGCGAAAGCAAGCGTATATATGCAGTATGCAACCATGAAGAAGGCGGCTCTTATGCCTTACGGTGCGGCATACTTTATGTATAAAGCAAGTGAATGCGGCTTTGAAGCGATCGCAGACTCCTTGATGTACGCAGAAAAATTACATAACTACGAACTTAGCGAAACGCAGGTAGAACTGATTATGGAAGCGCTTGGCTTGAAGACGGAAGCTCTGTCGTTTGCAGAGGTAGAAGAAAATAAAGAATTGCTGAAAAACTCGGACGGCAAGATTACGGTTGCAAGCGTAGAAGCTTATGCAGATAAGGTATTCAAGAATACCGCGGCAGGCGCAAAGCTTGAAGAAATGAAGGCGGCTTTGGACGAAGCGTTAACCAGCGCGGAAACCTTGTTACAGACAGAGGTTGCAAAGGCGAAGGAAGTATACGGTCCTCAAATCGAAGCGATCATTCAATCAGCGGAAGCAGGGCTTACTTCCTTAAAATTGATGCCTTCCATCGCAATGCCCGAAGCGATTAAAACGGCGGTTGCTGATTTCGAAAAAGTAGCGGCTGACGTAAGAACGGCAATCAACGAAGATACGTTTGATGAAGCGCAGCTTCGCGCTTTGGCAAAAGAAATGAAAGAAAAGGCAGAACCTTTGCTTACGGAAGCGCAAAGCTTGCTCAGCGACGAGGAAAAAGCGGAAGTGGAAGCAGAAGTGGCGAAAATCGTGGAAAGCTTTGAAACCCAAAGAAAGGCGATGAATGACAAAATCGATCAAGCGGAAGCGCAAGCGAAAGCAAGATTGGAAGCATTGAAGAATGCGCGTACGGCCGCATAAAGAAAGCAATAATTCATGGAAGCCCGAAGAAGCCCGAAACGGCGCGTTTCGGGCTTCCTTACTGTCTATATATGCGTACGTGCGCGCACACGTATATATAAAATAGAGGAAGTGTTTTTTGCGAAAGCAGGTATAAAAGGACGAAAAAGAGGGGATAATTTCCGCAAAAGTCGGATTCTATGCGTAAAAAAGGGAGATATTCCATATTTCCAAAAAAAAGTAAAAAAAATTTAAAAAAATTGCATTTAAACGCTTGACAGGTATTTACAAATTTGATATTATGTATAGGCTGTGTAAAAATGCGTTGTATAGGGTTGAGACGGGAAGTTACTGAAAATCCAAGGCAAAAGCCGCTTTGGCAGATAATTTCCGTTGACAAAAGTGGGGGCTAGACTCCTGCGACTAACCGGGGCTTTGCGGAAACGCTCGGTCAAAATGGGTGTTTTTATTTTGCGAAGACCTCGATACACACGGATGGGTTGACACAGTAAATAAAAAGTTAGTATAAACTAAAAGGAGTAACAACATGGCAGTACAGAAAATCAGAATTAAGTTGGCGGCATACAGCCACGAGCTCGTAGACGAAGCGGCAAGCCGCATCGTGGAGACGATGAAGAAGAGTGGGGCAAAGATCTCCGGTCCTATTCCCCTTCCTACGGAAAAGGAAATCGTAACGATTCTTCGTTCTCCCCACAAATATAAGGATTCCCGTGAACAGTTCGAAATGAGAACATACAAGAGAATCATCGATATCTATTCCCCCAACGCAAAGCTTCTTGATTCGATCCACCTCCCCGCAGGCGTTGACATCAAGATCAAGCTCTAAGCGTTAAACGAATTTGCCGAGAAATACTTTCAAAGGTATTCGAGAATAAAAAAAATTAAAGGAGTGAACTTTATCAATGAATAAAGCAATCATCGGTCGCAAAGTTGGCATGACGCAACTTTTTGCAGCAGACGGGAAAGTAATTCCCGTTACGGTAGTGGAAGCAGGTCCTTGCCCCGTTGTTCAGGTGAAGACGGTAGCAAACGACGGTTACGCAGCGTTGAAGCTTGGCTTCATCGAAGTAAGCGAAAAGGCGCTTACGAAGCCTGAACTCGGTCAGTTCAAGAAGGCTGGCGTAAAACCCCACAAAGTGTTGAAGGAAATCAGAGTAGACAATGCTGAAACCTTCACGGTAGGTACAGAACTTAAAGCGGACGTATTCGCAGCAGGGGACAAGGTAGACGTGTCCGGCGTTACGAAGGGTCACGGTTTCACGGGTGTAATCAAGAAGTGGAATCAACACAGATTGAAGATGACGCACGGTACCGGCCCCGTACACAGAGAACCCGGTTCCATGGGTCCCATCAGCTCCCCCTCGCGTGTATTCAAGAACAAGCACCTCGCAGGTCAGTACGGTGTGGACAACGTTACGATCCAAAACCTCGAAGTAGTTCGTGTTGATTTGGAAAGAAACGCAATCCTCATCAAGGGCGCTATCCCCGGACCTAAGGGCAGCATCGTAACGATTGCTGACAGCGTAAAGAGCAAATAAGGAGAGTGAACGAAAATGGCGGCTATTAAAGTATTAAACATGAACGGCTCCGAAGTTGGCATCATCGAACTCAACGACAACGTTTTCGGTGTTGATTACAACGAGCCTCTGATTCATCAGGCAGTCGTTACCCGTCTTGCAAATGAAAGACAGGGTACAAAATCCACCCTCACGAGAACGGAAGTAAGAGGCGGCGGTATTAAGCCTTGGAGACAGAAGGGCACAGGTCGTGCTCGTCAGGGCTCCATCAGAGCGCCTCAGTGGATCAAGGGCGGCGTAGTATTCGCACCCAAGTCCAGAGATTTCTCCAAAAAGATGAACGCAAAAGCAAAGAAAGCAGCGTTGCTTTCCGCACTTTCCAAGAAAGTGGCAGACGGCGAATTCATCGTTGTGGACGAATTGAAGGTTTCGGCTCCCAAGACGAAGGAAATGGCAGCGTTTGCTAAGGCACTTGGCCTTGACAAGACGGCACTTGTTGTTATGGACAATAACGACGTAAACGTAATCCGCGCAGCAGCTAACCTTCCCAAGCTTGCAACGTTGCCTTTGGCACAGTTGAGCACGTACGAAGTAGTTGTTAACAACAAAGTTGTTATGACGAAAGCTGCGGTTGAGAAATTCCAGGAGGTATATGGCTAATGTTTGCAGAAGACATCATTTTGAAGCCCGTCCTTACCGAAAAGGGCTACGACGGGATCGCAGATAAGAAATATACGTTCATCGTAAGAAAAGATGCGAACAAAACGGAAATCAAATTGGCAGTCGAAAAGCTTTTCGGCGTTAAGGTTGCAAGCGTAAACACCGTTACCTGCAAGGGCAAGCTCAAGAGAATGGGCAGAAACGAAGGTTATACCCCCGATCGTAAAAAGGCGATCGTGCAGCTGAAAGAAGACAGCAAGACCATCGAGTTCTTCGATTCTTTGACCTAATGGAGGAGATAAAAGAAAATGGCTATTAAATCGTATAAACCCACGTCGGCTGGTCGCCGTTTCGTAACCGTTTTGACCAACGATGATTTGACCCCCGGCGCAAAGCCTGAAAGATCGCTGATGCACGATCAGCGTCATAGCGGCGGTCGTAACAACCTTGGCAGAATCACCACGAGACACATCGGCGGTGGTAACAGAAGAAAATATCGTATCATCGACTTCAAGAGACAGAAGGACGATATCCCCGCAACGGTTAAGAGTATTCAGTACGATCCCAACCGTAGCGCGCATATCGCATTGATCGTATACGCAGACGGCGTTAAATCTTATATCCTTGCTCCCGTAGGTCTTAACGTAGGGGACAAGATCATGAGTGGCGTAAACGCAGATATCAAAGTAGGCAACACGCTTCCTCTTGAAAATATTCCCGTAGGTACGATGGTACACAACATCGAGCTTACCCCCGGTAAGGGCGGCCAGATTGCAAGAAGTGCTGGTATCTCCGCACAGATCATGGCTACGGAAGGTAAGTATGCAACGATTCGTATGCCTAGTGGCGAAATGAGATATATTCTTCTCAAGTGCCGCGCAACGATCGGTCAAGTAGGTAACGTAGACCACGAGCTCGTATCCCTTGGTAAAGCAGGTAAGGCAAGATACCTTGGTTTGAGACCTGAAGTAAGAGGTTCCGTAATGAACCCTGTAGATCACCCCCACGGTGGTGGTGAAGGTAAGTCTCCTATCGGTCATGCTGGTCCTTTGACGCCTTGGGGCAAGCCTGCTCTTGGTTACAAGACGAGAAAGAAGAAGAATGCAACGAACAAGTTCATTCTTAAGAGAATTAACTAATCGGAGGAATTGAAAAATGTCGAGAAGTGTTAAGAAAGGACCTTACGTCGAAGCGAAGCTCATGAGCCGTATTTTGGCTATGAACGAAGCTAACGAAAAGAAAGTTATCAAAACCTGGTCGAGAGCATCTACTATTTTCCCCGATTTCGTAGGTCACACGATTGCAGTATACGACGGCCGTAAGCACGTGCCCGTATACGTAACCGAAGATATGATCGGTTGCAAGCTTGGTGAATTTGCGCCTACGAGAACGTTCCACGGACACACGGCGAGAACGACGAAATAAGGAGAGATGAGAAATGGCAAGTAACATGAATAAAAAGACGGAAAGGGTTGCAGAAAGAAAAGAAAAGCGCCCCTACGCAGTTGCTAAGTATATCAGAGTTTCGCCTTACAAAGTAAGAACGGTACTCGCTTTGATTCGTGGCAAAGGCTACAAGGAAGCAAAAGCGATCCTTGATTACAGCGTAAACGGCAGTGCGCTTGCGGTTAAGAAAGTTCTTATGTCCGCAGCGGCAAATGCAGAGCATAACATGGGTATGGATAAGAACGACCTCTACGTTGCAGAATGCTACGCAGACGGCGGCGCAATGTACAAGAGAATGCAGCCTGTATCTAAGGGTAGAGGCCACGCAATCCTTAAGAGAACCAGCCATATCACGGTTATCTTGGACGTTAAGAAATTGGAAGGAGAAGTATAACAATGGGACAGAAAGTTAATCCTCACGGTTTGAGAGTCGGCATTATCAAAGATTGGAATACCACTTGGTATGCAGATAAGAAAGAATTCTCCAAATTCCTCAAAGAAGATAACGTAATTCGTACGTTCATCAAGAAGAAGTATTACTCCGCTGCAATCAGCAAGATTTTAATCGAAAGAGCAGCTGCAAGAATCGTTGTAACGATTTACACGGCTCGTCCCGGTGTCATCATCGGTAAAGCTGGTAGCGAAGTAGAAGTAATCAAGAAGGACCTTGCAAAGCTCACCAACGGTAAGGCAGTTAGCATCAACATTACGGAAGTAAGAAAGCCCGATTGCGACGCACAGCTCGTTGCAGAAGGCGTAGCTGCTCAGCTTGAAAAGCGTATGTCTTTCAGACGTTGCATGAAGCAGGCAATCGGCCGTTCCATGAGATCGGGCGTTAAGGGTATCAAGATGATGGTTAGCGGTCGTCTTGACGGCGCAGAAATCGCAAGAAGCGAACAGTATCATGAAGGTTCTATTCCCCTTCAGACGCTTCGTGCGGACATCGATTACGGCTTCGCAGAAGCGCACACCACGTTCGGTATGATCGGCGTTAAGTGCTGGATCTACAAGGGCGAAGTGATCAAGAGCGCTAAGAAGGCTGTAGAAGGAGGCGAACAGTAATGTTAATTCCCAAGAGAGTAAAAAGACGTAGACAGCATCGCGGTACGATGAAGGGTAAGGCTACGAAGGGTAACGTAATCGCATACGGCGAATACGGTCTTGTATCCGAAGAACTTGGCTGGATCAAATCCAACCAAATCGAAGCTGCCCGTATCGCAATGACCAGATTCATTAAGCGTGGCGGTAAAGTATGGATCGACATCTTCCCCCACAAGCCCATCACGAAGAAGCCTGCTGAAACCCGTATGGGTTCCGGTAAAGGTTCCGTTGAATACTGGGTAGCAGTAGTTAAGCCCGGCCGCGTAATGTTCGAAATGGCAGGCGTAAGTGAAGAAGTAGCAAGAGAAGCTATGCGTCTCGCATCGCATAAGCTTCCCGTAAAGTGCAAGTTTGTTAAGAAAGAAGTCGTTGCGGAAGCACCCGAAACGGCAGAAGGCGGTGAACAATAATGAAAGCTAAAGAAGTGAAAGAAATGACGAGCGAAGAACTTGTTAGCAAGCTCGCAGAACTCAAGAGCGAAGTTTTCAACCTTCGTTTCCGTTTGGCATCCGGTCAGCTTGAAAACCCCGTTTCCATCAGAACCTGCAAGAGAGATATCGCTCGTATCAACACGGAAATCCGTGCGAGAGAGCTCAATGCATAACATCGGAGGACAGCAATCATGGAAAGAAATTTGAGAAAAGAAAGAGTGGGTCTTGTTGTATCCGATAAGATGGATAAGACGGTAGTTGTATTGGTCAGCGACAAATACAAGCATCCGCTTTACAAAAAGACCATCACCAGAAGTAAGAAATACAAAGCGCACGACGAATTGAACGATTGTGGCGTAGGCGACAAAGTTCGTATCGTTGAAACGAGAAAGCTCAGCAAGGACAAGAATTGGAGAGTTGCTGAAATTATCGAAAGAGCGAAGTAATTGAAGGAGGACGAATAGAATGATACAACCTCAGACGAGACTCAAAGCAGCTGACAACAGCGGTGCAAAAGAGCTCATGTGCATCAGAGTATTAGGCGGCTCCTTCCGTAAGACCGGCAACATCGGCGACGTAATCGTTGCATCCGTAAAAACTGCTACGCCCGGCGGTGCAGTTAAGAAGGGTGATGTTGTAAAAGCAGTCATCGTAAGAAGCGCAAGCGGCATCAGACGTAAAGACGGCACGTTCGTTAAATTTGACGACAACGCAGCTGTTATCATCGATGCTCAGAAACAACCGAAAGGTACCCGTATCTTTGGGCCCATCGCAAGAGAATTGAGAGATAAAGATTACATGAAGATTATCTCCCTTGCTCCCGAAGTTCTGTAATTGTCAGGAGGACTAAAACAATGAACGTAAAAGTAAATGATAACGTACTTGTAATTGCCGGTAAAGATAAAGGCGTACAGGGAAAAGTCCTTGCCACGTCCCCCAAGGCAAATACGGTAACGGTAGAGGGCGTACGCATCCAGAAGAAGCATCAAAAAGCTAGAAAGGCGAATGAAACGAGCAAAATCGTGGAAGTTCCCGGCGCTATCGACGTTTCCAACGTAATGGTAGTTTGCCCTGGATGCGGCAAGGCAACGAGAGTTAAACACGCAGTAGTAGACGGCAAGAAAGTGCGCGTTTGCAAGTGCGGTACGGTTCTTGATAAGGCATATTCCAAGAAAGCTGCTGCAAAAGCTGCAGCTGCTGCAGAAGAAGCACCTAAGAAGAGAACCAGAAAGCGTGCAGCAAAGGCTGAAGCACCCGCTGAAAACAACTAACGAGGTAAGTTAAAATGGCAGAAAAAGTATATAAGAATAGAGTAAAAGAAAAGTACGAAAAAGAAGTAGTACCTTATCTTATGAAGAAATTCGGTTACAAGTCCGTTATGGAATGCCCTAAGCTCGTTAAGATTGTTATCAACACGGGCCTTGGCGACATCAAGGATAACGCAAAATCCATTCAGATGACCGAAAACGAAATCAAGATGATCTCCGGTCAGCAACCCATTTTGACGAAGGCTAAGAAATCCGTCGCAAACTTCAAGGTAAGAGAAGGTCAAACGGTCGGTATTAAAGTTACCCTTCGTGGCGAAAGAATGTATAACTTCTACGACAAGTTCGTTTCCATCGCGCTTCCCAGACTCCGCGACTTCCGCGGTGTATCGGATAAAGCGTTCGACGGACGCGGCAACTATTCCGTAGGTCTTAAAGAACAGCTGATCTTCCCCGAAATCACTTACGATCAGGTAGAAAAGATCAGAGGTATGGACGTAGCAATCGTTACGACCGCTAAGACGGACGAAGAGGCAAGAGAGCTTTTGAGAGCGCTCGGTATGCCTTTCAAGAAGTAAGGAGAAACGAACATGGCAAAGAAGTCAATGATTAATAAACAGCAA